>JAOXSF010000035.1 GCA_025800125.1 Marinobacterium sp.
CAGGCGATGGCCCGTACCGCCACCACTGAGGTGCCGATCCGTGGCCTGCGCCGGGTGATCGCTCAGAAGATGGTGGCAGCTAAGCGCAGCATTCCGCACTACGCCTATGTGGAAGAGATCGACGTAACCGCACTGGAAGAGTTGCGCCAGCATCTGAATGAAAACCGTAAGCCGGATCAGCCCAAGCTGACCCTGCTGCCGTTTATCATGCAGGCGCTGACCAAAGTGCTGCCGGAGTTCCCGGCCTGTAATGCCCGTTACGACGAAGAGCGCGAAGTGCTGACCCAGTACGCGCCGGTGCATATCGGTATCGCCACTATGACCGACAAAGGCCTGATGGTGCCGGTGGTGCGTCATACCGAAGCGCTGGATATCTGGCAGTCCGCTACCGAGCTGTCCCGCCTCAGTGCCGCAGCCCGCGATGGCAGTGCACGTGGCGATGAACTGAGCGGCTCCACCGTCACCATCACCAGCCTGGGGGCGATTGGCGGCATCGTCACCACCCCGGTAATCAATGCACCGGAAACGGCGATTGTCGGTGTGAACAAGCTGCAGGAGAAGCCAGTGGTACATAACGGCGAGACTGTGGTGCGCAAGATGATGAACCTGTCCTCATCCTTCGACCACCGCATCGTCGATGGTTATGACGCTGCGCTGATGGTGCAGGCGCTGAAACGCCTGCTGGAAAACCCTGCAAGTATCTTCGTTTAAGGAGCCCGCCATGAATACACATCGTAAATGCAAAGTACTGGTGGTGGGCGGTGGCCCGGGCGGTTATGTCGCCGCAATCCGTGCCGGTCAGCTGGGGCTGGATACGGTGCTGATTGAAGCCGACCGTACCGGTGGCACCTGTCTGATCCGTGGCTGTATCCCATCCAAGGCGCTGATCCACGCCGCCAGCCGTTATGAAGAGCTGCTGGCCCATGTGGGCAGCGGCAAGCTGGGTATCTCCCTCAGCTCCGCGCCGGAACTGAATCTGGTTGAAACTCAGCAGTGGAAAGAGGGCGTGGTTGATCGCCTCAATGGCGGCGTTGAAGGCCTGTTGGCGAAAGCCGGTGTTGAAGTGATCCGCGGTTGGGCCAACTTTGTTGATGCCAAAACCTGTGAGATTGAAACCGCAGAGGGTGGCCAGACCCTGCATGCTGAGCATGTGATCCTGGCTAATGGTTCCTCAGTGACCGAGTTGCCGGGTATCCCCTTTGGTGGTGCGGTGATCTCCTCCACCGACGCGCTGAATCTGACTGAAATGCCAGAGCATCTGGTGGTGATTGGTGCCGGTTATATCGGTCTTGAGCTGGGTATCGCCTGGCGCAAACTGGGGGCAAAAGTCACCTTTGTGGAAAGTGGCGAGCGTCCTCTGCCGATCTACGACAAAGAACTGACCCGCCCGATTGTGCAGTGGCTGAAAAAGCATGATGTGGATGTAATTACTCATGCCCGCGCGGAATCGGTTGATCAGGATGATGATGGCGCAGTACTGCATTACCGCGATAAAGCCGGTGAACAGCAGAGCCTGGCCGCCAGCAAAGTGCTGGTAGCGGTTGGCCGTACGCCAAACACCGCTGGTTGGGGACTGGAAAATATGCCGGTCGACCGTGATGGCCAGTTTGTCAAAGTGGATAAGCAGTGCCGCACCAGCACCCGTAATGTCTGGGCTATTGGTGACCTGGTGGGTGAACCGATGCTGGCTCATAAAGCTTCGGCTCAGGGCGAGATGGTGGCGGAGATTATCGCTGGCCATAAACGCAGCTTCGAGCCGGTGGCGATCCCTGCGGTCTGCTTCACCGAGCCGGAACTGGTCTGCGTTGGCCTGACCCCGGAACAGGCGAAGGCGAAAGGGCTGGATATCACCGTCGGCAAATTCCCATTCGCTGCCATTGGCAAAGCACTGACCATGGAAGCCGGTGAAGATGGCGGCTTTGTCCGCATTGTTGCCCGTACCGATGACCATGTGGTGGTCGGTATCCAGGCCGTGGGCGCCCATGTTGCTGAACTGGTGGGTGAATTCACCCTGGCACTGGAGATGGGTGCGGTAGTGGAAGATATAGCCGGCACCGTCCATATGCACCCGAGCCTGGGTGAAGCCACCATGGAAGCGGCGCTGGCTACCTTCGGTAAAGCGATTCATGGTTGAAAAACATCGCTGCACCAGTGCCCATATAGTTGTGAGTAAGGTTGCAGCTATGCGTTCCCGCGCGGGAGCGTGGGAACGAGTGCTGAATCATTGTAATACCTGAGCTGCAGCCTCGGCTGCATCCTGGCAACAGCGGTGATGGCCACCGTTGTACCTGCTGTGTCACGGATTTTGGCAGCTACAGAATGTAGAGCGTGATATGGCCCTTTCTTGCGCCCCCTGATGGGGGCTTTTTTATGGCAAAATAAAATGTAAAATATAGCCGCTAATAATTGATCATGGATAGGTCTATGAAAGTAAAAGTAGAAGTTAATAGCCATGGAAAAGGAAATATTGAAATAGATAAGTTCTTCCGGTTTTTAACACTAGGTGAAGACAATGGTTCTGGGTTACGTGAAGTTAATGTATTTATTGCTGCAGTTTTTAAATGTGAAAAGCCAGATCAGACTCCTGGTCTTAACTGTTCTATTTCTGTAGAGTCCGATAGAAAGACGGAGACTGATTTTGAATTCTCTGATAAATCAGAGTACTTTAATGAAATTAGTATAATCCGCCAATTCTGGGGGGCGGTAGTGTTTCTGCTAGTGATATTGACGGTTTTATCAGTTGCTGTAAGGATCGTTTTAAAGATATAGATGAAGAGATGCTCTCTACCTTAATCAATTCTTGGTCTTATAAAGACAAGAAGTTGTCCTTTATAAAAGAAGAAGATAAAAATATAAAAGGATTTATTTTGATGCCTATTGAGCTTGAGGTAGATTCGGATTCTGAGAAAGGAGCAGCGAAGGCTATTTTAAAACCAGGGTGTTATAAGGTTGATGATATAAAGAACTATGTATCTTATGGTTCTTGGTTTAGAATAAAGTTTAATGCTTGGTTTGAGAAAAAGAATGATTCATTTTATTTAGATAACTCTGTTGTTTTTGGTAGTAGAATGCCATGTCCTGATTTTAAGGTTTATTATTTATTGCCAGATGATAGTGAGCCAAAACCCCATAGCGTAAACATTAAATGCATTGATGAAAATAAAACGGAGGTTGATTCTGAAGTTATAAAGGTTTATTCAAACCAGAGTATGTCTTATTTTGATGATTGGCTTTCTCTTAAGATAAAAAGTAGGCCGCTAATACGACTGAAAAATACGACTAAAATTGATGATGCTATACTAAAAAAAGGAATGAAGTCATACAATGCTCAGTTTGATGTCTTTGATATATCGGCATCTAAAAGAAGAGAGGTTGCTATTTTTTTGTTTGGGCTTTTTTTGGCAGCATTTCTATCTATGGGATTAGATGCAACTAGAATTGGTTCAGAGCTTTTTAAAGTTTACTTTCCTGAATCTTGGTATTTTTCTGAATCCGCTATTTGGCTCTTGATTTGTTTGGTTGCTGTTCCAAAATTTATTATTGTTAGAGGAAGTATGAAAAGTAACAATATGAAATGGCTAAGAAATTGTGTTGTTTTTTCTAGTGTTCCTGTAATTTTCTGGGCGGCTGATGCACTGTTTGTTAGAGAGCCTGTTTTGAAAATTTTATCAGAAAGTGACCTTTTGTTTTTTATTTCATATGAGGAAGCTATGGGTTATTATACATTTATACCATATTTTGACTTTGCTTTTATGTTTGTTTCAGCTTTAGTCTATACTATGTTTGTTAAATATGATTTGGCAAAGATTTTTAAATCTTTATTAAATGTTGGTCGGGCTAATTGAGGTTACATGGTGGATATTTATAAAAGCTTGAGAGTGTCCAAAGAACCAGGGCCTGACGTCATATATGATAATGGTGATAAATTTTATCGCTATATGGATCGGTTGTATGTCCCTAAGCCTCCTGCACAGTTAAGCAAGGAAGAAGTTTCTGCGTTATCTGAAATACGTATACAGCTTAGCAGTGAAATAATAGATAGGGAATACTCTCTTCAAGTCATTAAGTTTTTATATGATCAGTTTGATATTGCTCCGAATGGATTAATTGACTTTGGCTGTGGGGGAGGGTTAGTTGCTGATATATTCTCTGAATATAATATATCGCCTCCGGAAACTATGTTAGGCCTAGATTTGAGTGAGTCAGTTCTAAAATATGCTTTAAAGAGTTACCTTCAGCATGCCTGCGAAGGTATGGAAAGCCGTGTTGAGCATTTTGATGGAGCCCAAATGATTTCGGCTGAAAATGAAGCTTATGATGCTATAATAGCAAGTTTTGTTATGCACTTTGAAATATATCCAGGGCAAATAGAAGAACTCTATAGGGTTTTGAAGAGAGGCGGCCTTTTTGTATATAATGACTATATATTTAATAGGAATCCTAGTCATACTAAAAAAGTTATAGATAAATTATGTATGGCGGGTTTTTCTGTAAGGCAAGAAAAAAAAGAATTCAAGCATCCTGAAGATGGTGATATTAGGCGTCACTTAATAGTCATAGCAAAAAAAGATTAAATTCCTGAGTGGGTTTTTATCTGTTGTTGCTATTAATATTTATTCTTACGCGGAAATTATTTAATGTTCAGGGTTTATATAATCTTTTTCTGATTAAAGAGGATTAATAGATCTAGAAGATAATAGGAATAAGTATTTTTTGTGCCACTGCGCCTTTATCATAGTGAATGGCATTGGTCAGAAACGGAAGTAGTGGCCTGTGGAGGTAGAAGTATATGCGGACCTGGTATCTGTGGCATTGCTAAGGGGATGAAAATCCCCTTGACTCTCCGCCAAGCTGGTATAAACGCCAGCAGGCGAAGTCTGGTGTGTAAACACAGTAAAAATATATCGAATTATCGCAGCAGAGTGATGGGCATACCTGATCTTTCCATCTTAGCTGCGACATCACTGCGGACAGGAAGGCGCTGGAGTTGTTACAGGCAGGTTATAGCCAAAACCTTATTCGGCTCACTATATGAGCCAGATAGCTCCGCTAATCGGTTCATGCCCGTCTCACGACTGAGGGTAACTTTTCCACAGCCGGTTCGATCATTACTTCCGTAGTTATCAACAACCCGGCAAGTGCCCGCCTGTGCATAAAAAGCAACCTGAAATCTATTCAGCTTACTAACAGGGAAGTTAGTCGGTGTTTTCAGTCAGGTTTCATAAAAGCGGCATACCTTGAAAGTGAACCTTCCCTCTGAAGTCATAACGGTTGAGGACTCAGTCATGAAAGCATTAATCGCGACCCTGGTGTTAACGTTCGTAGCCAGCACCGCTTCTGCAGCGACCACCTGGAACACCGGCACCGGTGAGTTTGAGAAACAACCCGCGCAGCCAACCGAGCAGGCTCGCAACCCGCACAGCTGGTATGGCGGTGATCTGTACCACGGCCAGCGCTGAGTATTGCTCTGACTTGCTGTACAGCTTTACTGGCAAAGCTTACCAGTAAAACGCAACCCGCATCCTGTATGCGGGTTTTGCTTGTCTGTACGGCAAGCGCTGGACAAGCCCTGATTGCGGGCATAGGGTGTGCGTCACCTGATACGGACTTTGAGTACCATGGCAACCAAAGCACAGAATAAAGAAGATCAGCGGGTGATCGAGCAATACCTGGACAGTGTCTGGCTGGAAAAGGGCCTGTCCGATAATACGCTGGCTTCCTATCGACGGGATTTGCACCACTTCGCCTGCTGGCTGAATGAGCGTAACTGTACGCTGATGCAGGTTGAGCGTAGCTGGATTCAGCAGCATCTGGACTGGCGTCAGCAGGAAAAGCTCAAGGCAAGCTCCACTGCCAGGCTGATGTCCTGCCTGCGTGGTTTCTATCGCTTTGCCTTGCGCGAGCACTGGCTGGAAGCTGACCCGACGCTGGACCTTGATAGTCCTAAACTGCCGCGCCTGTTGCCTGATAGCCTGACAGAGGCAGATGTAGAGGCATTACTGGCCGCGCCAGATATTCGTACCCCGCTGGGGCTGCGCGACCGCACCATGCTGGAACTGCTGTATGCCGCTGGTTTGCGAGTCAGTGAGCTGGTGGGAATGACGCTGAGCCGACTGGATATGGTGCAGGGGGTGGTGCGTATTACCGGCAAAGGTGAAAAAGACCGGCTGGTGCCGGTGGGTGATGAAGCGCTGGGCTGGTTGAAACGTTATCTGGTATTACTGGATGTTAATGTCAGTGGTGATGTAATGTTTCCAGGTCGTGGGGGCGGTGCCATGACCCGCCAGACCTTCTGGTATCGTATCAAATATTATGCCCAGCTGGCTGGTATTGAGAAACCGCTGTCTCCCCATACGTTACGTCATGCCTTTGCTACCCATCTGCTGAACCATGGCGCTGACTTGCGAGTGGTGCAGTTGCTGCTGGGACATAGCGACCTGTCTACCACGCAAATTTATACCCATGTGGCCCAGCACCGTTTACAGACGCTTCATCAGCAGCACCATCCACGGGGTTGAACCGGGCTGCGTTTCGTTGGCAGCGAGCAGGATCAGCTATGGTAGTGGCCCACCATGGCGAGAAAAAACAGCCATTACAAATTTGCAGGGAGTGGGAACTTTGTGTTGTTGTCGAGTTCATAGTGTCCATGCCACGCCTGCAACCTGAATAATTCTATGAGGAATCTGATGCGAAAAGTACTGGTAACGGCCCTGATGACGTTGGGTCTTAATGGAGCACTGATCAGCAGCACAGCGATGGCTGCCGAAGGTGCAGAACAACGGATTGCAGCGCAGCTGAAAAAAGTAAACAGCGAGATTCCGATTGAGTCTGTCAAGCCGGCCAGTATGCAGGGGCTGTATGAAGTGACGCTGGGCAGTGGCGAAACACTGTTTTCTGATGAAAGGGGCGAGTACTTTGTTGTTGGTCAGTTGTACCGCTACAGCGATCAGGATGGCTTTGTAAATCTGACTGAGCAGAAACTGGCACTGAGCCGGGCTGAGAAAATTGCCGCTATTGCGGATGATGACAAAATTGTCTATGCGCCGCAGGGTGAGGTGAAAGCGACCATCAACGTCTTCACGGATACCTCCTGCCCATACTGCCGCAAACTGCACAGTGAAATTCCGGCGCTGAATGAGATGGGCGTACAGGTGAACTATCTGGCGTACCCGCGTGCCGGTTTCGGTTCGCCCGCTTATAAAGAAATGCAATCGATCTGGTGTCAGTCATCGGGTAAAGCCCGTGCTGATGCCATGCACGCTTCCAAGAGCGGCGGTGACAAAGTGGCTGCCAAAAACTGTGATAATCCGATCATGGATCAGATGGCGCTTGGCCAGGCGGTGGGTGTAAACGGTACGCCAGCAATTGTGCTGGAAGACGGCACATTGATTCCGGGTTACGTGCCTGCTAACCGCCTGGCGGCGATGATGCAGCTGAAGTAAGCCGTGCGAATCATTGCCTGATGCACTAACGTTGTGTGTCTGATGCACTGATTTTGCTTGAAAAACGAAAAAGGAGCATTGAATGCTCCTTTTTTTGTGCCTGGGTGCAGAAATGTTGTGTGCTGGAGCAGAAACATTTCCGGTCTGTATTTGTTTGCATGGTTGATAGGCCTGGGCAGACCAATCAGATATACTGTCTGACCTGTTTTTGACCGCAATTGCGGTTGATTCTTTCGCTAAAAGCTTATGCGAGGTGTTGGTTTGAAACCGGTAAAAGTGGGTATCTGTGGACTGGGTACTGTCGGCGGCGGTACTTTCAACGTTCTGAAACGTAATGCAGACGAAATTTCCCGTCGTGCAGGCCGCAAGATTATTGTTGAAGAGGTTGGTGCGCGTCGTGACAACCCTGACGTTGATACCAAAGGCACACAGGTAACCCGCGATATTTTTGCGGTCGCTACCAACCCCGAGATTGATATCGTTGTCGAGCTGATCGGTGGTTACGATGTTGCCCGTGATCTGGTGCTGACCGCTATTGAAAATGGTAAGCACGTTGTCACTGCTAACAAGGCGCTGATTGCTGAACACGGCAACGAGATCTTTGAAGCTGCACAGAAAAAGAACGTCATGGTCGCGTTTGAAGCAGGTGTTGCTGGCGGTATTCCGATTATCAAGGCTATCCGTGAAGGTCTGTCTGCCAACAAGATCAACTGGCTAGCGGGCATTATCAACGGTACCGGTAACTTCATCCTGACTGAGATGAAAGAGAAAGGCCGTGACTTTGATGACGTGCTCAAAGAAGCACAGGCGCTGGGCTATGCCGAAGCTGATCCGACCTTCGACGTTGAAGGTATCGATGCGGCGCACAAGCTGACCATCCTGTCCTCTATTGCCTTTGGTATTCCATTGCAGTTCAGCAAGGCTTACACCGAAGGGATCAGCCAGATCACAACAGAAGATGTGCAGTACGCTGAAGAGCTGGGTTACCGCATCAAGCACCTGGGCGTCAGCCGTCGTACCGAAAGCGGTATTGAGCTGCGCGTTCACCCGACGCTGGTGCCGGAGCAGGCACTGCTGGCCAATGTTAACGGCGTTATGAACGCTGTCGTTGTCGATGGCGATGCTGTTGGTCAGACACTGTACTACGGTGCTGGTGCCGGTGCAGAGCCGACGGCGTCCGCGGTGGTTGCTGACATCGTTGACGTGGTACGTACATTGACCGCTGATCGTGACAACCGTGTACCACACCTGGCATTCCAGCCGGGTGAATTGTCCGATGCGCCAGTACTGCCGATTGAAGAGAACGAATGTGCATACTACTTGCGCCTGTCTGCCAGCGAGAAGCCTGGCACCATGGCGGCTGTGACCACCATTCTGGGTAAACAGGATATTAATATCGAAGCGATCATCCAGAAAGCAACCAGCGCCGAACAGGTCCCCGTCATCATTCTGACTCAGCAGGTTAAAGAGCAGAAGATGAACGATGCGATTGCTGCAATTGAAGCACTGGAAGCGGTAACCGGTTCTGTTAAACGCATCCGTGTAGAGCAGCTGTAAGCGAGGAACGGACAATGAAATATATCTCCACGCGGGGTCAGGCTCCGGCGCTGAACTTCGAAGATGTGCTGCTGGCGGGTCTGGCCAGCGATGGTGGCTTGTACGTACCGGAAAGTCTGCCGTCCTTCAGCAAAGAAGAGATCGCCAGCTGGGCGGGTCTGCCTTACAGTGATCTGGCATTCAAGATCATCCAGCCATTTGTAGCGGACTGCATCGACGATGCTGATCTGAAGCAGATGATCGACGAAACCTACGCCGGGTTTAACCATATTGGTGTGGCTCCGGTACAGGGGCTGGGCACCAATGAGTGGGTGCTGGAACTGTTCCACGGCCCGACACTGGCGTTCAAGGACTTTGCTCTGCAACTGCTGGGCCGTCTGATGGACCACGTGCTGGCCAAACGCAATGACCGTCTGGTGATCATGGGTGCGACCTCCGGTGATACCGGTTCTGCGGCGATTGAAGGCTGCCGTCACAGTGATCATCTGGATATTTTCATCCTGCACCCGCACAACCGAGTGTCTGAAGTGCAGCGTCGCCAGATGACCACCATTCTGGAAGACAACGTCTTCAATATTGCGCTGGAAGGTAACTTCGATGACTGTCAGCAGATGGTCAAAGACAGCTTTGCCAATCAGGATTTCCTGAATGGCCTGAAACTGGGTGCGGTGAACTCCATCAACTGGGCACGCATCATGTCCCAGATTGTGTACTACTTCTCGGCATCTCTGGCCGTGGGTGGCCCGCACCGTGAAGTGAGCTTCTCTGTACCAACCGGTAATTTTGGTGATATTTTTGCCGGTTATCTGGCCAAGCAGATGGGCCTGCCAATCAGACAGCTGGTGGTTGCAACCAACCGTAACGACATTCTGCACCGCGTAATCAGCGGCAATGACATGTCTAAAGGTACGCTGGAGCACACCCTGTCACCGTCTATGGACATCATGGTGTCTTCCAACTTTGAGCGTCTGCTGTTCGACGTGTATGACCGTGACGGTGCTGCTATCAGTGATCTGATGGATCGCTTCAAGTCCGAACCGGTACAGCTGGACGGTGCACGCTGGGAGAAAGTACGTGGACTGTTCGATAGCTATGCGGTGGATGATGAGACCACCTGTGAGGTGATCAAAGACGTTCACGCCCAGACTGGCTACCTGCTTGACCCGCATACTGCTATCGGTGTCAAAGCGGCTCGCGAATGTAACCGTGATGCCAGCGTACCGATGATCACCCTGGCGACAGCACACCCGGTCAAGTTCCCTGAGCCTGTGGTAAAAGCAGGTCTGGAAGGCCCACAGTTGCCTGCGCATATGACTGATCTGTTTGAACGCGAAGAGCGAGTTGAAGTACTGGCCAATGATCTGACAACTGTACAGCAGTTCATCAGCAGCCACGTACATACTGACTGAGCCAGTTAGTAACTGAGCCGGAGTGATCTGGCTGCAGTATTCTCTGACCCGGTACGACCTGTAACAGGCCCGATCTAACCCTTGGGCTGGTTTACTGAATATGGTCGTACCGGGTTTTTATTATCCGGGATATGCAATGAAAACACTGATTATTCAGCGTCGGCCAGAGCCTGCTGCCGGGCTGGCTATTGAACAGCAGACCGACCCGGTGCTGGCGCGCATCTACGCCAGCCGGGGAATTAGTGATCAGGCCGAGCTGGGACGAAACCTGAAAGAACTGCTGCCCTATAACAGTATGAAGGGTATTGATGCGGCTGTTGAGCGACTGATTGTGGCGCTGGAACAGCAGCAGCGAATCCTGATTGTGGGTGACTTTGATTGCGACGGCGCAACCAGTACCGCAGTGGCAATTGAAGCGCTGCGTATGATGGGCGCAGGCCCGGTCGATTATCTGGTACCCAACCGGTTTGAATATGGTTATGGCCTGAGCCCGGAAATTGTTGATGTCGCTCTGACGCAACAGCCGCAGTTGCTGATTACGGTGGATAACGGCATTTCGTCAGTGGATGGTGTGGCCCGTGCTACAGAGCAGGGTGTGGATGTCATTGTTACGGACCATCACCTGCCAGGTCAGCAACTGCCGGATGCCTGCGCCATTGTCAATCCGAACCAGCCTGGTTGTGAGTTCAGTGCCAGGTCTACCTGTGGGGTGGGGGTGATTTTCTATGTAATGATTGCTTTGCGCCGGGCGTTGCAACAGCGTGGCTGGTTTGATCAGCGTGGCCTGGCGCAGCCAAATCTGGGTGTATTGCTGGATCTGGTGGCTCTGGGCACGGTGGCAGATGTGGTGCCATTGGAGCATAACAACCGTACCCTGGTGTATCAGGGGCTCAAACGCATCCATGCCGGTTGTATGCGCCCCGGTATCCAGGCGCTGATCGAAATTTCCGGTCGAGACCCACGTAAACTGACCGCGGCGGACTTTGGTTTTGCGCTGGCCCCGCGTCTGAATGCTGCCGGGCGACTGGAAGATATGTCGATTGGTATCGAATGTCTGTTATCGCCTGATCTGGATTATGCCCGTGATCTGGCCGGTACGCTGGATGAACTGAACAAGGAACGGCGTCAGATCGAGCAGGAGATGCAGCAGCAGGCACTGACGTTGCTGAATCAGCTGGAACTGTCCGAGGATGCTCTGCCCTGGGGGCTGGCGCTTTATGATCAGAGCTGGCATCAGGGAGTGATCGGTATTCTGGCATCACGCATAAAAGATCGGGTACATCGTCCGGTTATCGCCTTTGCACCCGGTGATGATGGCGAGATCAAGGGCTCTGCACGCTCAATTGCCGGTTTTCATATTCGCGATGGGCTGGATGCGATTGCTGCCCGTCATCCACAGTTGCTGCGCAAATTTGGTGGCCATGCTATGGCGGCCGGGCTGACGATTGCTGCTGACAGTCTGGCACTGTTTCAGCAGGCGCTGGATGAAGAGGTGCATCGTCAGTTATCCGATGATGATCTGCAACAGCGGGTACTGACCGATGGCGTGTTACGGGGTGATCAGATCAATCTGGAACTGGCCCGGTTACTGCGTGAAAGCGGCCCCTGGGGGCATCACTTCCCGGAACCCCTGTTCGATGGAGAGTTCAGTCTGTTGCAGCAACGTATTGTCGGTCAGCGTCACCTCAAACTGGTACTGATGGAGCCGGACAGTGGACTGGCGGTGGATGGTATCCATTTCAATTGTGATCTGGATTGCTGGCCGAATGAGAATATCAACCGGGTACGGGTCGTATATCGTCTCGATGTGAACGAATTTCGTGGCAGGCAGAGTGTACAGCTGATGGTTGAACACTTGTTACCGCTCTGAGTAGCGCCTTGTTCTCAGGAGCTCTTTGCTGAAAACGCCCACGTTTATGTCATCTACGTTCAGGTAATCTGCTGTTAATGAACGGTTGTATAAAAAATAGACGTTGAGTGGTTGCCTGGGCGGCGGTGCCTCTATAGACTTGCCGCCCTGAATTAATCTGGCTGGAGAAGCACCCGATGAATGACTTTACCCTGGACGAAATGAAAGCCCTGCTGAGCGTTTTCGAGAAGGCTGCTGTTACCGAACAGGATGGTCTGGCCGGTGAATTGCTGGGGCGTCTGAAACAGGCACATGCAGAGCGTGAAGAGCTGGAGTCCATGGACTTTGATGACTGTCTGGGCGGTGCCTGCAAGCTGTAAATACCGGGTTCTGGCCGGGTGACGTTGTAACGAACAGGAGTGCATCAGATGACGCCGTATTTTGTCGGTGCCCATGTCAGTGCTGCAGGGGGTGTGCACAATGCACCGCTCAATGCCGCCCGTATTGGTGCCACCGCGTTTGCACTTTTTACTAAGAATCAGCGTCGCTGGGCCGCTAAACCGCTTGATGCTGATACCGTCGCCCGTTTTCGGGACAATTGCCAGAAGCACGGTTTTAGTGCGCAACAGATTCTGCCCCATGACAGTTATCTGATTAATCTGGGGCACCCTGAGCCTGAAGCTCGGGCAAAATCGCAGGCTGCTTTTCTGGATGAAATGCAGCGCTGTCAGCAGCTGGGGCTCTGCTATCTCAACCTCCATCCTGGCAGCCATCTGCGTAAAATCAGTGAAGCACAGTGTATTGAACTGATCGCAGACAGCATTAACCAGGCACTGCGCCAGACCGAAGGGGTGACCGCGGTGCTGGAAAATACCGCCGGTCAGGGTAGTAATCTTGGGTACAGCTTTGAACAGCTGGCGCAGATTATTGCACAGGTTGAAGACCGCAGCCGGGTGGGAGTCTGTCTTGATACCTGCCATCTGTATGCTGCTGGCTATGCGCTGAATACCGCCGCAGAGTGTGCGGCTGTGTTCGCTGAATTTGAGCGTATCGTCGGGTTTGATTACTTGTGCGGTATGCACCTGAATGACTCCAAAGCTGCCCTTGGAACGCGACTGGATCGCCACCACAGCCTGGGGCAGGGCGAAATTGGCTGGCCGCTATTTCGCTATCTGATGCAGGATGCACGTTTTCGCGGGGTTCCACTGGTACTGGAAACCATCGACGATACTCTGTGGCCCGAGGAAATCCGGACACTGCAGCAGTTCGCAGCCGGACAGGACTGAGCAGGCTGTACAGTACCCGGGCAGACAAGACTGTCCGGTACGGGTTCGCAGCATTGTGTATGTCATCAAGGTTGTACGGGCTATCACGGTTGCGCTATCTATCCAAACGCATGCCAACCCTGACAGTCAGTCGTACAGACCATGAAGGTCTGACAGGAGTGCAGGTCGCAGAGGCCTGCCAGGAGAGAAAGTTCGTGCTGACAACCATCGTTGTGCTGACGTCGTTGCTGTTACTGGCGCTATTCGTGATTGTGCGGCTGTCACGCCAGCTGGCACGTATGCGTAAACAGCGTCAGCGTCAGCGTCGGCGCCTGAAGCGGCTGCGGGCATTGCTGGATAATGTGCCTGATCTTATCTACGTGCGTGATGCCTCGGGCCGTTATCTGGAGTGTAATCGCGCGTTTGCTACCTTTGCCGGGCTGACGGTCGAGCAGATTTGCTCCGGTAGCCCACCGCCACTACGCAGTGCCAGTCTGATGGATACTCAGGACTCACAGGTACTCAGCAGCCGTTATCAACAGCACACTGAACAGTGGCTCAGCCATTATGATGGCCGTCCGGTGTTACTGGAAAGTCAGAAGATCCCTATCCACGGCAGTGAAGGCGAAGCCGATACCGTACTGTCAATTTCCCGCGATATTACCCGCCAGAAGCATGATGAGATGCTGTTGCGTCTGCAGACGAATGTGCTTGATCAGGTGCTGCGTGGTGAGGCTCAGGATATTGTATTGCACGCCATTGTGCAGCAGATTGAAGAGCTTGTACCAGACCTGACCTGCTCCATTCTGCTACTTGACCGAGATCGCCGTCACCTTCAGGTGGGAGCATCACCAGGCTTGCCTGGCTGGTACAACGAGGCTATTGATGGGCTGGAAATTGGTGAAGAGGTAGGTTCATGTGGCCATGCAGCTGCAACCGGTGAGCTGACCATCGTTTCCAGTATACAGACACACCCCTACTGGCAGAATTTTCGTCAACTGGCACAACAGGCTGGTGTTGCTGCCTGCTGGTCTCAACCGATTTTTGGTAATCATGGCGAGGTAGTGGGCACCTTTGCCATCTATTACCCGGCCCCCTGGGAACCCGATTCCGTTCATCTGGACCTGATTCGTACCGCAGCGCAGCTAACCGGACTGGCGCTGGAACGTCAGCAGAGTGAAGCCATGTTGCAGAAACTGTACCGGGCGGTTGAGCAAAGCCCGAGTATGGTATTGATTACCGATGCCCGCGGTGCCATTGAATACGTCAATGAAGAGTTTGTTGAAGTCACCGGTTACAGTGCGGAAGAGGTGATGGGGCGTAATCCCAAATTGCTCAGTAGTGGTGAGAGCGACCCGCATATTTATGAGCAGATGTGGCAGGCGATCAGTGCCGGCGAGGACTGGCACGGTGAACTGATCAACGCCACCCGTGACGGCGCTAACTACTGGGCATCGCTGTCAATTTCGCCGATTACCAATGAGCTGGGGGAAATTACTCACTACGTCAGTATCAGTGAAGATATAAGTCGCCAGAAAGAGACTCAGGTGCAGATTGAACGGCTGGCGTTCTATGACCCGCTGACAAAACTTGGCAACCGGCGGCTGTTTCGAGAACAGCTGGACCTTGAACTACGCAAGGTGCAACGTCAGGGCAGTGGGCTTGGCATGCTCTACCTTGATCTGGATAACTTCAAGCAGATTAATGATGGCCTGGGCCATGATGTTGGCGATATGCTGTTGCAGCAGGTGGCAGAGCGGCTGCGGGAAACCCTGCGTGGTTCTGACATTATCGCTCGTCTGGGTGGAGATGAATTTGTGGTGCTATTGCCGGAGTCTCACCGCGACGGCCTTACCCGTGTTGCACACAAACTGATCGAGCGGCTGGTTGAGCCCTACCAGTTACTGGGTCAGAGTGTCATTGTAACCGCCAGCGTTGGCATTACTGTGGCACCCGAAGATGGCCGTGATGCAGCGCAGCTGATGAAAAATGCTGACCTGGCCATGTACCGGGCCAAGCATCAGGGGCGCAATAACTTCCAGTTCTTCACCGATGAGATGAACGATGAAGTGATGCGCCGCATTCTGTTTGAAAAAGAGATGCGACGCGGGCTGGAAGAAGGTCAGTTCGAGCTGCACTATCAGCCACAGTGGGCACTGGAAGATGAAGTACGGCTGGTCGGGGTAGAAGCACTGGTGCGCTGGCAGCATCCCCAGCGGGGCTGGGTGGCGCCTGGCGAGTTTATTCAGATGGCGGAAGAACTGGGTCTGATTGTACCGCTGGGTGAGTGGGTGATCAGCGAAGCCTGTCGCCAGATGGCACCGTTGCAGAGCCCTGATCGTCAGTTGCTGGTGGCTGTTAACCTTTCATTGCGTCAGTTCCGTGATCCGAATCTGTTGACCCATATCCGCACCTCACTCGAGCAGAGTGGCCTGCCGCCGGAGTGTCTGGAGCTGGAAATCACCGAATCCATGGTGATGGATGATGAAGAGCGAGTTCTGAAAATTCTGCAATCATTGCGTGAGCTGGGTGTTCAGCTGGCTATTGATGACTTTGGTAGTGGTTACTCGTCACTGAGTTATCTCAAAAAGCTGCCTGTGCATCAGCTTAAGGTTGATTCCTCTTTTGTGCGTGATATTCCCCATGATCGTAATGATATGGAAATTACCGCAGCGGTGATCGCCATGGCACACAAACTGGGGCTGGGCGTGGTTGCTGAAGGGATTGAGACGCCAGAACAGCTCAGCTTTCTGCGCCAGCATCACTGTGATACCGGACAGGGTTATCTGCTGGCTCGCCCTGTGCCATTTAATGAGCTGGAGACATTACTGGCTGAGCATCACTGGCAACCTGTCAGTCATTGAACTGTTATTGAAACGCTGGCCGCTACACAAGCGCCAGCCGTTACTGAAGATTGGGCAGGGAGGCCTGATCTGCATCATCGCCTGTCCGGTTGTCATCTGACTGTCATCGCTGCTGCCTAACCTTGGCCTGACTATTTATCTGGGCCTGGCGATTTATCTGGTTCAGTCCACCCAGTTATCGGGTTCAGTCCACCCGGTTCAGTCAGAGGCCAGCATGGAATCATCTACACTCAACGCTTTGCACCCATTACAGGCGCGCCTGCAGGAGTTGATACGTGACGAGCTTCTGGAGCCCCACTTTCAGCCGATTATCGACCTGCATCATGGCGAGGTGATCGGCCATGAAGCACTGATTCGTGGTCCGGCAGGCTGTGCATTGCAGTTTCCTGATGCACTTTTTAATACCGCGATTGCCTGTAACCGGATGCTGGAGCTGGAGCTGCTGTGCCGTAAGCGCTCTATCGAACGTTTTGCAGAACTCCACCTGGCAGGCAAATTATTCCTGAATATCAGTGCCTCATCGTTGCAGAGCGCCGAGCATCAGCATGGTTATACGGCAGAGTTACTGGCAAAGCATGGTATAGAGCTGGAGCGGGTGGTGATTGAGCTGTCCGAGGAAGACCCGTTTGATCATCAGGGTCTGAGCCGGGCAGCGGTGGAACATTACCGTCAGATGGGTTTTGATGTGGCGGTGGATGATCTGGGCAGTGGCTATTCCGGCCTGAAACTGTGGTCTCAGCTGACGCCGGAATACGTCAAAATTGATAAGCACTTTATTGCCAATATTGACCGCGATCCGGTTAAGCGGGAGCTGGTGCGTTCCGTTTGTAATATTGGTCACAGCATGCGTTGTAAGGTAATTGCCGAAGGTATTGAGCGGATTGAGGAGCTACGTACCTTGCAGAAGCTGGGAGTCTGGCTTGGACAGGGTTACCTGCTGGGGCGGCCAGAACCCGTGCCACAAGCCTGCGCCCGCGATATTGTGACCAGCGAGTACAAGCGGGCTCGTAATCGTCGTCAGGCAGAAATCGGTGAAACGGCGTTCTCGCTGTTACGTCCGGCTTCGGCCGTGGCGCTGGATGATCGTATTGGCTATGTAGATGACCTGTTCCGAAAACACCCTGAACTGACCGCAATTCCGGTGCTACAGGATGGTCGGCCAATCGGGGTGGTACGCAAGGCTGACCTGCTGGAAGTATTCTCTGCCCAGTATGGCCGTGCTCTCTATGAGAACAAACCGGTGCGTAAACTGCTCAGCCAGCAGGCGCTGGTGGTTGAGTCTGAGGTGACACTGGAGCAGGTATCCCGGCTGGTGACTGACCAGGACGACTTTTCGTTGCAGCAGGATATTGTGATCACCCAGGATGGCTGTTACCTGGGTATGGGCAGTGTAAAAGATCTGCTCAAGCGTATTACTGAACTGAAAATCAAAAATGCCCGCTACTCCAACCCGTTGACATTATTGCCTGGTAATGTGCCGATTCAGAATGAGATTGATCTGTTATTGCAGCAGACGGCGGACTTCAGAGTGGCATATTTTGACCTGAATAACTTCAAGCCGTTTAACGATTGTTACGGTTATTCCAAAGGCGATCAGGTGATCAGATTACTGGGTGATCTGCTGGTACGATTCTGTGACAGCAGTGAGAACTTTGTTGGCCATGTGGGCGGGGACGATTTTGTGGTGATCTTCCGTCATCCTGAGTGGCGCGACATCTGTGAGCAGGTTCTGACCCGCTTTGATGAACAGGTACGCAGTTTCTATACCCCACGGGACTTGCAGCAGGGAGGGATCTGGGCCAGTGACCGGGCAGGTGAGCCTACCTTCTTCCCGATGCTGGGGCTGGCAATCGGTATTGTGCATCCTGATCCATACAAGTGTACCAGCCATCATGAAGTTGCTGAACTGGCCGCGATGGCTAAAAAAGAAGCGAAAAAACTGCCCGGCAGTGCGCTGTTTGTTTCCAGTCGCCGCCGGATTGGTTATCCTGGCCAGGAAAGTCAGCAACCCCGGTCAGCCAGAGTGTCCGGCACAGAAACGGCAGCTTCAGCTGATATGAGCATGGACACGCTTGCATCGGAGATGGAGTTGACATATCAACCCGACCAGCTGAACTGAACGGGTTTATGCGTTGCTTATCTCCGGCTGCGGGTGGCCCCGGCACTGTCTGGCGCCAGGGCTTTCATGGCTTCATCGGTGGTAAAAAATATCTGGCCTGGTGCCAGATGCTGTAGCAGATCGCTACGGGCCAGTTGATCCTGTACCGGGCCCTTTACTTCGGCAAGGTGCAGGGTGCAGCCTCGATTACGCAGGTGTACCACCAGATTCTCCAACGTTTCCAGTGCGCTGCCATCAAGAAAATTGACCGCATTGAATATCAGTACAACATGGCGACAATCCGGACGGATACTGCAACTTTGCAAAATGCTGTCTTCAACGTAGCGGCTGTTGGCAAAATACAGGCTTTCATCGATACGTATGGCCAGTATGTGCTGCTCGGTGTTCACGTTATGACGCTGTTCATTGCGGAAATGCTCAGAATTACCTACCCGTCCAACAATTGCGATATGCGGCTGGCTGGTACGGTATAGCAGCAGTGCAACAGATAAGCCGATACCCGCCAGAATACCCGTTTCAACCCCCAGCATCAGCACCAGCACAAAGGTTGTCAGCAGCGTCAGGCCGTCAGCCCGGTTAAAACGCCAGATAGTCACCAGTGCGTTCAGATCAATCAGTGGTAACACCGCCATGATGATAACCGCTGCCAGCGTTGCCATTGGCAGGTAATAGAACAGCGGTGTCAGGGCGGTGACAACCAGCATCAGTACCAGCGCTGAAACCAGCGAAGCGATGGTGGTCTGTGCGCCTGCACTGTCGTTGACCATCGAGCGGCCAAAGCCGCCCGCCACCGGGAAAGTGCCGCTGACGGCCGCCGCGAGGTTCGCGCTGCCCAGTGCAATCAGCTCCTGATTGGGGTCAACCCGCTCGCGACGGCGGCTGGCCAGTGCAGTGCCCACTGATACGCTTTCCAGAAACCCGACCAGGGCAATCAGCAGTGCAGGTAGCCATAACTGTTGCAGTAACGCCACTTCAAACTGAATCGCGCCCAGCTCGGGTAGCCCGGCGGGAATCTCACCTACAATGGCGACCGGGCCTGCCAGTTCAAGCAGCCAGACCGCACAGGTTGTCAGAGCAATGGCATACAGTGGCCCGGCCCGGCCCAGTAATGCTGGTAGCCAGTCGGGTAGTGGCATACGGATGATGGTGAACCTTTGTAGCAATGAGGTCAGATGAGCTTTGCTGAACCAGAGCAGTGTCATAGCCGTCATACCCAGTAGAAGGGTTGGCAGATGGGTCTGTTGCAGCTGGGTCAGCAGGTGCCAGAGTTGCTGGTCAGGGTGTAGCTGGCGAGGAACATCCAGTGCCAGCAGGTGCTTCAGCTGGCTAAGAATGATCATTACCGCTGCGGCGCTGGTAAAACCGGCGATCACCGGGTGACTGATAAAGTTGACGATGGAGCCCAGCCGCAGCAATCGCAGTGCCAGCATATTCAGACCAACCAGTAACGACAGATGTACGGCTGCATTGATGGCGGCGTACTCTTCGCCACTGGTAGTAAAGGGCGCGATGGTGGTGGCAGTCATCAGTGAGGCTATCGCAACAGGGCCAACGGCCAGTGACCGGCTGGAGCCGAGCAGCGCATAGACCAGTAGCGGCAGAATAGCTGCGTACAGTCCATACCGTGGTGGTAATCCGGCCAGCAGACTGTAAGCCATCCCTTGGGGAACCAGCATGATGGCCACGATAATGCCCGCCAGCAGGTCACCCAGCAGCATTTCACGGTTGTAGTTACGCAACCAGCGTAGTAGTGGTGGGGTGATAGCATTCATATAAGAAGGGCCAGACTTTATATTTCAATCAGAAATAAGCTTATTTAATTTAGCTATATATGGCTAAAAAATAAAGCCAGCCAGGGCAGGAAACCTGCTTGCGGCAGCATGTTATAGTGGCCGCCATTCTGGCAGCTGCTGGGGCAGTTGTGTGATCAGACGGGAGAATCAGAGATGGCAGACAGATGGACACCCGCGTTTACTCGCGATGATGTCGAGGTTACGGCAGAGACACCACTCTACCAGGGGTTTTTCAGCCTGAAGCGATTGAGCGTGACGCATCGGACCTTTTCAGGTGGAACTGTCAGTGTTGAACGAGAGCTGTTCTGGCGCGATGACGCGGTGGGGGTACTGCTGTTTGACCCGGACCGCGATCAGGTGGTGCTGGTGGAGCAGTTTCGCCCTGGTGCCATAGACCATCCACACAGTCCCTGGTCACTGGAACTGGTGGCTGGTGTTATGGAGCCGTCTGAACAACCTGAGCAGGTTGCCCGCCGCGAGGCGGAAGAAGAAGCGGGTGCTACACTGGGTGAATTGATGCCGATCACCCGCTATATGAGCAGCCCCGGTGGCAGCCACGAATATGTCTGGCTGTATTGTGCCCCCGTTGATGCTAGTACGCTGGGAGGAATCCATGGTCTGGCAGATGAAGGCGAGGACATCCAGGTGCATTGCCTACCAGTACAGCAGGCATTTGAAATGGTAGCGCAGGGGCTGATCGATAATGCCGCTACCATTATCACGCTGCAATGGTTGCAGCTGCATCATGATCGACTGAAACAGCATTGGGAGGGCCCGGATGAAATCGAAGTATGTGCCTGATCTGACCCGTCAGATGGCACAGTGTGAAAGTAATTACATGCGACTTCTGCGTCTGATGCCTGATTTCGATGACTGTGATGAGCGGGCGTTTCAGGTCAGTGTGCAGGAGCACAGTGTACGGGTCACGCTGAGGGTTGACGAGCGTTTTGCTTATACCAGCACGGTGGAAATTTCGCAGCAGCATGAGCATGATTCACGCTGGTTACAGGCACCGGCCCTGCTGGTGCGTCTTTACCATGATGCTGGTATGGCTGAGGTAGTTTGTGTGCGTCGCCGTCAGATGGCGGGTGTCTACCCCTATCCCAACCCGCTGATGCATCAGCCGGATGAGAAAGCCCAGCTTAATGACTATCTGGCCGAGTGGCTGGGCCACTGTCTCAGCCATGGCCATCTGATTGAGCCCGTCTATGCCCGCTGATATGCCTTCTGATGCTCTGATTATTCAGATTACCGACCTTCATCTGCCGGAAATGCCGCAGGCATTGTATCGGGGTGTCAGTATTGCTCGTCGCTTACAGCAGGTACTGGATGAGATTAAACGCCGCTACGGGCAACCTGATCTGTTGTTGTTAACGGGTGATCTGACTCACCATGCTGGTGCTGAGGTTTATGACTGGCTGGCTGAACAGGTAAGAGGTGTAGCAAAAAATTGTGCCTGGCTGCCAGGAAATCATGACCCGGTGGTACATTTGCAAGGGCCATTGTGGCAGCAAAAACTGATCCTGGCAGGCTGGCAAATTCTGTTGCTGGATTCCACCGCTGAGGCTGATGGCCGTGGCAGCGGTGCAGTGGCAACCGCTGAGCTGACACGCTTGCAGCAACAGTTAGTGGCTGACCCTTCACCAGCACTGGTTGTGCTGCACCATAATCCGGTAGCGACCGGCAGTGGCTGGCAGGACCCGATTATGCTCAGCAATCACCGATCATTCTGGCATCTGCTGGCTGGTTTTTCACAGGTGAAAGCGGTACTGCATGGCCATATACATCATCAGCTGGATACGCATTATCAGGGCGTTCAGGTGATGGGAACGCCATCCATAGCGCCCCAGTTTCTGCCACAACAAGCCGAGTTTGCCATTGATCAGCGTCCGGGCTTTACCGGCCCGGCATTGCGCTGGTTAAAGCTGTCAACGGTCGCAGGTCATCAGGCGGATATTGAAACCGGTGTGGTGCGTCTGGTATCAGGTTGAGTGGCTTTTCCCTTTTGAGTGGCTTTTTCCTAAAGGGGCTTTCCATTTAATTGCAGTGCTGACATGGGCGCTGTCTGTGGTGCAGAGTGTACTTGCGTCCGTATATTAAACTGTATAAATAAACAGTTATAAGGCTGACGGTACGGGTTATGGTCTGTATTATTGTTCCGGTAACATCCCGGGAGCAGGGAGAAATACCGAATGAAAAAAACACTTTTTGTCTACGTTCATGGCTTTAACAGCTCACCTGATTCCATCAAAGCCCGTCTGCTGGGTGAATTTCTGGCGGAATGGGGCATGGCAGATCAGTACCGGGTACCGGAACTGAGCCATTGGCCAGCTCAGGCGATGGAGACACTGGATGCACTGATCAGACAGCACAGTGACCGTCCCATTGTGCTGGTTGGCAGTTCTCTGGGGGGCTATTACAGTACCTGGCTGACCGAGCGTTATTTCCATGTACGGACAGTACTGGTCAACCCGGCGGTAACCCCTTACCGCTTGCTGGAAGACTGGCTGGGGGAGAGTGAAAACCTCTATACCCATGAAAAATATACCCTGACCCGTGACCACCTGGAGCAGCTGATCGCATTGGACTGCGAGCGTATTCTGCGCCCTGAAGCCTATCTTCTGTTGACCCAGACTGCCGATGAGACACTGGATTATATGGATGGGGTGACGAAGTACGCTGCCTGTACAAAGTTTGTCCAGCCTGGCGGTAGCCATGGCTTTGAACAGTTTGAAAATCTGATTCCGTCCATCGTGGCGTTTGCCGGGGGACGGATCGACCTGCCTGAAGAAACGCCTGTCGCGTCGCCACAGAGCAGTTGAGGAAAACAGTAAAAAATGGGCCAGTATAAAGCCGACTCGATTGAAGTTCTCAGCGGTCTGGATCCGGTAAAACGCCGTCCTGGTATGTACACCGAAACAGATCGTCCTAACCATCTGGCACAGGAAGTTATCGACAACTCGGTCGATGAAGCTCTGGCCGGGTATGCCAGCCGTATTGATGTGGTACTGGAAAAAGGTAACTACCTCAGTGTCAGCGACGATGGCCGTGGTATGCCGGTGGATATTCACCCGGAGCAGGGTGTCAGCGGTGTTGAACTGATCCTCACCCGCCTGCATGCCGGTGGCAAGTTCAATAACGACAACTATAACTTCTCCGGTGGCCTGCACGGGGTTGGTGTGTCGGTGGTGAATGCACTGTCCAAACTGCTGGAAGTACAGGTATGGCGTGAGGGTCAGGTACACAGTATTGTGTTTGCTGACGGCGAAAAGGTATCCGAACTGGAAGTGGTCGGTAGTTGCGGCAAGCGTAAAACCGGCACGATGGTACGTTTCCTGGCTGACTCTCAGTACTTTGATTCGCCAAAGTACAGCATCAGTCGCCTGAAGCACATGCTGCGTGCCAAAGCGGTGCTATGTCCGGGCCTGAAAGTTACCTTTGCAGATCGTAGTGGTGCGAAAGTTGAGAAGGAAGAGTGGTACTACGAAGATGGTCTGACCGCTTACCTGCAAAGTAACACCCAGGGCTTTGAAGTGCTGCCCGCTGAGCCATTTGCCGGTGTCCATAGTACTGAAACCGAAGCGCTGGAATGGGCGGTGCAGTGGTTGCCCCAGGGTGGTGATCAGACCAGCGAAAGCTACGTTAACCTGATCCCGACCGCCCAGGGCGGTACTCATGTTAATGGTCTGCGTACCGGCTTGCTGGAAGCAATGCGTGAATTCTGTGAGTTCCGTAATCTGTTACCTCGGGGCGTCAAACTGACTGCCGATGATGTCTGGGATCGTTGCAGTTATGTACTGTCTGCCAAAATGCAGGACCCGCAGTTTGCTGGTCAGACCAAGGAGCGTCTCAGCTCCCGTCAGATTGCCGGGTTTATCTCTGGCGCTATCAAGGACGCTTTCAGTCTCTGGCTGAACCGCCATGTGGACGAAGGTGAACAGCTGGCAGAACTGGTGATCAGTAATGCACAGCGTCGTCTGCGTTCCAGTAAAAAAGTGGTACGCAAAAAAGTCAGTGCAGGCCCGGCGCTGCCTGGTAAGCTGGCGGACTGTACCGGTGGTGATGCGATGCAGGGTGAGCTGTTCCTGGTTGAGGGTGACTCTGCTGGGGGGTCAGCCAAACAGGCCCGTGAGCGTGAATTTCAGGCGATCATGCCACTGCGCGGCAAGATCCTCAACACCTGGGAAGTAGATGCCGGGCAGGTGCTGGCTTCGCAGGAAGTACATGATATTTCGGTTGCCATTGGTGTCGAACCGGGCTCTGATAACCTGAATGGCCTGCGTTACGGCAAAATCTGCATTCTGGCTGATGCTGACTCTGATGGTCTGCATATCGCCACCCTGCTGTGTGCGTTATTTGTGCGTCACTTCAAACCGCTGGTGGCTGCTGGTCATGTCTATGTGGCGATGCCGCCGCTGTACCGTATAGATGTCGCCAAAGAGGTTCACTACGCGCTGGATGACGCCGAGAAAGACAGCATTATCAACCGTATTCAGAGCGAGCGTAAAAATGCCCGTATCGGCGTACAGCGCTTCAAGGGTCTGGGTGAGATGAACCCTTCCCAGCTGCGTGAAACCACTATGGCCCCTGATACCCGTCGTCTGGTGCAGATGACGGTAGAGCCGGGTGACGGTACTGCTGAAACCATGGACATGTTGCTGGCTAAAAAGCGCTCTGGTGACCGCAAAAGCTGGCTGGAAGATAAAGGCGATCTGGCTGAAGTGATCTGAGCCTGGTATTCCGTTACAGAATTCTGGAATTTACATGAGTGTAGAAACCACCTTCCAGGGCGGTACTGAACGTATCTCCCTGCGTGACTTTACCGAGAAAGCGTATCTGGATTATTCCATGTATGTGATTCTCGACCGGGCGCTGCCACACATCGGTGATGGCATGAAGCCGGTACAGCGTCGCATTGTGTATGCAATGTCCGAGCTGGGCCTGAAAGCAACGGCCAAGCATAAGAAATCAGCCCGTACCGTCGGTGATGTGCTGGGTAAGTTCCACCCGCATGGTGATTCAGCCTGCTATGAGGCGATGGTGCTGATGGCACAGCCGTTCAGTTACCGCTATCCGCTGGTGGATGGCCAGGGTAACTGGGGATCGCCGGATGACCCTAAATCCTTCGCAGCGATGCGTTACACCGAATCCCGACTGGCACGCTATGCCGAGGTGCTGCTGGCGGAAGTCGGCCAGGGTACGGTGGACTGGGTGCCCAACTTTGATGGCTCGTTGAATGAGCCGGAAGTGCTGCCAGCCCGGTTGCCGAATGTGCTGCTTAATGGCGGTACTGGCATTGCCGTGGGTATGGCAACAGATATTCCGCCCCATAACCTGCGTGAAGTGGCCAGTGCCTGTGTGCGCTTGCTGGAACAGCCACAGACAACCCTGGCTGAACTGACCGAGCTGGTACAGGGCCCGGATATGCCCACAGAAGCGGAGATCGTTACGCCGCGAAAAGAGCTGCGTAAGCTGTACGAGACCGGTAAAGGCTCGTTGCGGATGAGGGCGGTATATCACAGTGAAGGTGGTGAAGTGGTGATTACCGCGCTGCCGCACCAGGTGTCCGGTAACCGGGTGCTGGAGCAGATTGCCCAGCAGATGCAGGCGAAGAAGCTACCGATGGTGACGGATCTGCGTGATGAGTCAGATCACGAAAACCCTACCCGGTTGGTGGTTGCGCTCAAGCGTGGTAAAGATGCCGATGAGCTGATGCGTCATCTGTTTGCTTCCACGGATCTGGAACGCACCTATCGAGTCAATCTCAATATGATCGGTGTTGATGGGCGTCCGCAGGTAAAGAATCTGCATCAGATTCTGACTGAATGGCTTGGCTGGCGTACCCAGGTGGTAACTCGCCGTCTGAACCACCGGCTGGAAAAAGTGCTGGAGCGTCTGCATATTCTTGAAGGCCTGATGAAGGCCTACCTCAATATTGATGAGGTGATCGAGATTATCCGCAATGAAGATGAGCCAAAAGCAGTGATGATGACACGCTTCAATGTCAGTGATCTGCAAGCCAACGCCATTCTTGACCTCAAATTGCGCCACCTTGCCAGGCTGGAAGAATTCAGGATCAAGGCGGAGCAGGATGAGTTGACAGCAGAGCGTAAGCAGCTGGAAGCGGTACTGGGCAGTGATGCGAAGATGCGCCAGCTGATCAGAGAAGAGATTGAGCAGGCTGCTGAAGAGCATGGCGATGCGCGCCGCTCACCCATTGTAGAGCGTGAAGAAGCACAAGCATTCAGCGAAAAAGACCTGCTCAGCGCTGACCCGGTAACGATTATACTGTCAAAACAGGGCTGGGCGCGGGCGGCGAAAGGCCATGATATTGACCCGCTGGGGCTGAGCTATAAATCCGGTGATGAGTTCAAACTGGCTTGTCACGGACGTATGAATCAGCCCACCCTGCTGCTTGATAGCACTGGTCGTAGCTATACTGTGGACACGCATACCTTGCCATCTGCACGGGGCCAAGGTGAGCCGATTACCGGTAAAGTGTCGTTGCCAAAAGGGGCTACTGTGGATGCGGCGTTTAATGGCCTTGACAGTGACCAGGTGCTGCTGGCATCCGATGCCGGTTATGGTTTTGTGGCGAAAATCGCTGATCTGACCAGTAAGACCAAAAATGGCAAAGCTGCGCTGACGCTGCCCAAAGGTGCGCAGCTGATGGCGCCGGTAATGTTAGCTGAGGAGCAGGATGCGCTGATTGCTGTGGTTACCAATGAAGGGCGTATGCTGTTGTTCCCGCAGTCAGAGTTACCACAATTGGCGCGGGGCAAAGGTAACAAGATGATCAATATCCCGACCGCCCGTGCTGCTGCGGGTGAGGAGCTGATGGTTCATATGGTGGCGTTGAGTCGTCAGGACAGCCTGATAATACATGCTGGCAAGCGTCATCAGACGCTGAAAGGGGCTGATCTGGAGGCTTATATCGGTGAACGGGGCCGCCGTGGCAGTAAGTTGTCACGGGGTTACCAGAAAGTTGATCGTCTTGAAGTGGTGGGCAGAGATAGCAACTGACATCACCCGGTTAATCCTTCTCGCAGAGCCAGTATTATGCTGGCTCTGCTGTTTCTGGCGCCTGCCTGCTCGACCTTGGTCTATTTTGCCGTTGATGGCGCTTTATCCATGCGGTTTTTGCGATAGGCTGGAAGCCGGTTCAGCTACTGTATCTGACCGGCTTTTATACACACTCAGGAATGCTAGACGACAGGGAGTACCAGATGACAGCAATGGATGCTAATACACACCTTTTTGGTCAGGTTGCGCCAACCTTGGCAATGGCGCTGGATGGCCCATGCGCCACTATGGCGCAGAGGTTTCTGCTGGAAGGGTTGAAAACAGCAGAGGTCGATGTGGATATTCGTCAGCCGCTGCAACAGCAGGAGTGGCTGCATGATACCCGTGTGATGCAGACCGTTCGTAAGCTGGAACAGGAATTCCAGCAGGAGATCAAAGGATTGGGGCTGACTGAAGAAGCGCTGAGAGTGCCGGATGACAAGACTGTAACGGTGCAATTGCCGGGTACATCGTCACCTGACCAGCCGCGTTATAAACAGCGTGACCGTTATGGTCCTCAGTTATTGATGAGTGTGGTTTTTCTGGCCGCCTATTTTGCGATTCTGGCGGCGGTTATTTACATCGAAGCAAATGACAGTCTGAATATGAAAAAAGGCGAAAACTCTTTTATGGATCAGATTCAGATTCTGATTGGTGTACTGACAGCAGGTGTAGGTCAGATTCTCAGTTACTGGTTTGGTGGCATGATGGGCTCGAAATCTGAGTGAGCCTTTGTGTATAAGCCTTTGTATAAATCAGCCATGGGAGAGAATCAGGTAATGATTGAGCGTAACCTGTCTGAAGATGGTGCAGCGCTAGAGCTGGTGTTTTCTGAGCGGTTCAAATTTTTTGAGGTGCAGACGCTGATCCGTGAATGTGAAAGTGTCATGACGGGAGTAGAGCGAGTGACGCTGAATATTGCTGAGCTGAAATTTATTGATACCAGTATGTTGTCGCAGTTTATTTCCATCTACGGTGGACTAAACGATGCCGTGGGGGCTGCGAGTGATATTCAGTTCTGTATCTGTAACTGTAGCGAGCAGGCTCGTAAGGTGCTGGAGGTGTCACGGCTGGACCAGATTTTTGCGTTGGAAGGCGATCCGGTCAGCTGATATTTTCTGTAATCTGAGCACCCTGTTTACTGTGGCTGTGCCATACGCCAGCGACGTAATGGCAACATGCCATGTTTTTTCAGCTGCGCCCGTAGCTGATGGTAGCTCAGCCCCAGTGCTTCAGCGCTGTCACGCTGATTGTAGTGATGGCGTTGTAGCGCTTCAATAATCAGTAGTTGTTCCAGTCTGGCGACCTGTGCGGCCAGACTGCCTTTGCTTGCAGGCTTTGTAGCGAATGTCGCCTGGCCTGGTTGTGGCGGTTCCTCTGTTTGTTCTGTCGCAGGCATATTCGGTTTGTCAGACATTTGTCTGTGGGTTGGTGAGCTGGGGATGTTCATCATCTGCCAGGGGGGAGTAAACGGATTCAGAATGATCTGATCAATCTCTGCTTCCGGGTCTTCGCTACGATAGATGCTGCGTTCCACCACGTTTTTCAGTTCTCGGATATTGCCGGGCCAGTGGTAGCTGTCCAGTTGCGTCAGAGCATGCGGGGTAAACCCGGCAAAGAAAGGTCGTTGTAGTTCTATACACATGGCGATGGCAAAGTGTTCTGCCAGCAGTTGTACATCGCCTTCCCGATACCGCAAGGGTGGCAGATGCAATACATCAAATGCCAGCCGGTCAAGCAGGTCTGCCCGGAATGCTCCGGTTTCAGCCATTGTGGCTATATTTTCATTGGTAGCGGCGACCAGACGCACATCAACCTGTAATGTCTGCTGGCCGCCCAGTCGTTCCAGCTCGCCGTATTCAATTACCCGCAGTAGTTTTTCCTGTACCCGTTGAGAACAGGTAGCCAGCTCATCCAGAAACAGGGTGCCACCATCAGCCCGTTCAAAACGACCTTTATGCTGGGCTGTTGCACCGGTAAAAGCGCCTTTTTCATGCCCGAACAACTCTGATTCCAGCAGAGTTTCGCTCATAGCAGCACAATTGAGTTTGATGAAAGGCTGGTCCCAGCGTGGTGACAGAAAGTGAATGCGTTCGGCGATAAGCTCTTTGCCTGTACCCCGTTCACCCAGCACCAGAACTGGCTTATTCAGCGTAGCAAGCCGCGATAGCCGCTCCATCAGATCCATCAGCTGAGGAGATTCACCAATCAGTGTCTTATTTAGTTTCATTGACTTATCTTTGGCTTTGAGAATTAAAAATAAGTTTATCTAACTTGTTTTATTCTGTGGTCTTAATATGAAAAAAATTGTTTTTTCTTTATAAAACAGTTGGTTATGTTGATTATGGAAGAGTTGGCACAGTGTTCGCTATTACTATAACAACGATAACGACACACTGGAGATTGAATCATGGGCATATTTTCCCGCTTTCGCGATATCGTAAATGCCAATCTGAATGATCTGCTGGACCGCGCTGAAGACCCGCAGAAAATGATCCGTATGATGATTCAGGAGATGGAAGAAACTCTGGTTGAGGTACGCAGCACATCTGCCAGAGTGATAGCCGACCGCAAAGGCCTGGAGCGCCGTATCGAAAAGCTGCGTGAAGATGTGCAGGTCTGGGAAGATAAAGCACGTCTGGCGTTGAGCCGTGATCGTGAAGACCTGGCCCGTGCTGCACTGGCAGAACAGGCCAGCCTGGCTGAAACACTGGCGCTGGCAGAGCAGGAGCTGGCAACGGTCAGCGCACACATTGCTGAACTCAATGATGAAATTGGTCAGTTGCAGAGTAAGCTCAACGATGCCAAAGCCAAACAGAAAGCTCTGGTGGTACGTGAAAAGACAGCACGTTCCCGTCTGGATATTCGCCAACGCTTCAGTCGCGATAAACTGAATGAAGCATTCGATAAGTTCGAGGCCTATGAGCGCCGTATGGATAACCTGGAAGGTGAAGTTGAAGCCTTTGACCTGGGTGCAAAAGATCTGTCGGACGAGATCGATCAGCTGGCCCGTGATGAGCGGGTAGATGATGCGCTGGCGAAATTGCGGGCGCAGATGAAAAAAACGGATTCCTCTAACTGAATCTTCTGACTGACAGGTAACTGAACTATGTCTGGACTGGTGTTTTTTTTCGTGCCGACGGTGATCTTTATGGGGCTGATAGCACCGCTATGGTTGCTGCTGCACTATCTCAGCAAAGGGCGCGCGTCGAAGGGATTATCGGCCGCAGACCGTCAGGAGCTGGAAGCGGCACTGGCGCTGGTCGACAGACTTGAAGATCGTATCGAGACGCTGGAGACCATTCTTGATGCACAGCACAGCGACTGGCGTCGTTACGATGCCAGTCGTGAATCGCAACGGAGGTCATAATGTTTGAAGGTAAACGTAACGGCTACGACATCAATCTTTACCGTAGCCCGGATAATAACTGGATTGCCGGTGTTTGTGGCGGTATTGCCGAGAATACCGGCTGGCCCATCTGGCTGGTGCGGCTGGTAGCGCTGATGCTGTTTTCGATTACCGGCATGTTTGCGGTACTGACCTATTTTGTTGCGGTCATCATGCTGAAAAAACGTACGGTATCTTTTGATGCACAACCCGGAGCTTACCGGCGACAGCCTAATCTCAAGGATGCTGTATTCACCTATAACGATACGCCGGGACAGCAGGCAAAAGAACTGCATCAGCGTATGAAAACGCTGGATCATCGGCTGCAGAAAATGGAAACCTATGTTACCTCCCGGCGTTTCCAGTTCGATCAGGAAATGAAGCGTTCCTGATTGCCCCTGATGCAGTAAGCGGTGGAGAGCTTTCTGGTTCCTGCCGCTTTTTCTTTTCCGGCCTTGCCTGTTCAGGTGTTACTGGTCCGGTAATTGTTCGGATGCTTGCCTGTCCCCTACCTGTTTCCCACCGATAACAGTGTCATGCGGTTGCAAAATAAACAGTTTGTGTATATTTGCGCCTTTTCTGCTGGTAATTCTCCGATATTAGAGGTGTATACTGGGGACGATGTGCTGAAAGCAGAGCAGTGCCAGTCTGGCTGCAGCGTAACTGCTGCTAGCAGGGCTTTCAGCTGGATGTACAGTGGAAAAAGGATTAGCACGATGACAGAGCTGTCGCTACCGACTCCCGGGCTGGATGACCTTCTGGCCAGTAACAGTCGTCCGGTGCAGACATTGGAAGAATTGCACCATACGGTTCAGGGAGCGATTACCCTTGAATTTTCAGCCATTGCGCCCTGTATGACGGCGCTATGGTCAATTTGCCAGCCGGATAGCAAGGCTGCCCGTTTTATTCATGGTCGGGTCTTTCATAAATTGGCCCGTGTCTATCAGATGGCTAATTTGCTGCTGGCAGTTGGTGGTGTACCTAAGTTCAGCAGTGTCCATGCGCCGGTTTATCCCAGTCGAATTCCTGCCAGCCAGGGCGATGAAGCCGTTTGTCTGACGTTGGGTGCTGCAGATCAGCATTTTTACAGTACGTTGCTGCCATTGCTGGCAACCTGCTCAAGCGCTGAAACGCCAGATGACGGTGCTGTCATTGAAACCGTCGGCCAGTTCTACAAATTGATTGAAGATGGTCTGGTGGTGCTTGAAGAACAGGCACAATTGCAGGGTGAGACCATTTTCAATACCACCCCGGGTTACCGTCAGGCATCAGGTATGGGGTATGGTGTTGAAGATTATCCGCTGACGATGGTTACTAATCTCAGACAGGCACATCAGGTATTACGCCAGCTGGTTGGTGAGATTGATCCTGATGAACAGCTGATACCTGCTGAGTTGGTGGCATTGGGGCGGCAGGGTGCTGAATTACCGCGAACTATTCCGCTTGTGTCCAGTGACAGTGTTATGCAGTGGCCCGAATCTGCACAGCAGTTGGCCCGGTTGTTTGATGGCTGTTACTCGGAGCTGGTGCGGGTGCTGGAGCGCAGTTTCGAAACTGACGAACGTATGCATCAGCGTTATCTGGCTATCGCTCGACCGTTGATGCGTGATGTATTACCCGCATTGGCACAATTACTGATGCAGCAGCCGGTTTTCCCTGACGAGCACAGATGTGCTTTGCCATTGTGGCGTTACTCACTGACATCACTGGAGAAAAGTTGCCAGCAGACGCGTCAATTGCTTCAGTCAGAGTATGACTGTGAACTGTCACAGTCACTGATAGAACAGCTTGAAGTGTTGTGCTGAACTGAAGCGGTGTTCCGTTTGTTTAATCTGATTGCTGGCTGCTGAGTTGCGCATAGTTCAGAGGCAGGGCCGTTTTATCTACTACCTTGCGCATTCTGAAAGATGATTTTACGCCGGAAACCCCTTTGATCTGAGTGATCTGGCCGAGCAGTATGTCGTGATAGCGATCCATATCCGGTACGGCCAGTTTGAGCTGATAGTCCGCATCATGGCCCGTAATCAGATAGCATTCCAGCACTTCCGGGATGGTTGCGATCTCTGTCTCGAACGCTTTAAAGCGTTCCGGGATATGCTTATCCATGCTGATATGCAGTATCACAATCAGATTCAGTTCCAGGGCGCGTTCATTCAGCCGTACGACCCGCTTCTGAATAATGTCCTGTTCTTCCAGATTTTTGACTCGCCGTGAACATGGCGCAGCTGTTAGCCCTACCCGTTCTGCCAGTTGCTGATTAGACAGACCACCATCAAGTTGTAGTTGCTCCAGAATTTTTATATCAAAACGATCCATACGATAGGGTTTCACCTGCTTCTCCTGCTGCGCAATTTTTTATATCAATTATACCAGATATTGCTGTTTTTATTGCGCAATATGTTTTGAAGTTGCTGATGTAGATCGGTAATTGCGCGGCTATATCCCTATAATTTTCCTCGTTGGTTAGCGCGGCTGACCTTCTGAATCCTGAGCAGTACTTTAAACTGTGCAGGCCAATCAGCCTGCACTGGGGCACGCGCCATAAGCGTACGTTACCGGTCTGTCTCTACCGCCTATCGGGCGGTGTTCTGCATTCCAGAAGAATGTTTCCTCTGCGTCCGGCCGGTACGGCAGGCCTGGCCGAGCGCAGAAAAGTCTGACTTTTAGCCATTACCAATATTGCTCGTAAATTATCCACTACTCGTATTAATCATCGCCCGTACAGGACATGCGCCATGTTTGACCATCGTAAATATCGCCCGTTTCAGCCTATTCGCCTGATTGATCGTTGTTGGCCGGATCAGCAGATTACCGCAGCGCCTCAGTGGTGCAGCGTGGATCTACGCGATGGAAATCAGGCGCTGATCAATCCGATGAATATCGAGCAGAAAACTCGCATGTTTGAGTTGCTGGTCAAACTGGGCTTCAAAGAGATTGAAGTGGGTTTTCCGTCTGCATCACAACCAGACTTTGATTTTGTACGTAAGTTGATCGAAGAAAACCGTGTGCCAGATGATGTAACCCTGCAAGTACTGACCCAGGCCCGTGAAGACCTGATCAGCCGAACCTATGAGGCGCTGGAGGATGCAAAGCAGGCCATCGTGCATGTATATAACTCGACCTCGACAGTACAGCGTGAGCAGGTGTTTGGGCGTGATCGTGAAGGTATCAAGCAGATCGCGGTACAGGGTGCGCGCTGGGTGCGTGACTATGCAGCACGTTATCCACAGACACAGTGGGGCTTCCAGTATTCTCCGGAAAGCTTTACCGGTACCGAGCTGGATTACGCTGTTGAAGTCTGTGATGCCGTCATCGCTGAATGGCAGCCACAGAGAGGTCAGCCGGTTATTATCAATCTGCCAGCGACAGTAGAGATGTCTACGCCCAATGTCTTTGCGGATCAGATAGAGTGGTTCTGCCGTCATGTTTCCCAGCGTGAGCACATTGTTATCAGCCTGCATACACATAATGATCGTGGTTGTGGTGTGGCTGCGGCAGAGCTGGGTGTGATGGCTGGTGCTGACCGTATTGAAGGTACTTTGCTGGGTAATGGTGAGCGTACAGGCAATATGGACATTGTCACTATGGGGATGAATCTGTATTCCCAGGGGATTGATCCACAGCTTGATTTTTCTGATATCTGCGAGATTATCGAGGTTGTCGAGTATTGCACCGAATTGCCGGTGTCGGCCCGTCATCCCTGGGCCGGTGAGCTGGTCTATACTGCTTTTTCTGGCAGCCATCAGGATGCTATTCGTAAGTCGATGAGCTATCACGAGCAGCATGGCAAGCTGGACAGTCACTGGGATGTTGCTTATCTGCCAATTGACCCGCGTGATATTGGTCGTGAATATGAAGCGGTTGTACGTATCAATAGTCAGAGTGGCAAGGGTGGTGTTGCACTGGTGCTGGAACGTGATTTTGGTATTGAGTTGCCGAAATGGATGCATGCTGAAGTCAGTCAGGTAGTACAGAAAGCCGCTGAAGATTCAGGGTTGGAGGTGTCTTCTGCCACCATTCGAGAGTTGTTTGAGACAAGCTTTACCGCTGTTGATGAGGCCTGGCAGTTACAGGGCTATGAAGTACAGACCACTGAACACCAGGTTCAGGCGCGTTTTGATGTGGCCGGTAACCGCTTGCTGGGCATGGGTGCGGGGGTACTGGAAGCACTTTGTGATGCACTGAGTCAGCGCTATAAAGTAGCAATTGATGTGCAGCAATTTGATCAGCATGCGATCAGTCAGGGTACTGATGCCCGTGCATTGTCTGCCATGGCAGTGCAGATTGGTGAGCAGCGTAGTACTGCGGTGGCAATTGATGAAGACAGCTCTGCTGCAACCTTGCAGGCATTGTTGACTGCTTTTGGCAGTGTTAGCCACAATATCAATGCTGTTGCTGAAGCAAATGCTGTTGCTGAAGAAGTGGCCTGATGCGTCGGGAATAGCATATCAGGCCGTGCTGGATAATAGCCCCCGCTCTGTGTGCAGAGTGGGGGGTATGCGTCGGGGAGCAATATGTCAGGCGAACGCTTTAAAACGTTCATCCAGTGGTGTATCTGCTACGTGGTTGGTGTAGTTGCTCATAACCTTCTGTGCCATGCCCAGAATAATTTCCAGTACTTGCTGCTGACCATAACCGGCTGCATAGAAAGCGTTCAGTTGTGCCTCATCAATTACACCCCGGCCACGGATCATAGCCAGTGTTGTCTCGCGTAATGCTTCCAGCTTCGGATCTGCCAGTGGTGTTTTCTCCCGCAGGGCCTGGGTAATTGCAGGGTCTACCTTCATCATGTCAGCAATCAGTGTGTGAGCCGGCACACAATAGTGACATTGATGCTCCACATTGATGCTCTGCCAGACAACGGTCAGCTCTTCCTTGTTAAAGGATGTTTCCATGAACAGTTTATGCAGTACTTGGTAGCCTTCCAGCAATTGTGGGGATTCTGCCATTACGGCATGCAGGCCTGGAATGCTGCCAAAACCACGGATCGAGTTTTCCAGTAGTGGTTTGCTGGCTGCCGGTGCACTGCTCAGATCGTGCTGTTTGAAGTTGCTCATGGTCTGCTCCTCTATGATGCCGGTAGGTAATACGTGTCAGCGGTAGCATTCGCCTCAAGTGGCTTCTCTTACTCATGGCTTCTTTTACTGATGAGTGGAGGAGGCTGAATGGTATTTATTACACGACATTTGTAATGCAAGACTTCCTGGGGATAGTGCCTACAGTATTTGAACATGAACGATTGTTCAAGGCATAATTTTGCCATCACTCTGTGGGTATTTTTGGCCTTAATTGGTTGATGCTACCTGTGAGTAACTGGTGATTATTGGTTGCTGTACCGGTAGCTGGATGTCCTGATAATCGTCAGCCGTTGTGGATAGCTATCGGTCTGTGGAGAACACTTATGGCAAACCCGGCAAAGTTTCAACGCCACGAGGTGGTGAATAAATCGATGCAGCTTTTCTGGCAGAAGGGTTTTCACGCAACGTCCATGCGAGACTTGCAGCAGCATGTTGATCTACGGCCAGGAAGCCTCTACGCCACGTTTGGTAGTAAAGAGGGGCTGTTCAGAGAAGCGCTGGATTGTTACGCCACCCGTGGCGAACAGCGTTTACAGGGGTTGCTGGATGAACATGAATCGGCGCTGTCAGCGTTGGAGCAGTTTTTCTACCAGGCCGTCATAGCTCAGGCTGATAGCGCACCCAGCCGGGTCTGTATGCTGGCACGCGCCGTTGCTGAGCTTGATGATGAGCGACCCGAGTTACTGGACTATGCCCGCCGCCAGTTATTGCGTATGGAGCATGCCTTTGCTGCAGCGCTGTATCGAGCACATGCGCAGGGGGAGCTGGCCGTTTGCTACGAGCCTGATACCCTGGCGACCTTTCTGCAGATGCAGATGATGGGTCTGCGTAGCTGGTCTCGCCTGCATGATGATCTTGCCAGAGCTGAAGCCATGTTGCGCGAAGTGTTTCGTCCGCTGCGAGCCTGATTCTATTGTGAAGAGACCCCGCGTAAGAGTAATTTAAGTAAATGCCGGAACTGATTGATACCCATTGTCATCTGGATTTTCCCGTATTGCGTCAGCAATCATCGATATTATTGCAAGCAGCGGCAGATGTCGGTGTTAGTGAGGTGGTTGTACCTGGTGTACTGGCAGAAAACTGGGAAATACTGCAACAGTTTTGTGCCAGTGATATCAGATTGAAGCCCGCGTTTGGCCTGCATCCCTGTTTTATGTCTCAGCATAGCGAGTGCGATTTGCAGCGTCTGCCGGAACTGTTGACAGACCCGGCGACGGTTGCTGTCGGGGAAATAGGGCTGGATCTGTTCATTGAAGGTGCTGACCTGAATGCTCAGCGTCGTTTGCTGGTAGCGCAGTTACAACTGGCCAAACAGACTGAATTGCCGGTATTGCTACATGTGCGCAAAGCTCATGATCAGATGTTAAAGGAACTGCGGCAGTTGCGGTTACCCCGTGGTGGTATTGTGCATGCGTTCTCTGGCAGCCTGCAGCAGGCCCGGCAATATATTGCACTGGGTTTCCTGCTCGGGTTTGGTGGAGCACTCAGTTATGAACGGGCAACAAAATTGCGGGCGCTGGTGGCTGAGTTACCACTGGAAGCCATCGTACTGGAAACCGATGCGCCGGATATGCCGCTGTCACAGTGGCGAGGACAACCGAACAGGCCCGAGCGTGTTGCTGAAGTGGCGCAGCTGATTGCGCAGCTGCGAGGTATCGAGCTGGCAGAGGTTGCTGCCGTGACCACAGCCTCAGCTCGCCAACTGCTGGCGCTTCGCTGATACGGGCCTGGCTGTATGCGTTTATTCGGTGCAACAGAAACTATCGAGGTTGTAGAGATACCAAGGCTACGGAATGCCAGGGCTACGGAATACCAGAGCTACTGTGCGTTACTTGAGCCGTACTGGTCTTTATAGGCCTGTTCCAGCAGTTGCCAGACCGTTTGTGTGCGTGCTGTGATGGGCAGGCGATACTGATAGTTCAGACCAGACAATGGTTCAGCCGTATAGGCTTTATCGACTGGTTGCAACATCAGCAACATCAGGCTACGTACGTTGCTGCTGCCCTTGAGTGGCTGGCCGTATAGTGTCTCGATCTGGGACAGCAGTGGCATGGATGAAGCGATCAGTGTCAGGTCCTGACAGTTATTACTCTCGCCACGGCATAGCATCCTGCTGTTAGCGTCCAGGCGGTAATAGCTGGTATCCAGCTTTGCCGGTTTCAGGTTGTCCGTTGACAGACAGCCGCTCAATGCCAGTATGCTCAGTAGTGCGGTAATACCAATCAGTGTCTTGTACAGGCGCATCCGAGGTTCCTCAGCACATATCATCAAACGGGTTAGCAACATTGAGGTCAACGCTGTTGGCGTAACCTGGCAGGTGAATTTCGTTATGGCTGATCTGCAGGTCTTCACCTGCCAGCACATTATGGTCATAACGGTAGATCGGGCGAGCCTCGCCACGCAGTGATTGCTGATCGTACGCTGCGGCTTTTTCCTGTGTTACCTGCTGTTTATGCTGTAGTTCAGTCATTGCTTTGTCGCCATGGCGGCGGCGCAGCAGCTCAGTTGTGACTGAAGGGGACAGTACCGGTGCAGAGGCGTTGTTACCGCCAAAACCCTTGGAATTGAGCAGGACAGTGTCCATACCCCGTATGCCTACTTCCAGGTGTTGTAATGGGAAGTGCAGGTTGCTCTGATGTACATCGTCTGCAATTGCACCAGTTGTGATGAGCCCTGGGATAATCCCCTCAGCCCAGACGCCCAGAGATGTTGTCAGCTGGTCGCCACCGGCGGTGCCCTGTGAGTGGCCAAGGAATGCTTTAACGGCAGAAACCGGCCAGTGCTCAATGCCATAAGCACGGGCAATTTCGTTGATAACATGGGATTCGGTAACCCGGTTTTGTGGGGTGCTGGTACCGTGTGCTTGCACAAAGCTGCGCTGGCGCAGGGAGTCAGTACCCAGCATATTTTCTACCAGAGCTGCAGCTTTGCCCAAGGTAATGTAGTTGCCAATTCCTGGTGCCGAGATAGACTTTTTGTGGCCGTCAGCATTAACGAAAACTTCTGGCACAGCACCAAAGATCTGTGCTCCCATCTGTAGTGCCAGGTCATCTGCCATCAGCAGGACAAACTGGCTGGATTCACCAATGGTGAACCCGCAATTGTTGCCAAACGGGCGGCAAGCGCGACGATAGTGAGCTTCGCTCAGTTCAGCGATACCATCCAGGGTACGCAGGTCTTTATCTTCGGCCAGTGCGCCCATGGCGCGGAAGCCTTCAATCACTTCCGGTATAACCGGAGCATCGCTACCGCCAACCAGCACAACTTTGCGACGGCCGCTGCGAATGTCATCAACACCGCTGCGCAGGTTGTAAAGAAAGGTTGCGCATGCACCCAGAGCGCCTCCGGTTGTACCAACACTGCCCAGCAGGTAGGCGTTGATAAAATCGGCTGGCATCTGAGCGTAGCCAAGTGGCATCTGTTTGGATGTCGTGCGCTTGCCCAGTGCCGGGTATTTGGTCAGGCCACCAAAGCCGAAATCGTCCAGCTGACCAATAGAGTTGCTGGCGTACACGGCAATCTGATCAGGGCGTAACTGGTTGGCAACCTCTTCAAATGCCATACCGCTGGAAAACAGCGCATCAGAGGCACCAAACACGGTCATCTGCAGGTTGCGTGGATGGTTGCGTGACTGATACAGCTGGCCTGGCTTAAAGCCGGTTGGGAGCTGGCCGGCGGATTGTACTGGTGCCTGTTTGCTATCTGGGAAAATAACATCCAGCGCACCGCTAACCTCTATATCAAACAGGCCCGGAGACGTTTCAGTGACCTGCCAGCTGGCTGGAATCTGTTGTGGTAGCTGACGTTTGCGCAGCTTAAAATGAAAGCCACCGTCCGGACTGATTGCGTTGGCAGGGCGGTTAAACAGCACCCGTTCGACATCAAAGCAGTCGGTGTTAATACGGCGAATCAGAGTATTGTCACGCACCTGCTGTTCAATATCGTGAGCCAGGCTGTCGGCGCTGATGGCTTCACCGGCACTATTAAGGTAGTTACCATTTTCATGTCGGCTCAATCCCATCAATGCAGCCAGACTGAGCAGTGTTTCTGTGCGTCGGGCATCGGACAGGTTGTCCAGAATCAGACGACGGTAGGCGTGGTGAAAGGATGCGCGTCCGGCCGGATTGATGCCGCCAAAACCAACGATAACGGGTAGCTGTGCCAATGACTGGTCCTCGGGATGGTGTACAACAGGAAAGCACTTCAGGTGTCGCTGGCGTCCCGTCATTCTGGCTTGCTGGGCGTGAGGGCGGGGCAGAAGACGCCTGTACAGGGCCAGTATTCTAGCGATTGTTGTCAGAACTGGCCAGACTGAATCAGGCTGTCGGCCGTGTCAGGTCGGGTTCATATTTCAATACATACAATTTCGCTTTAATTGTGTTGGTGGAGTGATTCTGCAGCAGAAATGCTCTCTGACATTAAGTCTGACGCAGATGTCTGTGCAAGATGATTTCCGGAGAACTCATTGATGAAGAAACTGACTGTAGCTGTGGTACTGGCAGCAACAACCCTGGCGGGTTGTCAAACTGTAGACCCTTATACCCGCGATACCAAGGCAGGTAATACCGCCACAGGAGCGGGTATTGGTGCTGTGGCAGGTGCCGTGCTGGGAGCGGCTGTATCCAGCAAGAAAGATCGTGGCCGCGGTGCATTGACGGGGGCATTGCTCGGCGGTGCTGTCGGTGGTGGTATCGGTTACTACATGGACCAGCAGGAAGCACTGCTGCGCCAGGAGCTGGAAGCAACGGGCGTACGTATTGAGCGTGTGGGTGAAGACGCAATTCGCCTGATTATGCCAGGCAATGTGACCTTTGCGACCGGCAAAGATCGCTTGCAGCCGCGTTTTCATCGTACGCTGGATTCGGTTGTCCGGGTGTTGAATGAGTTTGATCAGAGCCTGATTGAAGTGGCCGGTTATACGGACAGTGTGGGCAGTTTTGAATCCAATCAGACGTTGTCAGAGCGTCGCGCCTTCAGTGTGGCTGATTATATGATCGGGCAGGGCGTGCGTTCAGCACGGGTAACCACGCACGGTTACGGTGAGCGTTATCCGCTGGCGAGTAATAAAACCGAGCAGGGACGCCAGCAGAACCGTCGGGTGGAGTTGAGCATTCGCGGCCAGATCTGAGATCTGGCCGTGCAGGGCGATATTTATTCGCCCTGTGCTTCGCCAGTCTGGTCGAAACGGGCCAGCATGCCTTTCAGGCGGTCCATAGACTGAGTCTGTTCTGCTTCCAGGCTGCTTTTGCTGTTCAGCAGTTCTTCTTTCTCTTCTTTCAGCTCAGTGATTTCCATACGCATCAGCTCCATCTCGTCGAGCAGCTGGCTGATTTTGGCTTCCAGTTGTTCCAGTAATTCGTTGTACATGATCAGTCTGGTCCTTAAAGGCTAAAGGCCTGAATTATACGACCCTTTGCGGGTTGGTAAAATGGATTCTCAGGCCAGGGTTAAGCAATGGCAGCAGAAGGTGACGACTGGCTGCCGTCGCATCAGTTCAGGCTGTCAGTGGGCTCTGACAACATCGCCTTCTCTTATATTCAGTGTGCCTGAATCGCGGCTTAAACGGGCTGTTGCAAAGGTTGGTTGTACCTCATCTACGACAGCGGTCGCCATGGTATTGGTCAGTTGCTCCTGTGTCATCAGCCCATCAGTATAGGCAGTGGAGCGGCGATACAGGGTCAGGCGGTCGCCTTTGGAAAGGCCGTCCAGCTTACCTGCGGTAATCCAGATGGTACGGTCATCAGCTCGGGCAATACGGGCGGTAAAAGGGCGGCAGCGTAGCTGTTCGGTAACATCTTTGTTCAGCTGGCCGAGCAGCAGATCAATTTTCTGACCATATTCGCTCTGACTGAAGGCTGCGCTACTGAAACCGGTGCGAAACTCAGGCTCATAATGCCAGCGACCGGCGGTCTGGTAGCGTTTTTGCCATAGCAAAGCGCCGGTGTAGCCATCGTGGAGGAACAGGTCAAATGACAGAACGCGCAGATGCCTACGGCTTTTATAGTCCAGTTGGTTGTACAGATCGATGAAGTAATTCTGTTGCTGTGCAGCACGCTGGTCGATCATCGACATATCACGGATAACGCCGGACAGCACATACTGTACGTTCAAATTGCGACTATTAGCGACGACGGTGGTCAGCGCGCCATTATCCAGTTGCCGACTGGCCGCGGTTTGCAGATTCGGGTGCAGGTGCAGGTTGCTGGCATTTACTGGTTGCAGATATTTAACGCCCTGCATGCGTTCCAGTATCTTACGGGCCAGGCCATATTCAATATCGTTCAGTCCGCCACGGTTAGCCTGGGCTGGATACTCCAATGGAAAAGCGGCGACAGCAACCGTTTTCATATAGCTGTTAGTCATGCCATTTTCGCAGCCGGTATCGCTGTTTACTTCAGCCCGGATACGGACAATATACTGGCGGCCCACCACTTTTTTATCGAGTACCTCAATATTACTGACCCGACCCAGAGTCGCAATCTGCATATTATCTACTTCCAGAATACCGTCGCGCAGATGCTGGTTGCTGCTGACATAGACGGCGGCCTGCATGGAGGCTTGCTGGGCGGCATCCTGAATTGCGGCAGCACGGGCAGACTCGAGATCATCGTCCAGAATCAGGGCGCGCCCTTCAGCGACGACATCAACAGCAGATACCAGGGTGGAAAACAGCAGTGCAAAGGCGCTAAAGAACAGGGTTAAAAGGGCGCTATACATGGTTCAGATCCGGCATTGATCAGGTTCAGGCAACAATATGCAAATTGTATAGCTGTTGCAATCTGAAGTCCTGCCAGCTGTCGGTTGTTGTGATAATCCAGATATGAATATCTGGGCTTTAAAGTATTTTCCGGCAGCCGCCGGGTTATTTATTTAGCACTGGCAGATTCATTGCGGGCTTTTATGATAGATTACCGGCTGATTGCGAATATAGCGGAGACGATGGAATGCGATATTTCCTGTTACCTCTGGCCGGTATGCTGATGTCAGCATCGGTACTGGCACAGACACCGACAGCGTCATTCTTCCCCCCGACGGATAAAGAACGGCCTCTCTATCTGAACAGTAACGGTGGCAGCACAGGCGTTAGTACTTATCAGTCTGCGTCGGCCCCGACAGCGCAGGCTGCCGTACCAGCACAGGCAGTAGCGCCCGCAGTTGCAGTTGCGGAAGTATTAACGCCAATGGATCCGGTAAGTATTGCTACCCGTGATATGGGTGAAACGCTGGAAGAAGGGCTTAGCCAGGCACGGGTTCAGCGTTTGCCAATGGCGGTGATGCCATTTGTAGAGCGTCCGAAAATGCGCAAGTACAACGCATTGGGTGAGCGTATCAGTGAGTCGTTTATCTATCAGTTGCAATCCCGAGGCTTTAATCTGGTGGACTACCGTGCAGTCAGCCTGAAAACGACGACCAAACCTGAGGTTGATGCGCGCCATCTGTCAAAACTGCGTAGCCGTTTTCGGATCTACTTTGTTTTGACTGGCACCTATGCGCGTTATCCGGACGGTATAGTGATTAATGCTCGTGTACTGGATACCACCACCCGTCAGGTTGTAGCCAGCGGTCAGGCACATATCAGCAATGCTGAACTGGAAGGTGAGTTGCCTGGTTATGACCCGCTGACGGTGATGCGACGTGGAATGATTATTGAAAATGGCGAAGGAGCACAGTAAAGCATGCGCCTGATAATATTGATTCGCTTGGCTGTACTGGCGGCTGTACTGGCTCTGACGGGTTGTGAAACCATGACTGAGTCAATGAAGGAAGTTGCTGCATCCATACCGGCTCCGGCTGAGAAACTGGTGCAACAGCAGCCGCAGCAACCGCGCTGGGTGCGTGCAACCGGTTATGCTCCGGTCAGTTTACAGGCGGGTAAAACCCGTGAACATAAAATGATCGTTGCCATGCGAGCGTCAAAGCTGCGTGCTTATCAGGAACTGGCAGCTATTGTACATGGCCAGTACCTGTTTGGTACTTCGACGGTGAAAGATATGATCATCGAAAGCGATCAGTTCAAGACTGCTGTTTCAGGCATTGTACGCGGTGCGCGGGTGGTTAAAACATTCCCGATTCAGAACGATACCTACGCTACTACACTGGAAGTGGATATGAACCAGGTACAGCGGGCCTGGCTGGAACACCAGCCGAAATCGGGGGGCTGAGAGCTTGGTTAAAGCTATTCGGTGGCTGAAGAGGTTTGTGCCTGATCGTAACCAGAAGTGATGAGCTTTTGTGAGTAGTGGTTAAGAGGTTTATAGAGGGCATTCAGCGGATGCCCCTTTTGTCTGTATTGTCCCGTCCTTAAGCGTATTATTTCTGCGTTTTAGCCGTAAAAGCAGCCAGTTGTTCCGGGCTGGCTTCCTGCTGATACTTCTGTTTCCAGTCGTTATACGGCTCGCCATAAACCCGCTCACGGGCTGCATCATAATCTACCGTTTCACCACGAGCGTCAGCTTCGGTCATATACCACTTTGACAGGCAGTTGCGACAGAAACCGGCCAGGTTCATCAGGTCGATGTTCTGTACATCTTTATTGCTGTCCAGGTGGGATAGCAGGCGGCGGAATACGGCTGCTTCAATTTCCAGTTCGGTCTGTTTATCCATCTTGTTATTCCTGTTGTGTTTCAGGTTATGCGTTACCGGGCTGGCTGTCCTTTTCCTGTGTGGCATCCTTGTCGGCTGTAGCTTTCGGGTGGTGTCGGGGCCTGATTATCAGGCCCCGGTGCGGCTCAGTTCTGTTGCAGGTGCTGGTCCAGCTGCTGGCAGATCTGTTCTTCCAGGCGGTGGCACAGTTCAGGCTCTGAAATTGGCTGACCCTGTTCATCGGTAATAAAGAAGAAATCTTCTACCCGTTCTCCAACACTGGAAATTTTAGCTTTGCGTACCGCGATCTGGTTGTCGACAAAAATGCGACCAATGCGTGCCAGCAGGCCCGGACGGTCAGCGGTCTGTACTTCCATGATGGTGATCAGTGCGACAGGGTCATTGCTGAAGCGTACCATGGTTGGTGTGGCAAAGAGTTTGAGCTGGCGAGGAACCCGGCGCTGGATAATCTCCGGGTAGTCGTTCGGGTCGTCCAGTTGTTCAGCAAGGTAGCTGGCGATGTGATCCAGCTGTTCGGGGTTTTCTGAAAGAGGCTCATCTTCATCTGTCAGCACCGTGAAAGTATTCAGGCTGTAGCCGTTATCGGTGGCAATGATACGGGCATCCTGGATATTCAGGTTGAGCTGATCCATCGCGGCGACGGTTGCAGCAAACAGGTCGGGCAGATCACGGTTATAGACGAAAATTTCCGTAGCACCTTCATAAAGACGGTGTGATGTCTGGCGGATAAGAATCAGGGGTTGTTCCGGGTCGCTGTGTTCAAGAATGGCGCCGGTGTGCCAGGCAATACTGGGCGCGGTTTCGCGCAGGAAATAGTCATCACCCAGGGTGTTCCAGAATTCCAGAATGCCTGACTCGTCCAGCCCCTGGCGCTTCATGGTGGCCATCGCTTCATGCTGAATCTGCTCAATCCGGTCTTCCTTGTTAACCGGTGATTCAAGACCCCGGCGTAGAGTGCGTTTGGTTTCGGTATAGAGTTGACGCATCAGTGTTGCTCGCCAGCTGTTCCACAGGTTGTGGTTAGTGGCGTTGATGTCGGCAATCGTCAGTGCATACAGATAATCCAGATGCAGCTGATCACCCACCTGACGGGCAAAGTGATGGATGACTTCCGGGTCGGAAATATCCTTGCGCTGGGCGGTCATTGACATCAGAAGGTGGTTACGCACCAGCCAGGCAACCAGCTGGCTGTCCCAGCGCCCCAAGTGATGGCGTTCACAGAATTCAATAGCGTCCACGGCCCCCAGCTGAGAGTGGTCACCACCACGGCCTTTACCGATGTCATGGTAGAGCCCGGCGATATAGAGCAGTTCGACCTTAGGCAGCTGGTTGGTAATGCGGTGGGCAATGGGGTATTGCTCGCGGTAATCCCGATGACGGTACTGGCGCATCTTCTGGATCACTTTGAGGATATGGGCGTCCACGGTGTAAATATGAAACAGATCATGCTGCATCTGGCCGATAATATCGCCAAATTCGGGTAGATAGCGGCCTAGAATGCCATAGCGGTTCATCCGTTTCAGTTCGGTAGATACCCCTTCTGGCGAGCGCAGTAGTTCCATAAACAGGCTGGTGTTACGCAGATCATTACGGAACTCGTCGTTGATCAGATAGCGGTGGTCTCGCAGCAGGCGAATGGTAGAGGCGCGCACCCCTTTAATTTGAGGGTTCTGGGCGATCAGTACGAACAGTTCCATCAGCGCAAAAGGAGTGTGCTCAAAGACTTTGTCGTGGGTAACTTCGATGGCGTGATTGCGAATCTGAAAGCGGTTATTCAATGGTTCTATGGCCAGGCTTTCGCCTGCTTTCAGGATCGCTTCATAGAAATACTGCAATAGCATTTCGTTGAACTCGGACATCGCCTTGGCGACCCGGTAGTATTTGTTCATGAACTGCTCGACTGCCAGTCCGCTATCCTGATCTTTATAGCCAAAAAACTCCGCCAGAGTACGTTGGTGGTCAAATAGCAGGCGATCTTCACGGCGGTTGCATAACATGTGCAGAGCGTAACGAACAGTCCACAGATAAAGTTCGCCCCGATTCAGTGTGTCCAGTTCTGTTTCTGTCAGAAAACCGTGATCTACCAGGTCACGGATAAAAGTGGTGCCAAAGTGGCGCTTGGCGACCCAGCCGATGGTTTGCAGGTCTCGCAGGCCGCCGGGTGAGTTTTTGACATTCGGTTCCAGGTTGTATTCGGTATTGTTGGTTTTTTCATGGCGGCCGCGCTGTTCTTTCAGTTTGGCGCGAAAAAATTCCCGATCAGTCCAGGCGCCTTCGCTGGTGACCCGGTCATACATCACGCTGTGTAGTTCCGGGTTGCCAATAATCGTGCGTGATTCGATCAGGTTGGTGGCAATCGTTATGTCATCACGGGCTTCGTTATAGCATTCATCCAGAGTGCGTACGCTGGAGCCTATATCCAGCGATAGATCCCACAGTAGTGTCAGAAAACCACTGATGGCATCCTGGCAGCTTTCTGGCTCTATGCCCTCAACCAGAATCAGAATGTCGACATCAGAGCGTGGGTGTAATTCGCCGCGACCATAGCCTCCTACGGCAATCAGGGCAATGTGCTGTTCATCGGGCCAGTCAAACAGTTGCCATGCGGCGGTCAGTACCTGATCAACAATCCATGCGCGGCCATAGATCAGCTGGCGAATGTCGGCACCGCTGCGAAAGCGTTCATCCATCTTTTCCTGCGCATTTTGCAGCGCTTCTTTCAGGACGGGCAGGGCATTCTGGCTACGGGCAAGGTTCTCCTGTAGTGCGTTGGGGTTCAGAAGATCGTGATCCTGGATCTGTTCTGGAATGGACATGATGCTTTCGCCTCGTGCTGTTGCTTCGCGCTTATGCCGGGTGGTGTCGTGGTCTGAACATGTGTGCGGTGTTCGCTATCATCAGAGTAAACACCGCCTGCCGTCACTTTCAGAATCCGCTTTTACTCAGAATCTCTCTTCTGAGCGGGCTGTCAGGACTTCATAACCGTTGCTGGTCAGCAAAATAGTGTGCTCCCACTGTGCAGACAGGCGGCGGTCAGCGGTGGTCACTGTCCACCCATCCTGCTTGGACAGTTTTACCTGACGCTTTCCGGCGTTGATCATTGGCTCGATGGTGAAAATCATGCCTTCTTTCAGCTCTTCGCCTGTGCCAGCCTTGCCGTAATGTAATACCTGAGGTTCTTCATGGAAGCCCTGGCCAATACCGTGTCCGCAGTATTCGCGTACCACGCTGTAATGATGGCTTTCGGCGTGTTGCTGGATAACAGCGCCGATGTCTCCCAGTCGTACGCCCGGTTGCAGCAGCTCCATTGCTTTGTAAAGGCATTCCTGAGTGACATCGACCAGACGGCGGGCGTGTGGCAGTTCTTTGCCAACAAAAAACATTTTGCTGGTATCACCATGGTAGCCGTCTTTGATAACGGTGATGTCGATATTGACGATATCACCTGGCTTCAAGGGCTTGTCATTAGGAATGCCGTGGCAGACCACATGGTTAACCGAGGTACAAATTGACTTCGGGAAGCCGTGGTAATTCAGCGGGGCTGGAATGGCATCCTGTACATTGACGATATGGTCATGGCAGATTTGATTCAGCTGATCGGTAGTTACACCGGGCTGAACGTGTTCTTCGATCATCTCCAGCACTTCGGCGGCGAGGCGACCGGCAACACGCATTTTTTCTATATCGCTAGCAGTTTTGATAATAATGCTCATGGGTGTCCCTGACTATTCTTGATTACAGGCGGTCCTGGATGCAGACAGCGTATACCTGATCGAAAGTTATTACAGTAGATGTCTGTAGTCACAGAGGTCTGTAATAATATTGATCCTGTATCCGTGGTCAGGCCAGGTGGCACCGCAGCTGTTTTCTGGGGTGCATGACTCTGGGCTGCATATCGGGCAGTCGCCTGAGCATGGTTGTTAATGATCTGTGTCCGGCCAGTCTGTTCTGGACTGCTTCTGTCCAGAGGGGGGTGGCAGCGGATAACCGTGTTCCGGGCGATTGTAGCAATGCTGCCACGGCAAGCCAAAAGAAGCGCTTTAATCCGGGCTCTGCTTATGGTTTAATTCGCGCTCGAAAATTGCGCTTGACGCAAAAAATACACACCGTTCGAGACAGCTGTCAGGGTGCCCATCGGGGTTTGGCAGTTGCGAAGGGTGGAAGTTCACAACCCTAAATCTACAGGATTTATCAATGGCTAAAATCAGCATGCGCGACCTGCTCAAAGCAGGTGTACACTTCGGTCACCAGACTCGTTACTGGAACCCGAAAATGGGTAAATACATCTTCGGTGCCCGTAACAAGATCCATATCATCAACCTGGAGCACACACTGCCAGCGATGAATGGCGCTCTGGATGTGATCGAAAACATGGCATCGAACAAGAACAAGGTTCTGTTCGTAGGTACAAAACGCGCTGCCGGCAAGATCGTTAAAGAAGAAGCTCTGCGTGCGAACATGCCGTTCGTTAATCACCGCTGGCTGGGTGGTATGCTGACTAACTACAAGACGATCCGTCAGTCTATCCGTCGTCTGCGTGATCTGGAAACTCAGAGCCAGGACGGTACTTTCGAAAAGCTGACCAAGAAAGAAGCGCTGATGCGTCAGCGTGAAATGGAGAAGCTGGACCGTTCTATCGGTGGTATCAAGGACATGGGTGGTCTGCCAGACGCTCTGTTTGTAATCGACGTTGACCACGAGCGCATCGCTGTAAACGAAGCTAACAAGCTGGGCATCCCTGTAATCGGTGTTGTTGATACTAACAGCAACCCTGATGGCGTTGACTACGTAATTCCGGGTAACGACGACGCACTGCGTGCTATCCAGATCTACGTTAAATCTGCTGCTGATGCTTGTCTGGAAGGTGCTTCTGCTGCAGCTGGCGACAAGAGCGAATTCGTCGAAGTTGAAGGCCAGGACGCTGCAGAGTAATTCTGTAGTCATTCGTTCCGGGTAATCTCTTCGGACTGAAATGCAGAGGGGAGCTGAGGCTCCCCTTTTTTTGAATTTCCGTTTCTATTCGTAAAATTTTTGAGGGGTAAATCACCATGGCGATTTCCGCTGCAATGGTTAAAGAGCTGCGCGAGCGCACCGGTCTGGGCATGATGGAGTGTAAAAAAGCACTCAAAGAAGCTGGCGGTGACATCGACAAGGCGATCGAAGATCTGCGTAAAAACTCCGGTCTGAAAGCTGCTAAAAAAGCTTCCCGCACTGCTGCTGAAGGTAAAGTACGTGTTGTTGCAACTGAAGGCGGTGTTGTTGCTGTTGAAGTTAACTCCGAGACTGACTTCGCTGCAGGTGATGCTAACTTCGCTGCATTTGCGGACACTGTTGCTGCCAAACTGGCTGAAACCAAAGAAACTGACGTTGCCAAGTTGACAGAAGGTGAGCTGGAAGAAGCGCGTGAAGCTCTGGTTCAGAAGATCGGCGAAAACGTAACTGTACGTCGTGCGTTCGTTGTTGAAGGCGCAACTGTAGGTTCTTACCTGCACTCTAACGGCAAGATTGCTGCAATCGTTGAGCTGATCGGTGGCGACTCAGAGCTGGCGAAAGATATCGCTATGCACGTAACTGCGGTTAACCCACGCGTTTGCCGTCCGGAAGATATGCCGGAAGAAGAGCTGAAGAAAGAAGAAGAGATCATCAAGGCGCAGCCAGATATGGCTGGCAAGCCTGCTGAGATCGTTGAGAAGATGATGGGTGGCCGCATCAAGAAGTTCCTGAAGGAAAACAGCCTGCTGGAACAGCCATTCGTTAAGAACCCGGAGCAGACTATTGCTCAGCTGGCTAAAGAAGCTGGCGCAGAGGTTGTATCTTTCGTTCGCATCGAAGTGGGCGAAGGCATCGAAGTTGAAGAAGTTGACTTCGCTGCAGAAGTTGCGGCTCAGCTGAACGGCTAAGACTGTAACTCCCCTCCGGTTACGCATGGCCTTGTCGTGCGTAACCCTGACCTTTCCTGCTACACTGTTGACCCCTTAAGTGGAGACCCGCGCATGCCTGCCAGTGATAAACAATCCAGATACAAACGTATATTGCTGAAACTTTCCGGCGAAGCCCTGATGGGCGATGAGAATTTTGGTATCGATCCTAAAGTGCTGAATCGTATGGCACTGGAGATTGGTCAGCTGGTTGGTATCGGTGTTCAGGTAGGAATGGTAATCGGCGGTGGTAACCTGTTCCGTGGTGCAGCACTGAGCGCTGCAGGCATGGATCGTGTCACCGGTGACCATATGGGTATGCTTGCCACCGTGATGAATGCGCTGGCTATGCGTGATGCGCTTGAACGCAGCAATATTTCAACCCGTGTGATGTCTGCTATTCCGATGAGTGGTGTGGTTGATCACTACGACCGTCGTCATGCCATGCGTGCGCTGTCCCAGGGAGATGTTGTAATCTTCTCCGCGGGTACGGGTAACCCGTTCTTTACTACGGACTCAGCCGCTTGCCTGCGTGGCATTGAAGTTGAAGCTGATGTGGTACTCAAAGCAACCAAAGTGGATGGTGTTTATACCGCTGACCCGATGAAAGACCCGAGTGCGACATTGTACAGTCACCTGACTTTTGATGAGGTGCTGGATCGTCAGCTGGGTGTGATGGATCTGACGGCGATCTGTCTGACCCGTGATCATGATATGCCAGTACGGGTATTCAATATGAACAAGCCGGGGGCGCTGGTAAATCTGGTTGTCGGCGGTGAGGAAGGAACACTGATTGACTGCGGAACAGCGGCAACAGGAGAAGCTAATGCTGAATGAAATTAATCAGGATGCGCAGACGCGCATGCAGAAAAGTGCTGATGCACTGGTAGAAAACTTCAAGAAGATCCGTACAGGCCGTGCGCATCCAAGCATTTTGGAAAGTGTTATGGTGCCGTACTATGGCTCTGATGTGCCACTGACCCAGGTTGCTAACATCTCTGTGGAGGATGGCCGTACCCTGAGCATCTCTCCATGGGAGCGCCCGATGGTCGGTGCCATCGAAAAAGCGATCATGAAGTCTGATCTGGGTCTGAACCCGGCAACTTCGGGTGAGGTGATCCGTGTACCTATGCCTGCGCTGACTGAAGAGACTCGTAAGAATTATATTCGTCAGGCACGTCAGGAAGCGGAAAATGCGAAAATTGCTATTCGTAATATCCGTCGTGATGCTAATGGCGATATCAAGGATCTGCTGAAAGAAAAAGAGATCACCGAAGATGAGCAGCGTCGCGGTGAAGACCAGATCCAGAAGCTGACTGACAAGTTTGTTGCTGAAGTTGACAAACTGCTGGAAGCAAAAGAAAAAGACCTGATGGAAATCTGAGGGGTCGCGGAGCCGCAAGGCTCCGCCAGTCTGCGCTATGTCTGCAAACGAAACGCTTTCCTTGCCTGATGGCAAGCAACCGCCAAAACACATTGCCATCATCATGGATGGTAACAACCGCTGGGCTAAAGCGCGTAAGCTGCCTGGTATTTCTGGTCATAAAGCCGGGGTGGATGCAGTACGCGAAGTGATTCGAGGCTGTATCGATCTGGGTATTGAGTCGTTAACGCTGTTTGCATTCAGCTCTGAAAACTGGCGGCGTCCACCGCTGGAAGTCAAAGCGTTGATGGAGCTGTTCCGGCTTGCGCTCGACCGACAGGTGAAGAAGCTTCACCAGAATAATATCCGGCTGCAAGTGCTCGGTGATCTGTCTGGTTTCAGTGAAAGCTTGCAGCGTCGTATTGATGCTGCCCATAAGCTGACAAAGAACAATACCGGGCTGGTTCTGAATATTGCAGCGAACTATGGTGGTCGCTGGGATATTGTGCAAGCTGCCCAGAAATTGGCACAGTGCTGTGTTGATGGGCAGTTGCAGGCTGCGCAGATTGATGAAACGATGCTGGATCAGCAGTTAGTGACTGCGGGGCTACCTGAGCCGGATTTATGTATCCGTACTGGTGGTGAAAAACGGGTCAGTAATTTTCTGATCTGGCAGTTTGCTTACGCAGAATATTATTTTACGGATACCTTCTGGCCTGACTTTGGACGGGAACAGTTGTACGAAGCCGTGCTTGACTATAGTAGTCGTCAGCGTCGCTTCGGCCGTACGTCTGAACAGGTGGAGGCAGAACCGGGTGCTTAAACAGCGAATTATGACTGCTCTGGTGCTGGCTCCGCTGGCTGTTGGGGCGTTGTTTTTTCTACCGCTAGACCAGTTCATGCTGTTGCTGGACGTTGTACTGCTGGTAGCAGCCTGGGAGTGGTCTGCGCTCTCCGGGTTAAAGACGCTGGGTCAGCGTCTGAGTTATGTCTTTACCCATGTTCTGGGATTGCTGGTGCTTCACCTGATGGCCATTTACTGGTTGTCGCCGCAATTGTTTGCAGGGCCGCTGTTTATCTGGCTGTTAGCATTGTGGTGGGTTGGGCGTTACCCGGCGGGTGGAGTCTGGCAACGGATTAATGTTCGTCTGTTGCTGGGCTATGCCGTATTGCTGCCGGTGTGGCTGGCTTTCCTGGCAATCAAAGCACACGCTCTTGCTGAGCCAATGCTGCTGATGTTGCTGCTGTTGGTGTGGGGAGCAGATATTGGGGCCTACTTTTCCGGTAAGCGTTTTGGCAAGACGAAACTGGCCGCCGTCAGCCCAGGAAAAACCCGTGAAGGGGTTTATGGTGGTTTGCTGACCTGTCTTATGGTCGGTGTGGTGGTTCCGTTAGCACTGGAACTTGATACTGTCGCGGTGGTCTACCTTACGGTGCTGGCTGTGTTGACGGGGCTGATTTCTGTGCTGGGTGATCTGTTTGAAAGCATGCTTAAGCGCCATTGCGGCCTTAAAGATAGCGGTAATCTGCTGCCAGGTCATGGTGGTATTATGGACCGTATTGATAGCCTGACGGCGGCGGCACCGTTATTTGCGCTGGGTGTGCAGCTGCTGCCGCTCTAACCTGGGGCACTCCTATGCTCGATCTTCTCCAGACTGTTCTTGCTACCCTGGTTACGCTGGGAATCCTGGTTACCATCCATGAATGGGGCCACTTCTGGGTTGCCCGTCGTTGTGGTGTGCGGGTGTTGCGCTTTTCTGTTGGCTTTGGCAAGCCGCTGTTTATGTGGACTGACCGCCAGGGCACAGAATACGCTGTTGCTGCCATTCCGTTGGGCGGCTACGTTCGAATGCTTGATGAGCGTGAGAGCGATGTGCCTGAGCATCTGCGTGATCAGGCGTTTAATAACAAGCCATTGTTACAACGTGTAGCGGTTGTTGCTGCCGGTCCGCTGGTCAATCTGCTATTTGCAGTATTCGCCTACTGGCTGATGTTTATGGTGGGTATCAGTGCAGTTAAACCGGTTGTTGGTGATCTGGTGCCGGGTTCTCCTGCTGAGTATGCCGGAGTTGAAGTGGGTTATCAGATTATGGCGGTTGACGGTCAGCAGACAGTCTCCTGGGAGGAAGTCAATCTTCAGCTGGCTCGCTGGATTGGTGAAGATGCCCGTATAACCCTTGATCTTGAACATACCGAGCGAACAGAACGGCGCCCTGTTCAGGTTCAGTTACAACAGTGGCAGGTAGATGTAGAGCGGCAGAGTCCTCTGAGTGCTTTCGGTATCGTGCCATGGCGCCCCGTGCTGGAACCGGTGATTGGGCAGTTACTGTCAGATGGTGTAGCCAGTCGTGCCGGGTTGCATAGTGGCGACAGGGTATTGGCAATTAATGATCAACCGATAGAGAGCTGGGCGCAGCTGGTAAGACGGGTGCAGGAGAGCCCAGAGCAATCATTGCAGTTCCGGGTTGAGCGTCAGGGGCAGCAACTGTCACTTGATATTACGCCTGCGGTACGTGTGCTGACAGATGGTGCCGAAATCGGTTACATCGGTGCCGGTGTTCAACCTGCTGACTGGCCGGCAGATATGCAGCATGAGAAGCAGCTTGGATTACTCTCAGCGCTGGCTGCTGCTTTCGAACGCACCGGGCAGATGATCGCGTTGACACTGGATTCCATCTGGAAAATGATCGAGGGGGTCATCTCGGTAAAAAACTTGAGTGGCCCGATAACGATTGCTAAAGTGGCGGGGGCTTCGGCGGCGTCAGGCTTTGAGGCCTTCGTCGGTTTTCTGGCTTACCTCAGCATCAGTCTCGGGGTGCTGAACCTGTTGCCAATCCCAATGCTTGATGGTGGTCATCTGCTGTACTATCTGGTGGAGGCTGTACGCGGTAAGCCAGTAACTGAAGAGGTGCAATTATGGGGCCTCAAAATTGGCATGGCGATTCTGTTCTCGCTGATGGCAGTGGCAATTTTCAATGATGTCGCCCGGCTCTGAATTGGTGGCGGACGGTCTTTCTTTTTAACGGATAAAAGAAGTACTACATGAAACGCGGGATTCAGCTTCTGACTGCGCTGACGCTTCTCGGGGTTTGTGCTCAGAGTGTGCAGGCTTTTCCAGTCACCGACATTCGCCTTGAAGGCCTTCAGCGTGTTGCCCCCGGAATAGTATTCCGTAACTTTCCGGTCAATACCGGTGATGATCTTGGTGCCGATGAACTGGCCAGGGCTATTCGAGACCTGTTTGCTTCCGGTTACTTCGATGATATTCAGGTCTTGCGTGAAGACGATAATGCTCTGTTATTGCGACTGCATGAGCGGCCTGCCATCAGCAAGATTCGTATTGATGGTAACGATGTCATTGAGACAGAAGACCTGTTGAAAGGCCTGAAAGAGAGTGGCCTGCAGGAAGGTGATGTATTCAAGAGGGCAACGCTGGAGAATATCCGTACCGACCTGGTACGGGTATACGCAGCTCAGGGACGTTATGGCGCCAGAATTACAACTGACGTCGAACAGGTAGGTGGTAACCGTGTGGCGTTGAATATCAACGTCAGTGAAGGCAAGGTTGCGACAATTTCACATATCAACGTTATTGGCAACAGCGTTTTTGATGATGAAGTACTGATCAGTCTGTTTGAGTTGCAGGAAAGCAATTTCTGGAGCTTCTATAAAAAAGATGATGTGTATGCCAGGCAGAAGTTGGCAGCAGACCTTGAGCGCCTGACATCAAAGTACATGGATGCCGGTTATCTCAATTTTACGATTGAATCTGCTCAGGTCTCCATTACGCCCGATCGTCGTCATATCTATATTACGGTTAATCTCAGTGAGGGTGAGCAGTATCGAGTCAGTGATATAAACCTGGCCGGTGCTATGGTCGTACCTGAGTCTGAACTGGCACAACTGATCGAGGTTGAAAGCGGGGCGCTGTTTTCCCGCAGGGCCATGAATGACGGTCGTGAAGCGGTGTTGCGTCGTTTGGGTGATGAAGGTTATCTGTTTGCCAATGTGACGCCGATTCCAGAGGTTAATGAGAGTAATCGTACGGTATCACTCCGCTATCTGATTGATCCGGGTAAACGTACCTATGTGCGTCGTATTGCAATTAAAGGTAACACGCGCACCTCTGATATTGTTATCCGTCAGCGGATGCAGCAGATGGAAGGTGCAATCGCATCTACCACTGATATTGATCGTTCCAAGCTGAAACTGGATCGAACCGGTTTTTTCCGTTCTGTGAATGTGAATACGGTACCTGTACCTGGAACGACAGATCAGGTGGATCTGGAGTATACGGTTGAAGAACAGCAGTCTGGATCATTTGGTGCCAGTGTTGGTTTTTCTCAGGATAATGGCCTGATTCTGAACCTGAGTGTGACTCAGGATAACTTCCTGGGTAGTGGTAAGAATGTCAGCTTTGCCGTTACCAATACCGACTCGACAACAGAATATAGCTTTAGCCATCTTGATCCTTACTACACAGTGGACGGTGTGAGCCGTGGGTATAATCTGTATTACCGCTCCCGTGATTTTGATGAAGATGATGTCAGTTCCTATACCACGGATGAAGTAGGCGCGGGAATCAACTTCGGTTATCCCATTGATGATACTCAGCGGCTGAATTTTGGCCTGACTGTTGAGAATGTATCGATCAATACTGCGTTACAGACTCCGCAGGAGATTATTGATTTCATTGCTAATGAAGGTGATAGCTACCTGAATTTTATTGGCAAAATCAGCTGGAGTGACAACGGGCTTAATAAAGGCCTGTTCCCGACTGAAGGTTTCTCGCAGAGTGCGTCTTTTGAAATGGCGGTGCCGGGTAGTGATCTGAGTTACTATCGCAGTAGTTACAATGCTAAATATTATCAGCCACTGAGCCAGGAGCATGACTGGGTATTGGCATTGCGTGGACGGCTAGGTTATGCCGGTGAACTGGGCAGTAACGAATATCCCTTCTATAAGAACTTCTTTGCTGGTGGTCTGAAATCTGTACGTGGTTTTAAAGCGAATACCCTGGGGCCTAAAGATACGCCCCAGAGCGGTTCCAAAGAAGATCCGGATCCATTCGGCGGTAATGTACTGCTGGCTGGTAGTGCAGAGCTGATTTTCCCGATGCCGTTCATCGAAGATCAATCTTCCTGGCGTACATTGCTGTTCTTCGATGCCGGTAATGTATTTGATACCAGCTGCCCGAGTACGAGTGTCAACTGTGAAGAAGGCATTGAGTTTGACGAAATTCGTTACTCGGTTGGTTTTGGCCTGAGCTGGATTACCCCGATTGGCCCGTTGTCTATTGCGCTGGGCAAGCCGCTGAATAATAAAACGGGTGATGACACCGAAGTGTTCCAGTTTGCGTTGGGACAGACGTTTTAATTTGAGGAGTCAGGATGAAAGCTATTGTTAAGGTAGCACTGTTGTGTGCTGCGCTGATCAGTATGCCAGTGATGGCAGAGAAAATTGCGGTGCTGGGTGTTCAGGAAGCACTGCTGGCATCGCAGGCTGCAAAAGCCTTTCGTGAACAGATGAAGAAGAACCTCAGTGGTGATGCAAAGCAGGTTGCAGCACTGGAAAAAGAGGCAAAAGCTGCACGTGACAAACTAAAGAAAAATCGAGATCTGGCGTCTCGTGAAGAGCTGGAAAAAATGCAGCTACAGTTCCAGAAGGTGTTTACTGAATTTCAGAAGCGAGCTCAGTTGCTGCAGCAAAAGCAGACACAGCAGGAGCAAGCGTTCCTGAAGCAGATGAAACCAAAACTGGATAAAGTAATTCGTGGGCTTATCGAAAAAGAAGGTTACGACGTTGTCGTGGCGAAGCAGGCCACGTTGTATGCAGCCAAAAAAGTCGATATTACTGCTCGCGTTGTCAAATTGCTTGATAAGGCACAGTAGGATATGACAGAGCGCGCTTTTACACTGCAGCAGATCGCTGAGCAGACGGGTGGTCAGGTTGATGGTGATCCGCAGTACAGGGTTACCGGTCTGGCTACGCTTGAAAGTGCCGAAGCTGGGCAGTTGTCGCTTTATACGGGCAGTCGCTATCTGCAGCAACTGGTTGACAGTACGGCTGGTGCTGTGCTGATAAACGCTGAAGAAAGAGCGCAAGCTAGCTGTCATGCTGTCATTGTTGATGACCCTTACGCTGCCTATGCCAGGTTGACCCATCTGTTTGATCGCAACAGTGGACTGGCAGCAGGTATTCACCCTTCTGCTGTTATCGCTGAGTCTGCCAGTGTATCTGAGACGGCACAGATCTGTGCCAATGTGGTTATTGGTGAAAATAGCGTGATTGCAGATGACTGCTATATCGGTGCCAATACTGTTGTTGGTGAGCGTTGTCAGCTAGGTAGTGGATGCCGTCTGCATGCCAATGTGACATTGTATAATGATGTCCGGTTGGGGGAGCGGGTGATTATTCACAGCAGCGCTGTACTGGGTGCTGATGGCTTTGGTTTTGCACCATGGAAGGAAAGCTGGTTCAAAATTGCTCAGCTTGGTGGTGTCGTGGTGGGGGATGATGTTGAAATCGGTGCCTGTACCACCATTGATCGGGGCGCACTTGACAATACCCTGATTGATAATGGAGTAAAGCTCGATAACCAGATTATGGTTGGTCACAATGTTGAAATAGGTGAGCATTCTGCAATTGCAGCCTGTACAGGTATTGCTGGTAGTACTCGAATTGGCAAACATGTGCGTATTGCTGGTGGAGCTGGAATTGCGGGTCACATCAGTATTGCTGATCACAGTTATATAAGTGGTATGGCGATGGTTACAGGTTCGGTCAGGAAAGCTGGTTCCTATTCATCAGGAACTGCACTGGAGCCAACTGCAACCTGGCGCCGTAATGTTGTCCGTTTTCGACAGCTGGACAGTCTGGCGGGACGGGTTAAAGAACTTGAACAGAAGATTAAAGAGATTGAAGGTCATTCGTAATGATGGATGTTAAGGAAATTCGCGAATATCTGCCGCATCGCTATCCGTTTCTGCTGGTAGATCGTGTCGTTGAGCTAACGGAAGGTGAGTCCATTGTGGCGTATAAAAATGTCACTGTGAATGAGCCCTTCTTCAACGGTCATTTTCCTGACCATCCAGTAATGCCTGGTGTGCTGATTGTTGAGGCGATGGCACAGGCCGCAGGTATTCTGGGCTTTAAAACCATGGATAAAAAGCCGCAGGACGGTTCTATTTACTACTTTGTGGGCTCAGATAAGCTACGATTCAAGCGCCCAGTCGTGCCGGGTGATCAGCTGATGCTGGAAGCAAAAGTGCTTTCTGAGCGTCGTGGTATCTGGAAATTTGATGTACAGGCCACCGTTGAGGGTGATCTGGTTAGCAGTGCTACTATTCTGTGTGCTGACAGGAAGGTCTGAATTTGATTGACTCTCGCGCCATTATTGACCCCTCTGCAAAACTTGCCGACGATGTTAGCGTTGGCGCCTGGTCCATTATCGGGCCAGATGTAGAGATCGGCTCGGGTACTGTCATCAGCTCCCATGTTGTCATTAAGGGGCCAACACGCATTGGTGCTCACAACAGGATTTTTCAGTTTGCTTCAGTTGGCGAGGACTGTCAGGACAAGAAGTACGCAGGTGAGCCTACCACACTGGTTATTGGTGATCACAATGTGATTCGCGAAGGTGTCACCATGCACCGTGGTACGGTGCAGGATAACGGTGAAACCCGTGTTGGCAGTCATAATCTGTTTATGGCTTATGCACATGTTGCCCATGATTGTGTGGTTGGTGATCACTGTATCCTGGCGAATAATGCCTCCATCGCTGGTCATGTGACGGTGGGTGATTACGCTATTCTGGGAGGCTTTACTGCTGTACATCAGTTCTGCCAGATTGGTGCCCATGCCATGGTGGGAGCTTCTTCGTTGGTGCTTAAAGATATTCCTGCCTATGTATTGGCGAACGGCAACAGTGTTGAGCCGCATGGGATCAATATTGAGGGCCTTAAACGCCGTGGCTTTTCCAAAACATCTATTCAGGTGCTGCGCCGTGCCTACAAAGCTGTTTACCGTGAGGGGCTGACAGTGTCTGAGGCACTGGAACGCCTGCAGGAACTGGAGCAGCATGCACCGGAGGTAGCTTTGTTGACTGCCTCTATCAAGCAGTCCGCACGCGGTATCATTCGCTGAGGTTGCTATGTCTCGCCCGATTCGTATCGGTATGGTCGCCGGGGAGCTCTCCGGTGACATCCTTGGTGCCGGCCTGATCCGGTCTATTCGCTCGCGTTACCCTGATGCCGTTTTTGAAGGCATTGGTGGTGAGCGCATGAAAGCCTTGGGCTTTCGCTCCCATGTGCCAATGGAACGCCTGTCCGTCATGGGCATTGGGGCTGTATTACAGCGTTTGCCTGAGCTGCTGAAAGTCCGTCGCAAACTGTCGGACTATTTCCTGGATGACCCGCCCGACTTATTTATTGGCATTGATGCACCGGATTTTACTCTGAAGCTGGAAGGCTGGCTGAAAGAGGGCGGAATACCAACGGTACACTATGTCAGTCCTTCGGTCTGGGCCTGGAAAAAGAAGCGGATTTACAGCATTTATCGGACCACTGATCTGGTGCTGGCTTTGTTTCCGTTTGAGCCTGAACACTATGCGGAAACAGGCCAGAGGATTGCAGTTGTCGGGCATCCACTGGCCAGCCAGTTACCTGATGTTGTTGATCGTCAGCGCGCGCTGAAACGTTTTGCTGTCGCTGATGATGAAACAATAGTCGGTATTTTACCGGGCAGTCGTGGGAGTGAAATCACCCATATCAGCCGACCCTTTCTTGATACTGCGCGTTGGGTGGCACAACGCCGCCCTGATATACGGTTTATTATTCCGGCTGCTAACGAAAAACTACATGATCGTCTCAGTCAGTTGATTCAGCGTGATTACAATGACTTGAATATCCAGCTGGTACTGAAAAATTCCCGTGAAGTAATGGCAATTTCTGATGCGATTCTTATCGCCTCAGGCACAGCAACACTGGAAGCGTTACTGATGGGTACGCCTATGGTTGTGGGTTATAAAGCAGGTTGGCTGACGTATCAGATATTTTCGCGCATGGTTAACCTGGATCAGGTTTCTCTGCCCAATATCCTGGCAGGTGAAGCGTTGGTGCCAGAATTGATTCAGGATGCTCTGCAACCAGAACAGGCAGGTACAGAATTGCTTCATATCCTTCAGGATCAAACTTTACGTCATCAATTGCAGCAGCGTTTTGCTGATATTCATGACACCCTGAATATGAATGCGGATGAGCGTGCAGCTGATGCTGTGCTGGGGTTGTTGTATGAAAAAGGTGTGATTGAGTCTGCACCTTTGGCTGGACGTAAAGGTGAGGCTGGATGATGGAAGTGAATGGGTTTGACTTTGTGCCGACAGGCCCGGTTGCCGGTGTAGATGAGGTGGGGCGTGGTCCACTGGTGGGTAATGTGGTGACTGCTGCTGTCATTCTTGACCCGCAGCGTCCCATAGAGGGGTTGGCTGATTCCAAAAAACTGTCAGAGAAAAAACGCGAAGCGCTCTACGCTGAAATTGTCGAAAAAGCAGCTGCCTGGTCAATCGGTCATGCTACACCTGCTGAAATAGATGAACTGAATATTCTGCACGCAACCATGCTGGCGATGCAGCGTGCTGTGGCCGGGCTGTCGATTGCACCCGTGTATGCTTACATTGACGGCAATCGCTGCCCCCAGTTGCCTTGTTCCGCAGAAGCCGTTGTCAAAGGTGATAGCAAGGTGGCAGAGATCAGCGCTGCGTCGATCATTGCCAAAGTGACCCGCGACCGGGAAATGAAGGCGCTGCATGCAGCGCACCCGAAGTATGGCTTTGACAAACATAAAGGTTATCCGACAGCAGCGCATATGGCGTTGCTGAAGCAGTATGGCCCCCTGCCTGAACACCGTCGCAGTTTCCGACCGGTGCGTGAACTTCTGGAAGCTGAATAAAGCGTTATGAGCGATCCTCAATTTGTCCATTTGCGAGTCCACAGTGAATTTTCGCTGGTGGATGGTCTTGTACGTATCAAGGAACTGGTCAAAGCCGCTGCCGGGGCTGATATGCCTGCTGTGGCGCTGACCGATCAGGCCAATCTGTTTGCTTTGATCAAGTTCTATAAAGCGGCGCTTGGGGCGGGCGTAAAGCCGATCTGTGGCACAGATCTGCTGATGGTTAACCCGGATACTCCAGACGCTGATCCATTCCGGTTAACCTTGCTGGTTAACACTGGTCAGGGCTACCGTAACCTGATGGAGCTGGTATCGCTGGCTTACAGTGATGGTCAGAACTACATCATTGATCTGGCGCTGGTGGAGAAACAGTGGATTGCTGACAAAGCGGAGGGGCTGATAGCCCTGTCTGGTGCCAGAGACGGTGACATTGGCAGGGCAATACTGGCGGGTAAAACTGCACATGCTGCACAACTATTGCAGGAGTGGATGACGATTTTCCCTGATCGTTTCTATCTTGAGGTGCAGCGCACCGGACGGCCAGGTGAAGAGGATCTGATCCACGCCAGTGTCGAGCTTGCGCGTCAGACACAGTGTCCTCTTGTGGCCACTAATGACGTCATGTTTATCAGTGCGGATGACTTCGAGGCACATGAGGCCCGGGTCTGTATTAACCAGAGTCGCACCCTTGAAGACCCGAAACGGCCCAGGGATTACTCAGAGCAGCAGTATTTTCGTTCTCAACAGGAAATGGCGGAGTTGTTCTCGGATATTCCGTCTGCGTTACAGAATACAGTAGAAATTGCCCGCCGTTGTAACATTGATATAGAACTGGGCACTTACTACCTGCCAAAATACCCGATCCCTGACGGGATGCTGATGGATGATTACTTCCGCAAGGTCTCGTTTGAAGGACTGGAAGAGCGCCTGGATATTCTGCTGGACAAAGATGCTCCAGACTATGCCATCAAACGTCAGCCCTATATCGACCGGCTTAATTTCGAGCTGGATATTATTATCCAGATGGGTTTTCCCGGTTACTTCCTGATCGTAATGGACTTTATCAAGTGGGGTAAGGAAAACGGTGTACCGGTAGGGCCTGGTCGTGGTTCAGGTGCGGGCTCGCTGGTGGCCTACGCCCAGAAAATTACTGACCTTGATCCACTGGAATATGACCTGCTGTTTGAGCGATTCCTCAACCCTGAACGTGTCTCCATGCCGGACTTCGATATCGATTTCTGTATGGATAACCGTGACAAGGTGATCGACTACGTAGCCAATACTTATGGCCGTGATGCGGTATCGCAGATCGTAACCTTCGGCACCATGGCGGCCAAAGCGGTCGTACGTGATGTTGCCCGTGTGCAGGGCAAGCCATTTGGTATGGCAGATAAACTCTCCAAACTGATTCCATTTGAAGTGGGTATGACCCTCAACAAAGCCTGGGACCAGGAAGAACTGCTGCGCGACTTCGTTAATGGAAGCGAAGAGGTGCAGGAAATCATGGAGATGGCCTACAAGCTTGAAGGGGTTACCCGAGGCGTCGGTAAACATGCAGGTGGTGTGGTGATTGCGCCCACTAAACTGACCGACTTTGCTGCTACCTACTGTGACTCTGAAGGTAAAGGCCTGGTGACCCAGTTTGATAAAAATGATGTGGAGGAAGCCGGGCTGGTGAAGTTCGACTTTCTGGGGTTGCGTACCCTGACCATCATTGACTGGGCACTTCAGACGATCAACAGGGAGCGGCGTAAAAATGGTGAAGAAGATCTCGATATTGCGCTGATCGACCTGGAAGATAAAACCACCTTTGATCTGTTACAGGCGGCGGAAACTACGGCGGTGTTCCAGCTTGAATCCAGTGGTATGAAGGATCTGGTACGGCGACTGTTACCATCGCGCTTTGAAGATATTGTCGCACTGGTGGCACTGTTCCGTCCAGGACCGTTGCAATCAGGTATGGTTGATGACTTTATCAACCGTAAACATGGCCGTGCTGAGATGGCCTGGCCGCATCCGGATTATCAGCTTGAGAGTTTGCAGCCGGTACTGGAACCTACCTACGGCATTATTCTGTATCAGGAACAGGTAATGCAGATTGCTCAGGTGATGGCAGGCTATACCCTGGGCGGTGCAGATATGCTGCGACGGGCCATGGGTAAGAAAAAGCCTGAAGAGATGGCCAAGCAGCGTACTTCCTTCCTTGAAGGCAGTGAAAATAACGGTATTGATCGGGATCTGGCGGGCAATATTTTTGACCTGGTGGAAAAGTTCGCGGGTTACGGCTTTAACAAATCCCACTCAGCGGCTTATGCCCTGGTGTCGTACCAGACAGCCTGGTTGAAAGCCCATTACCCGGCACCGTTTATGGCGGCGGTAATGTCCTCTGATATGCAGAACACCGACAAGGTGGTTATCTTCATTGAAGAGTGCCGCAATATGAAACAGGCACCGTTGCCGCCGGATGTAAACAGCGGTGAATATATGTTCACCGTTAACGATGCTGGCAAGATCGTCTACGGCCTGGGGGCTATCAAGGGCGTAGGTGAAGGCCCTATTGATGCCATTGTCGAGGCTCGTCAGGATGGTAAAGGGCCATTTACCGATATGTTTGATTTCTGTGAGCGTGTGGGCAGCAAGAAACTGAACAAACGGGTAATGGAAGCGCTGGTGCGTTCCGGTGCGCTGGATAATATTGGCCCCAATCGCGCCATCATGTTTGAAGCGATCCCGGACGCCCTGAAAACAGCTGACCAGAGTGAGCGAAATCAGGATGCAGGGATGATGGATATGTTCGGTGTTATGGAGGTTGAAAGCCCTCGTGATCCTTACGAAGATTATCTGGGGCGTGTGCGGGAGTGGACGGATAAAGAACGTCTGGGCGGTGAAAAAGACACCCTGGGGCTCTATCTGACCGGGCACCCTATTGATGAATATGAAGCGGAGTTGAAACACTTCGTCAGTAAGAAGATTGTCGACATTCAGCCTGCTCGTGGCCAGAACCAGAAAATGGCTGGGCTGGTGGTGGATATGCGGCTGAAAAAAACCCGAAAGGGTGAAAATCTCTGCTTTGTGACGCTGGATGATCGCAGCGCCCGTATCGACGTGACTCTGTTTGGTGAAACCTATGATGCCAACCGCGAACTGATCGCTAAAGACAAGGTGCTGGTGATTGAGGGCGAAGTGAAAGAAGATCACTTTTCGGGAGGCATCAAAGTCGGTGCTCGCACGGTGATGGATATTCCAGCTGCCCGGGCCCGCTACGCCCGCTGTCTACAGATCAGTTGTGCAACAGCCCAGCTGGGCCGGCGTGGATTAAAGCAGTTGCAGGATACGCTGACACAATATCGCGGTAATGCTTCACTGGCTGTCAACCTGCAGTATCGTCGGGTTGATGCTCAGGGCAGTGTTGCGCTGGGGCCAGACTGGAAAGTACAGGCCAGTGATGAGCTGATGCTGGCATTACTGGATCAGTTTGGTACCGGCAGTGTTCAGACGCTTTATGATAAACATTGATTGCAGCATATGAGTGATGTCTGTGGTCTGTACAGGTCTGTGCTGTGTAGACTGTGGTGCTGGTTCTTAAACGCGCAGCAGAGTACACTGTGGGCCATATTTTTACCCTGATTTTGACCGAACAGAAGCTGGATACCGAACGGGCATGAATCCGAACTACCTGGAATTTGAACAACCCATCGCCGAGCTGCAGGCCAAGATTGATGAGCTGCGCCTGGTGAGTGATGATACTGAATCTCTCAATCTGTCTGAAGAGATTGAAAACCTGCAGGCCAAAAGCCGCAGCCTGACTGAATCTATCTTTGATGACCTGTCCGCCTGGCAGGTATCACAGATTGCCCGTCACCCTCAACGTCCTTATACGCTGGATTATGTTGAGCATATCTTCGAAGACTTCGATGAAATCCACGGTGATCGTCACTTTGCCGACGATGCCGCGATTGTGGGGGGGATTGCCCGTATTGATGGCCGTCCTGTTATGGTAATTGGTCATCAGAAAGGTCGTGAAGTTAAGGAGAAGGTACGTCGTAACTTCGGCATGCCACGCCCTGAAGGTTACCGTAAAGCACTGCGCCTGATGCAGATGGCTGAGCGTTTCAAGCTGCCGGTAATGACGTTCATTGATACACCTGGAGCCTATCCGGGCATTGACGCTGAAGAGCGTGGTCAGTCTGAAGCGATTGCTTACAATCTACTCAAACTGTCCAGTCTGGATACGCCGATCATCTCTACCGTTATTGGTGAAGGTGGTTCCGGTGGTGCGTTGGCCATCGGTGTCTGTGATGAACTGCTGATGTTGCAGTATGGCACTTACTCTGTAATCTCCCCGGAAGGCTGTGCCTCTATTTTATGGAAGAGTGCCGAGCGCGCTTCTGATGCAGCCAAAGCGATGGGGATCACAGCTGAGCGGCTGTATGAACTGGGCCTGGTGGATCAGATTGTCAGTGAACCACTGGGTGGTGCACACCGCGATGCACCACTGATGGCTGCGAACCTTAAAAAGCATCTGCTGGAAACTCTGGACCGTCTGGAAGCGATGGATGGCGCAGAGCGTCTGGAACGTCGTTACCAGCGCCTGATGTCTTACGGCCTGGGTGGCGAAGCGGAGTAATCCGTGCACTGTACTGATGGCGATCTGGACAGCCATTTCTGTCAGCAGATCGCCAGTCTTTCACCTGCTCCTCGCCGCTGGCTGGTTGCCCATAGTGGGGGGTTGGACTCACAGGTACTGCTGCAACTGGCAGCCCGCCATCTACCTGCTGATTCTCTGCAGGTCATTCATGTCAATCACCAGCTACAGCCTCAGGCTTCACAATGGGCACAATTTTCGGCTGCCTGTGCACAACAGCTTGGGCTGGTGCATCATACCGTTACCCTGAACCTTACTGATGTTTCAGAGAACAGTGCCCGTGAGGGGCGCTATGCGGCGTTCACCGGTTTGATAGAGAATAACGACTGCTTGCTGATGGGGCATCATGGCGATGATCAGGCTGAAACATTGCTGTTCCGTCTGTTGCGAGGCAGTGGTTTGAACGGGCTGGCAGGCATTCCAGTACAGCGTCCGCTGGCGACAGGCCGGCTGTTTCGCCCCTTGCTATCGCAACCGCGTGTCAGGCTGGAGCAATGGGCCTGTGAACAGGCGCTGGAATGGGTCGAAGATCCCAGTAATCAGCATGATGATTATGATCGTAACTACCTGCGTCACCGGGTTATGCCGTTGTTGTCCCGGCGTTGGCCCGGTTTTATACAGCGCTGGGGGCAAACTACAAGTTTGCTGTCACGGTCGCAGCAGCTGCTGGAGCATTATCTTGACCAGGAACTGCAAGCATTGCAGGGTAATCAGCAGCAGCTGGATTGTGGGCGGTTGCCGACTGAGCCCCTCCGGCGTCAGGCGTTGTTGCATCGCTGGCTGCAACAACGCGGTATCAGTGCTGGGCCAGAACAGTTACTGCGCATTGAACGGGAGCTGATTGCAGCGCGAGTTGACGCTCAGCCCAGGTTACAGTTTGGTTGTTATCTTTTGCGTCGTTACCGTCAGCAGCTATTCTGCTTGCAGGCACATATTGCCCCGGCAAAAAATGTAACCCGTACGCTGTTACCAGGTGTTTACTCTCTGGGCGATGGGCAGTTGTCGGTACATGTTGTCGATGCCGGTGTCGGTTTGAAAACGCTGGATGATGTTTGTCTGGTGCGCCGTCAGGGTGGAGAGTACCTTCGCCCAGCAGGAAGAGGCGGCCGTTGCAGCCTGAAAAAGTTGCTGCAGGAGGCGGAAATTCCACCTTGGCAGCGGGCTGACTGGCCGCTGCTGATAAAGGATGGGGAGGTTGTGGCTGTGCCCGGTGTTTGTGTCTGTGAGGGCTGGCAGGCACAAAGTGACGGTTTTGCGCTGGACTGGCTGCCTTTCTGATTGTCTGTGCAAGCGGCTTTTGCTATCCTGACGCCCCATCTTGAGTTTGATACTCCTCTGCACTTCAACCACCAGAATACAGGTTCCGCATGACGCGTTATATCTTCGTCACAGGCGGTGTCGTGTCCTCTTTGGGCAAAGGCATCGCATCTGCTTCTTTGGCTGCAATTCTCGAAGCACGTGGTCTTAAAGTGACCATGCTGAAGCTGGATCCATATATCAATGTCGATCCGGGTACGATGAGTCCGTTCCAGCACGGTGAAGTGTTTGTAACGGAGGACGGCGCCGAGACTGACCTGGATCTGGGTCACTACGAGCGTTTCATCCGCACTACTATGGGCAAGCGCAATAACTTTACTTCAGGCCGGGTCTACCAGCATGTACTGCGTAAAGAGCGCCGTGGAGATTACCTGGGCGGTACTGTACAGGTGATCCCTCACATTACCGACGAAATTAAGCGTCGTGTTATTGAAGGCGCAGGTGATGCTGATATTGCTCTGGTAGAGATCGGCGGTACGGTGGGTGATATTGAATCCCAGCCATTCCTTGAAGCGGTTCGCCAGCTCAAAGCTGAGCTGGGCTTCTCCCGTGCCATGTTTATGCACCTGACGCTGGTGCCGTATATAGCTACGGCTGGTGAAACCAAAACCAAACCGTCTCAGCACTCTGTAAAAGAACTGCGCTCTATCGGTATTCAGCCAGATATTCTGGTCTGTCGCTCTGAGCGTCCGTTGCCTGACTCTTCCCGTCGTAAACTGTCGCTGTTTACCAACGTGGAAGAACGTGCCGTTATTTCCATGCCGGACGCTGACACCATCTACAACATCCCACAGATGCTGGCAGATCAGCAACTGGATGACATCGTTGTCGAGCGTTTCAATATGACTGACGCCAAAGCAGCTGATCTGTCCGAGTGGAACCGTGTTGCTGATGCTCATTTGAACCCTGAGGGTGAAGTACGTATCGCTATGGTCGGTAAGTACATGGAGCTGCTGGACGCTTACAAGTCATTGATTGAAGCGGTGTCCCATGCCGGTATCAGTCTGCGCAAGAAAGTTCGTATCGAGTATATCGATTCCGAACGCGTAGAACGTGAAGGTGTTGAAATTCTGCACGGTATGAATGCCATTCTGGTACCAGGAGGCTTCGGTGAGCGTGGTGTGGAAGGTAAGATCGCGGCGGTGCAGTACGCCCGTGAGAACAAGGTGCCTTACCTGGGTATCTGTCTGGGTATGCAGGTTGCGGTGATCGAGTTCGCACGTAACGTTGCTGGTATTAGTGGTGCAACCTCTTCAGAGTTTAATGCTAAGGCTGAGCATCCAGTTATTGGCCTGATTACCGAATGGACAACATCTGAAGGTGATGTAGAAACCCGTGGTGAACAGGATGATCTGGGGGGCACCATGCGTCTGGGGGCGCAGGTCTGCCATCTGGCGGAAGGCTCTACATCTGCGCAGGCATACGGCGCTACCGAAATTACCGAGCGCCACCGTCACCGTTATGAAGTGAACAACAACTATGTTGCTCAGCTGGAAGAAGCAGGCCTGCGTATTGCCGGTCGTTCCGTTGACGGTGAGCTGGTGGAAGTTGTAGAGGCGCCAGAGCATCCATGGTTCGTGGCATGTCAGTTCCATCCTGAGTTCACCTCGACCCCACGTGATGGCCACGGCCTGTTCACTGGCTTTATTTCTGCTGCACTGGATTACCAGGCGGCCAATCAGAATTCTTGACAGGCGTATTTCTGGAGTGAGTTACATGGCAATTATTGCTGACATCAAAGCCCGTGAGGTTATGGATTCCCGCGGCAACCCGACAGTTGAAGCTGACGTTATTCTGAAGTCTGGTGTAATCGGTTCTGCATGTGCGCCTTCCGGTGCTTCTACAGGTTCCCGTGAAGCACTGGAACTGCGTGACGGTGATAAGTCCCGTTACCTGGGTAAAGGTGTTCTGAAAGCAGTTGCTGCGGTGAACGGTACTATCCGTGATGCGCTGATCGGTATGGATGCCACTGACCAGCGTACGCTGGACAACAAAATGCTGGAGCTGGACGGCACTGAGAACAAGGAAAACCTGGGTGCGAACGCCATCCTGGCTGTTTCCCTGGCAGCAGCCAAAGCAGCAGCAACCGAAAAAGGTATGCCGCTGTACGCTCACATTGCTGAGATCAACGGCACGGCTGGTCAGTTCTCTCTGCCGGTTCCGATGATGAACATCCTCAACGGTGGTGAGCACGCAGATAACAACGTTGATATCCAGGAATTCATGGTGCAGCCGGTTAACTTTGACAAGTTCTCCGAAGGTCTGCGCTGTGGTGCCGAGATTTTCCACGCACTGAAGGCTGTGCTGAAGGCAAAAGGCCTGAACACCGCTGTGGGTGATGAAGGTGGTTTCGCACCAAACCTGGCATCTAACGAAGAAGCACTGGTTGTTATCAAGGAAGCGATTGAGAACGCAGGCTACGAGCTGGGTAAAGATGTGACTCTGGCACTGGACTGTGCAGCGTCCGAATTTTACAAAGATGGCAAGTACGATCTGGCAGGTGAAGGAAAAGTTTTCGACGCAGAAGGTTTCGGTGACTACCTGGCTAACCTGACGGAAAGCTACCCGATCGTTTCCATCGAAGATGGCCTCGATGAGTCCGATTGGGATGGTTGGGCGTACCTGACGAAGAAGATCGGTGACAAGGTACAGCTGGTTGGTGACGATCTGTTCGTAACCAACACCAAAATTCTGTCCCGTGGTATCGAGCAGAGCATCGGTAACTCCATTCTGATCAAGTTTAACCAGATCGGCTCCCTGTCCGAGACACTGGACGCGATTAAGATGGCTAAAGATGCTGGTTTCACCGCCGTTATCTCTCATCGTTCTGGTGAAACTGAAGATACCACCATTGCTGACCTGGCAGTGGGTACTGCAGCGGGCCAGATCAAAACCGGTTCCCTATGCCGTTCTGACCGTGTAGCCAAGTACAACCGCCTGCTTCGCATCGAAGAAGAACTGGCAGAGAAGGCTGTATACAACGGCCTGTCTGAAATCAAAGGTCAGGCGTAAGCTTGATTGAAGGATAAAAGGGGGGCTTCGGCCCCCTTTTTTGGCTGTTGGGCAGTGCTTACTGGCTGCAAGACAGCGATTAAAAAACGCCCGCACAATGGAAGCGTTATGTATCGTGCACTGGTTGTCGTATTGATCATTTTGCTGAGCGCATTACAGTATCGATTCTGGGCCGGTGAGCCCAACCTGTATCAGAATTGGCAGTTGCAGAGTCGTATTGAGCAACAGCGGCAGGAGAATGAGCGTCTGAGTGAGCGTAACGAACGGTTGAATGCTGAAGTGCTGGACCTGAAAAATGGTCTGCTGGCATTAGAGGAACGTGCGAGAAGTGATCTTGGGATGATCCGCAAAGGGGAAACCTTCTACCAGCTGGTGGGTCCAGCCCGTGAAGATCAGTAATATCGTTGCAAGCTGCGGTTTGCTGTGGACTATACCGTTCTGATTGCTAGAAATATGAACCATCAGGCAGAGCTGGCCTGGTATAAGAAGATGTGTTGATGCAGTTTCCGACAGATTTCAGTTACCTGTATGGTCAGCCGTCAGGTGAAGCCATTATTCGCACTGAGCCTGAAGACTTTCAGGTGGTTGAGCAGCTACCCTTTGAGCCAGACGGTGAAGGGGAGCATTACTTCGTTTATATTCGCAAAATTGGCGAAAATACTGACTGGGTTGCCCGCAAGTTGGCACGATTCTGCCACACGACTCCGCGAGAGGTTGGTTATGCCGGTAAAAAAGACCGCCATGCCATCACCGAACAGTGGTTCAGCGTCAAAGTACCGATCAAACGGGAGATTGATTGGTCGCTCTTTTCCGGGAAAACCATTCAGGTTCTGAAAGCGTTCCGTCATGGTAAGAAGTTACGCCTTGGAGCCTTGCAAGGTAACCGCTTTGAGCTGCGATTACGTAATGTCTCTGACCCGCAGGACTTACAGCGTCGAGTAGAACAGGTGCGAGCAGGTGTACCCAACTATTTTGGTGAACAGCGCTTTGGGCATGATTGGGGTAATCTGCATAAAGGGATTGCGCTGATTAATGGTGAGCTACGAGAACGTCAGCGTCATAAGAAGGGGTTGTACATTTCGGCGGTACGTTCCTGGTGTTTTAATCATCTGTTGTCTGAGCGTATTGCTCAGCAGCACTGGAACAAGGTGCAGCCCGGGGACGCACTGATGCTGGCTGGCAGTCGAAGCTGTTTTGTTGCTGATGACCAGCAGTCGTTGACAGAACTGCAGCAGCGGTTTGATCAGCAGGACCTTCATCTGACTGGTCCGATGTGGGGGCGTGGTATGTCAATGGCTGCAGGTGAGGCCCGGGTTTGGGAGCAGTTGCAGCTGGCACCATGGCAACCTGTCCTGGAGGGACTGGAAGGGCTGGGCCTGAACCAGGAGCGACGAGCTTTGCGGCTTATTCCTGAGCAGCTGACACTGGAAAAAGAGAGTAATACGCAGTGGGTATTGGCCTTTTCGCTGCCTGCCGGATCGTTTGCAACCAGTGTTCTGCGTGAACTCTGCCAGGTGCGCACACCTGAGCAACCGGGTGAGCAACAGGAGGAATTATGAAAATACTGCTGTCTAATGATGACGGTGTCTATGCTCCCGGGCTGCGAGTACTGGCGGAGCATCTCCAGTCTATGGGCGATATTCAGGTTGTGGCCCCTGATCGCAATCGTAGTGGTGCGAGCAACTCTCTGACACTTGATCGACCTCTGGAGCCGCATCAGCACAGTAACGGTTTTATCAGTCTCAATGGTACGCCGACGGATTGTGTACACATGGGGGCATCTGCTGTATTTGATATGTCTCCTGATCTGGTGGTGTCCGGTATTAATGCAGGCGCTAACCTGGGAGATGACGTTATCTATTCCGGGACTGTCGCTGCGGCGATGGAGGGGCGTCATCTGAAATTACCTCCTATTGCTGTTTCGCTGGTTAGTGGACATCCACGTCATTATGAAACAGCGGCAAAAGTTGTCAGAGAATTAATCCCTCAGTTGCACCAGCTCAATGTTGCGCCTCGCACAGTATTGAATATTAATGTTCCCGACTGTCCGCTGAATGAACTGAAAGGCATCCATGTGACCCGGCTAGGACATAGGGATCTGGCTGATTCACCAGTAGCAGCAGCAGACCCCCGTGGCAAGGTTCGTTACTGGCTATCAGGGGTCGGTGCAGTCGCGGATAAAGAACCGGGTACAGATTTTTATGCAGTGGAGCAGGGCTTTGTGTCCATTACGCCGTTGCAGATTGATATGACACAGTACGCGGGTATGGAAAACCTGGCGAGCTGGCTGGAGGACAAAGTGTGAACAGGGCGCAATTGCAGGGCATAGGGATGACCTCTCCCAGAACCCGGGATCGCCTGATCAATCGTCTCAAGGAGCAGGGGATTGAGAATGAGGCGGTGCTGGAAGCAATACGGGCAACACCACGTCATATATTTGTAGATGAAGCATTGGCACATCGGGCATATGAAGATAGTGCACTGCCAATTGGTTTTAATCAGACGATCTCTCAGCCCTATATTGTGGCTCGGATGACTGAGTTACTGCTGGCAGGCGGGCCAATGAAACGGGTACTGGAAGTAGGCACCGGTTCAGGTTTTCAGACAGCTGTGTTGGCTCAGCTGGTTGAGCAGCTGTATAGCGTTGAGCGTATTTTGCCGTTGCAGGAGAAAGCACGAGAGCGCCTGCATTTGCTGGAGCTGAATAATGTTACCTGTATGCATACTGACGGTGGTATGGGATGGTCGGCTAAAGCACCCTTTGATGGCATTTTATCCGCCGCTGCGCCAGAAGAGGTTCCTCCCGAACTACTGTCGCAGCTGGCGATTGGTGGCCGGATGGTTATTCCTGTGGGTGGGCGCAGTGGTCAGCAGCTTCGCCTGATCAGACGTATCTCTGAAACGGGATACGACACACAGGTTATTGAAGCCGTTTACTTTGTGCCGTTGCTCAGTGGCACTGTCAGCTGATACCTTTCCTGTCAGTTGTTATTTTTTCGTCAGTAGAGCTGTTAGTCTGTGCAAGTATATGGCTCAGGTTAATTGTTGTGAGTGCCGTATCTTTCATGATCGTAGTTTGATATTTGTTACGACGCTCACCCGCTGTATCTTAAATGAATAGTGTAAAATCGACCCGTCAAGGCGTTACCTTGATTCAGCTTTTTGATGAAGGTGCTGTATACGGGTACAGGCAGAGTAGTAAATGGAGAAATCACGTAGTCTGATGGAATGGCTGAAATTGCTGTTCAAAGGCATGCTGATGGGAGCTGCAGATGCGGTGCCTGGTGTCTCAGGTGGTACCGTCGCTTTTATGACGGGAATTTATGAAGAGTTAATTGATTCTCTGCGTCGTTGTGGTCCTGCTGCACTGGTTACGCTGGGGCGCCAGGGGCCATCTGCGTTTTGGAGGTCAATCAATGGGACTTTTCTGCTGGTGCTGATCAGTGGGGTATTACTGAGTCTGGTGGGTGTTGCGCGCTCGGTTCTTTACCTGCTGGATGCTTATCCTGTACAGATCTGGTCGTTGTTCTTTGGTCTGATTCTGGCGTCGGTGTTTGTTATTGTCCGTATGATTCGTGACTGGCAGCAGAATCATATGCTGTTCTTTACGCTGGGAACCATATTAGCGCTGGTGGTAACTTCATTGACGCCAACCAGTATTGCGCTTACCCCGCTGACTGCATTTTTGGGTGGCGTAATTGCAATTTGCGCGATGATACTGCCTGGTATATCTGGTAGCTTTCTACTCCTGTTGATGGGGCTTTATGCACCAATTCTGGGTGCAATAAAAGGAGGAGAGCTGCAGACATTGCTGATCTTTGGTGCTGGCTGCGCAGTTGGCCTGATGGCGTTTTCCAGAGTGTTGCACTGGATGTTTGCCCGTTATCATGATCTTACTTTGGCGTTGCTGGCGGGCTTCATGCTTGGTTCTCTGAATAAGGTCTGGCCCTGGAAATACACTGTTGCTTACACCATCAACAGTAAAGGGCGTGAAGTACCGCTGGTGCAAGACAACATTCTGCCGTGGACTTATGCTGAACTGAATGGTGCGCCTGATTATTTTGTCAGTGCTCTGGCTTTACTGCTGCTTGGAGCAGGCATGGTGTTGGTACTGGAGTGGCGTTCAGATGAGCGTTGAATGCAGCAGCATTGGATATAATGCGCTGGATTGAGGGAATTATGAGATCAGCAGGAAAGCGTGTGACTTGTGCACAGGTGCTTGTCTGTTTGTTGTCAGTGCTACTGGCAGGGTGTCAGAACAGCAATCATCGCGCCCCCGTTGCTGAGCGTTCTGTGGGAGCAAAGCGAGACCAGCCTCCGGCCTGGTACACTGTGCGTAAAGGCGATACGCTTTACTCCATCAGCTGGCGCTATGGGTTGGACTTTCGTACGCTCGCCCGCATCAATAATGTTGATAATCAGTACCGTATTTTCCCCGGTCAACGCTTGCGTCTACAACAGACAGCGTCGGTGAATACTGCCTCTCCTCATGTTTCTGATCAGAAAATCGTCAATTCCTCTTCTCAATCTGTCCCAGCCAGGGTAAAACAGGAGTCAGTTGCACTGGTTTCTGCGCCGTCTGTTTCACCTGTCTCAGCAGCACCTGTTGTTGCTGTTGTACCAGTAAAAATTGATAGCGCTTCTGTAACTACGGTTACCAGCGCTGCGACTGAGGCAAAGATGCGCAATGCTCCGGTGGTAAGGGCGGAAACGAGCGATGTACGGACGATAGGCTCTGCGCCTGCTGGCTCAAAAAATACTCAGGTTGTACGAACCGGTGTTGTAAGCCAGTCGGGGAATTCCAAGGTAACAGGCCCTGGAGGCTCGATCTCAAAGAGCAGCGTAGATGCTGACGGTAAAAGGAACCAAACTGCAACACAGGCACCAAAAGTAAGTAAACAGCCTGCCATAGCAGAATCACCGAAACCTGGTAGTTATTCGGTGCAGAAGAAGTCTGTTAAGGTAGGTAATGTTCTCTGGCAGTGGCCAGCGGACGGTCGGGTTATCGAATCATTTAAAACTCGAGGCCGTGTGAACAAGGGCATCAATATATCCGGTCGCCTGGGTGACCCGGTATATGCCTCCGCTTCTGGCGAAGTGGTGTACGCAGGCAGCGGGCTACTGGGGTACGGCAACCTGATTATAGTCAACCACAATGGCCTCTATATGAGTGCTTATGCTCACAATAGCCGAATCTTCGTCAAAGAACGGGATCGAGTGAGACGTGGTGACAGGATCGCTGAAATGGGGAATAGCGGCGCGGATCGCCATATGCTCCATTTCGAGATCCGGCGTGACGGCAAGCCGGTTAATCCGATGAAGTACCTGCCTAAGCGCTGAATATAACTATAAAAGCGAGACATGACGGGCAACGCTCCACCATCGACTAAAACGAAGGGGGGTCTACTATGGATAATTTTGACAAGGACTATAGTCAGGGAAGAGCAGATGATGCCGTTGAAGCATCTGCTGCATCTTCCAGACAGTATGCGGATGAAAGGGTAACAGAGCAGGAGTCTGGACCTGCGTTTCTCAACAGTGGTCGAGGACGCGGCAGTATGGCACATAAGGATCTGATGAATGCCAAGACTCTGGATGCTACGCAGTTGTACCTGAACGAGATCGGTTTCTCACCACTGCTCAGTGCTGAGGAAGAGGTCTACTATTCACGTCGGGCATTACGAGGAGATGATGCCTCTCGCCAACGCATGATTGAGAGTAATCTGCGTTTGGTGGTTAAGATTTCCCGGCGTTACATCAACCGGGGGCTGACGTTACTGGATCTGATCGAGGAGGGCAATCTTGGCCTGATTCGAGCAGTGGAAAAATTTGATCCAGAGCGCGGTTTCCGTTTCTCTACCTACGCGACCTGGTGGATTCGCCAGACTATTGAACGGGCGATCATGAACCAGACCCGAACGATTCGTCTGCCTATCCACGTTGTCAAGGAACTCAATGTCTATCTGCGTGCTGCACGTGAGCTGGCACAGAAGCTGGATCATGAACCGACGCCGGAAGAAATTGCAGCCGCTGTGGATAAGCCCGTTGAGACTGTTGAAAGAGTACTGGGGCTTAACGAGCGTGTCAGTTCCGTTGATACGCCTGTAGGTAAGGACTCTGACAAATCTTTACTGGATACCATTCCTGATCAGGACGGAGCGGACCCAGCGACTCTGCTGCAAAGCTCTAATATCAGTGGCAACCTTGATAGCTGGCTTGATCTGTTACCCGCCAAGCATGCTGAAGTACTCTGTCGGCGTTTTGGCTTGCGCGGTTACGAAATGAGTACGCTGGAAGATGTCGGTCGAGAAATTGGTCTCACCCGGGAGCGAGTGCGGCAAATTCAGGTAGAAGCGCTGCGTAAGCTGCGTGAAATCATTGAGAAAAATGGTCTGAATAGTGAGGACCTGTTACAGCAGTAACGGAGTACTCCTGCCAGATTGTTAGACACAATACCTGAATCACAAAGCCCTGTTCGCAGGGCTTTGTGTTGTCTGGAGGCATCAGGTGTGAATGTACTTAATATTTTGTATAACACTGTTGTTCTGATCAGAGCTGTTCTCTGAGCTGATATAGTGTCTCCAATGCTTGGCGTGGTGTCATATTGTCCGGGTCGAGTGTGCGCAGAGCTTCCAGCGCAGGGCTGGGGGAACAAGCAAACAGATCTGCCTGTGCCGGGCCCGGTGTGGTGTCTGTAGTCTCTTGCACTTCTGCTGGCTCGTTTGTCTCGCTGGCCAGATTATTGGCCGGTGGATGCTGCTCATCGTCTTCCAGTTGTACCAGCTTGTTACGTGCTGCCTGAATCACATCGCCAGGAACTCCTGCCAGTTGTGCGACCTGCAGGCCATAACTCTGACTGGCTGGGCCCTGCTGCACTTCATGCATAAAGACGATGTGATCATTATGCTCAACGGCGGTCAGGTGTACGTTAAAGACGCTGTTGTGCTGTTCGGGCAGTGCGGTCAGTTCAAAATAATGGGTCGCAAACAGAGTAAACGCCTGTACCTGTCGCGCCAGGTAGTCGGCTGCAGCCCAGGCCAGTGACAAGCCATCAAAAGTGCTGGTTCCACGGCCAACTTCATCCATCAGTACCAGTGAGCGGTCGGTTGCATTATTCAGAATGTTGGCAGTTTCTGTCATCTCTACCATGAAAGTGGATCGGCCACCGGCCAGATCGTCTGACGAACCCATACGGGTGAAAATACGATCAACCATGCCGATGGTTGCGTGGCTGGCAGGTACATAACTGCCGACATGAGCCAGTAGCGTGATCAGAGCGGCCTGGCGCATATAAGTAGATTTACCGCCCATGTTCGGGCCGGTAATAATCAGCATCCGGCGCTTTGGATCAAGTATCAGATTGTTTGGTACAAAAGGTTCGGTCAGTACCGATTCTACAACCGGGTGGCGGCCTGCCTGAATGTTCAGTTGTGGTGCCTCCATCAGCACCGGGGCTACATAATTTAGCAGGTCTGCGCGCTCCGCAAGGTTATTCAGTACGTCCAGTTCAGCTGTTGCTGCTGCACTGTCCTGAAGCACGGCCAAAAATTGTGCCAGCATGTCGATCAACGCTTCATAGAGTGCTTTTTCACGTGCAAGTGCCCGGCTTTTCGCAGAGAGCGCTTTATCTTCAAACTCTTTCAGCTCTGGAGTGATGAAGCGTTCATTATTTTTCAGAGTCTGGCGACGGATATAATCAACCGGGGCCTGACCTGCTTGTGCTTTGGATATTTCGATGTAGTAACCATGTACCCGGTTATAGCCAACTTTCAATGTTGGAATGCCCGTACGTTCCCGTTCTCTGGTTTCCATCTCAACCAGATAGGCCCCCGCGTTTTCGCTGATACCGCGCAGCTCATCCAGTTCACTGTCATAGCCTTCTGCAATCACTCCGCCGTCGCGGATGACCATCGGTGGGTTTTCTACAATAGCGCGGGTCAGCAGGGTTGCCAGGTCGTCAAATGTGCTGATCTGCTGGGCCAGTTCCGCCAGCCTTGGTGCATCGTTTTCCTGCAATTGTGACTGAATTTCTGGCAGTGTCTGTAGCGCATTTTTCAGGCGTTCCAGATCTCTGGGGCGCGCAGAGCGTAGCGCGATACGAGTCAGAATACGTTCGGTATCACCAATCTTTCGCAGGGAGCTACCCATTTCTTCGTAGCGGTAGTTATCTTTCAGCCAGCGTAGTGCGCCCTGACGTGCCATCAAAACATCACGACTGCACAGTGGGCGGTTCAGCCAGCGTCGTAACAAACGGCTACCCATCGGGGTTCTACACTTATCGATTACGGATGCCAGCGTGTTGTCTCGCCCCCCTGCCAGGTTCTGGTCAATTTCCAGATTACGGCGGGTGGCAGCATCGAGTTGTACACTTTCGCTGCGCTGTTCAATCTGCAACCGGCGAATATGAGGTAGCTCGTTGCGCTGGGTATCTTTGGCATATTGCAGCAAGCAGCCTGCTGCACAGAGTGCAAGCAGCATGTGGTCACAGCCAAAGCCACTGAGCTCCTGCACTTTGAAGTGTTGGCAGAGCTGGCGTTGTGCTGACTCCAGCTCAAAATGCCAGGGAGCCTGGGCGCGCAGGCCGTTGCGTCCTTCAAGTACGGTATGAAGGTTGCCGCTCTCCTCATTATAGAGTAGCTCGGCGGGTTTCAGACGTTCCAACTCACTGTGTAGCGCTTCTTCCCCCTCTACTTCAGTGAGACTGAAACGGCCACCACTGATGTCCATGATTGCCAGACCGTAGCCATCGTCATGTTGATGAATTGCCATCAGCAGGTTATCACGACCCTCTTCCAGCAACGCCTCATCACTGAGTGTTCCCGGAGTAACGACACGTACAACTTTACGTTCTACTGGCCCTTTGCTGGTGGCTGGGTCACCTACCTGTTCACAGATGGCGACAGACTGTCCTTCGCGCACAATACGCGCAATGTAGCCTTCAGCGGCGTGGTATGGCACACCAGCCATCGGGATTGGCTCGCCACCTGATTTGCCGCGGGCGGTCAGTGAGATGTCCAGAAGGTCGGCAGCTTTCTTTGCATCGTCATAGAACAGTTCATAGAAATCGCCCATCCGGTAGAATAAAAGCTGTTCCGAATGGCTGGCTTTGATCCGCAGATACTGCTGCATCATGGGAGTGTGTTTTGTGGCTGCGGCCTGACTGGTCATGGTTGAAACGTGCTCACCTTGTTGAAATTACCCGAAGGCGGGGGTATTAAATGGGGTATTGTACGTTACTTGAAAGCTTCATGTACTGATCGCCGGGGAGCCTGGCTAAGGATGTAATATGAAAGATCTGGCACAGAAAACAGCCGACGCATTGCAGAGTCGAGGCTTGAAAATTTCTACTGCCGAGTCCTGTACCGGGGGCTGGATTGCTCGTGAATTGACTTCGATTGCAGGCAGCTCTAGCTGGTTTGATTGTGGTTTTGTCAGCTACTCTGACAAGGCCAAGCAGCGTATGCTGGGGGTAGATGAACAGCTGCTGAAAGCTCAGGGTGCTGTGTCCGAAGCAGTCGTCAGCCAGATGGCAATTGGCGCGTTGCAGAATAGCGAAGCAGATCTTGCCGTTGCTGTCTGTGGGTTTGCAGGCCCTTATACGCCTTCAACAGCAGAGCAGTTGACAGAAAAACCGGTGGGCACTATGTATTTTGCATGGGCAGTGCGAGGACAACCGGTAGTAACCTGTCTGAGCTATTTCAGTGGTGAGCGCGAAGAAGTACGTAAGCAGGCCGTACAGCAGGCCCTGGATGGCATTATGGCGTATATGCCGAAATAGCATTATCTCGTAAGCGGTGTTCGCACAGGGCGTGCCTGTTTGTACCGACAACGTCATGTGCTGTCTTATCTGTTGCAGTATTTATCTTCTCCACCAGACTTGCATTCAGTTGGGGATCTGAAATAATACTGTCCATTCATACAGTACTTTATACAGTCTAACCGGAAGGCCCGCATGGATCAGAATCGTCAGAAAGCGCTTGATGCAGCGCTGTCACAGATCGAACGTCAGTTCGGTAAAGGTGCAGTTATGAAGATGGGTGATCAGCCACGTGAGGCGATCCCGTCTGTTTCTACTGGCTCATTGGGGCTGGACATTGCACTGGGCATTGGTGGCCTGCCCTATGGTCGTATTGTTGAAATTTACGGCCCTGAGTCTTCCGGTAAAACCACCCTGACGCTACAGGTTATCGCAGAGGCGCAGAAAGAAGGTAAAAGCTGTGCATTTGTTGATGCTGAACATGCACTGGATCCGATTTATGCGGAAAAGCTGGGTGTCAATGTTAATGACCTGCTGGTTTCTCAGCCAGATACCGGCGAACAGGCTCTGGAAATTACCGATATGCTGGTGCGTTCCAACGCTGTGGATGTCATCATCGTTGACTCTGTTGCAGCGCTGACTCCGAAGGCAGAGATCGAAGGTGAGATGGGGGATTCCCACGTTGGCTTGCAGGCTCGCCTGATGTCTCAGGCATTGCGTAAACTGACCGGTAGTGTGAAAAACGCAGGCTGTCTGCTGGTATTTATCAACCAGATCCGTATGAAGATCGGAGTGATGTTTGGTAACCCGGAAACTACAACGGGTGGTAATGCGCTGAAGTTCTACTCCTCTGTTCGGCTGGATATTCGTCGTACCGGTGCTGTAAAGCAGGCTGATGAAGTGATCGGTAACGAAACCCGTGTCAAGGTGGTGAAAAACAAGGTGTCGCCACCGTTCCGTCAGGCTGAGTTCCAGATCCTGTACGGGCGTGGTATCTACCATATGGGTGAAGTGATTGACCTGGGGGTAAAAGAAAAACTGATCGACAAGTCTGGCGCCTGGTATGCTTATAAAGGTGACAAAATAGGTCAGGGTAAAGCGAATGCGGCGAAATATCTTGAGGAAAACCCTGATATCGCCAATGAAATTGAAACCGAGATCCGTGCCCGTTTGCTGACTGTTGCGCAGCCCGTAGAAGAAGGTGATAAGGATGCGCCACAGCTTGATCTGTAAACACCGATTGAACGATAGTCGCCAGATCTGCAAATTGTGGTGAGTGTTCAGAATATGAGGGAGCTTTGGCTCCCTTTTTTATTGATAGTCTTTTATCAGACAGCTTTAGCTGGGCAGATGTATTGGCTATCCGGAGGAGGCTGTCGTGACAGACCTGCAGGCGCAGCGCAGTGAAATACGCAATCGGATATTCCGGCTGCTGGGGCGGCGTGAATATTCGTTAAAAGAGTTGCACCAGAAACTGGGTGTTGGTCATCCGTCGGCAATGATTGATGAGGTGCTGACTCAGATGGTTGCAGAGGGTTACCAGAGTGATCGACGTTTCTGTGAAGTTTATCTGCGTAACCGGGTTGGACAGTATTATGGCCTTAACCGGGTACGGCAGGATATGAGGCAGAAAGGCATTGCTGCCAGCATGTTGACTGAAGTCCTGGAAGAGCAGGCGCCGGACTGGTACGAGCTGGCGTTACAGGCACGGTTACGGCGCTTTCCTGAGCCTGATCGTACAGACCGTAAACAAGGAGCAAAAATTCTGCGTCATCTGCTGCAGCGTGGTTTCAATATGGATGAAGCACGCTATGCCCTGGATACCGACCCGGAAGATTCCTGGTAATGTCCAGCAATAAATAACTTCTATAGATTAAGTAGAGGTAAATATAGTCTTTGTTTAAGATGACTTTTTATGTTTGTCTTCATGCGCTGTCGGTCTTCTTTGGTTAGCTGCTTTACACTGTCGTATCATCGTCAGGTGTGGGTATAACTATGTATGGCATGGGCTGTATAAAAGCGTCGCTGAATGGCCATTTCAAAACAGTCGTACAATTTCTATCCACGATATATAATGTGCGCCATTTTTTGCGACGTTCCTGCACAGCGTCAGCAGGAGCCAGAACACTCGCGCTTTAGAGGCGCTTATTCAGAACGGATACGCTGACGGTTAATGCCTATGAAATACATGACAAGTGCCGAAATACGCCAGGCATTCCTGGATTACTTTAATCAGCAGGGTCACGAGGTGGTGGCCAGTAGTTCGCTGATTCCGGCTAATGACCCGACGTTGATGTTTACCAACGCCGGTATGGTGCAGTTCAAGGATGTATTCCTGGGCACCGACAAACGCAACTACACCCGTGCCACGACATCACAGCGTTGTGTACGTGCCGGTGGTAAGCATAACGACCTGGAAAATGTAGGTTATACCGCGCGTCACCATACTTTCTTCGAAATGCTGGGTAACTTCAGCTTTGGTGATTACTTCAAGCGTGAAGCGATTGGTTTTGCCTGGACGTTCCTGACAGAGGTGCTGGGCCTGCCAAAAGACCGTCTGTGGGTAACTGTTCACTACTCCGATGATGAGGCTGAGCGCATCTGGAAGGAAGAGATTGGCGTTGATCCAGAGCGTTTCTCGAAACTGGATGAAGATAACTTCTGGTCAATGGGTGATACAGGACCGTGTGGTCCTTGTACCGAAATTTTCTTTGACCATGGTGCTGATGTCTGGGGTGGCCCTCCGGGCTCTCCAGAAGAAGATGGTGACCGCTACATCGAGATCTGGAACGTTGTATTCATGCAGTACAACCGCGATGCAGCAGGTGAAATGACGCCATTGCCCAAACCGTCTGTAGACACTGGCATGGGCCTTGAGCGTATTGCTGCTGTGATGCAGAACGTCCACTCCAACTATGAGATCGACCTGTTCCAGAATCTGTTGCAGGCTGCGGCTGTGGCTGTTGGCACTGAAGAAAAAGATAGCAAATCTTTACGTGTAATTGCTGATCATATCCGTTCCTGCGCCTTCCTGATTTCTGACGGTGTACTGCCATCCAATGAAGGCGCGGGCTACGTTCTGCGTCGTATTATCCGTCGTGCTGTACGTCATGGTAACAAGATGGGTGCCAGCGGTGCATTCTTCCATCAACTGGTGGCTGCGCTGGCAAGCGAGATGGGAGCTGCCTACCCTGAACTGGTAGAGCAGCAGGCTCAGATTGAGAAAGTCTTGCTCAAAGAAGAACAGCAGTTTGCCAAAACACTGGATCATGGCATGCGCCTGTTGCAGGAAAGCATTGATAATCTGGACGGTACGGTTATCTCCGGCGAAACAGCGTTCAAGCTGTATGATACCTACGGCTTCCCGTCTGATCTGACGGCTGATGTTGCCCGTGAGCATGAGCTGACGGTTGACATGAACGGCTTTGAGCGCGAGATGGAAGCACAGCGTGAACGCGCTCGTGCTGCAGGCAAATTCGCTGTCGACTACAACGATGCGATCCGCCTGGAAGGTGAAACCGAATTTACGGGTTATGAAACGCTGGCAGGTGAGTCTGCCACCGTTGTGGCGTTGTTCAGTGATGGTGCTGAAGTTAACGCACTGAATGCCGGAGAAAGTGGGCTGGTAGTGCTGGATGAAACACCGTTCTATGCTGAGTCTGGTGGTCAGGTCGGTGATACCGGCGCGTTGACTGCAGCAGGTATGGCGTTCCAGGTTAAAGACTGTACCAAAGAAGGTAAAAATAACCTGCACCACGGCCAGCTAAGCGAAGGGTCATTGAAGGTGGGTGACAAGGTTGCACCGCAGGTAAATGCGGAGCGTCGACAGGCGATTGCACTGAACCATTCGGCAACACATCTGCTGCATGAAGCACTGCGTATTGTGCTGGGCAGTCACGTTCAGCAGAAAGGTTCTCTGAATGATGATCAACGTCTGCGTTTTGATTTTTCGCACTTTGAGGCTGTTACTCCTGAACAGCTGGCTGAAGTAGAGAAAATCGTCAACGATCAGATCCGTGCTAACACTGCTGTCGTTACTGAAATCATGGAGATTGAGGCAGCGAAAGCTAAAGGTGCTGCAGCGCTGTTTGGTGAAAAGTACGACGATGTTGTACGTGTACTTTCCATGGGTGGTGATTTCTCTGTTGAGCTTTGTGGTGGTACTCATGCCAAGCGTACAGGTGATCTTGGTCTGCTGAAAATCACCTCTGAAGGCGGTGTTGCTGCGGGGGTCCGTCGTATTGAGGCGGTGACCGGTATCGGTGCGCTGGCGCACTATGCCGATGTGCAGGCACAGCTGGAGCAGAAACTGCAGGATCAGCAGGCTAAAGCCCGTCAGCTGGAAAAAGATCTGGAGCAGATGAAAGCGAAGCTGGCGGCGGCTAAGGGATCTGATCTGCTGGGTAACGCGGTTGAAGTTAAAGGTATCAAGGTGCTGGCTGCACAGCTGGAAGGTGTCGAGCCAAAAGCACTACGTGACACTATTGATCAGCTTAAGAGCAAGCTGGGTAGTGGTGTTGTGGTACTGGCTGCGGCAGGTGATGACAAGGTATCACTGGCTGCAGGTGTCACCAAAGATTTAACCGGCCAGGTGAAGGCTGGTGATCTGATCCGTGAGCTGACAGCTAAGCTGGGTGGTAAGGGAGGTGGTCGCCCTGACTTTGCTCAGGGTGGTGGTACAGACATGTCAGCGCTGCCTGCTGTGCTGGATTCAGTGCCTGAGCTGGTCGAAGCCGCTCTCTGAACTGGCAGTTTTCCTGAAGTTGACAGTTCTCTATGAGTTCTCACGTATCGAGCAGCCAGCTATTGCTGGCTGCTGACTGCAGTTATCGAACAGGCAGGCGATCATGGCGTTATATGTACACAAATATGGTGGTACTTCGGTGGGCTCTGTGGAGCGCATAGAAGCCGTTGCTGATAAGCTGAAGGCATTTCGTGCACAGGGGCATGATCTGGTAGTCGTCGTTTCGGCCATGAGTGGTGAAACCAATCGCCTGATTGGATTAGCGCAACAGATTAATGAGCGTCCGACACCCCGTGAAATGGATGTGCTTGTGTCTACGGGTGAGCAGGTGACCATTGCACTGCTGTGTATGGCGCTGGATCGACGAGGTCTGGCTGCGCGATCTTATACGGGATCTCAGGTGCGTATAACCACCGACAGCACGCATGGTAAGGCACGTATTCAGCAGATTGATACCGAACGGATGCGTACTGATCTGGATGCAGGCCGCATTGTGGTGGTTGCAGGCTTTCAGGGGGCTGATGAAGACGGCAATATCACAACACTGGGGCGCGGTGGTTCAGATACCACCGGCGTGGCATTGGCAGCGGCATTGCAGGCTGATGAATGCCAGATTTACACGGATGTCGATGGTGTTTACACCACTGACCCACGGGTAGTGGATAGTGCCAGGCGTCTTGACCGGATTACTTTTGAGGAGATGCTGGAAATGGCCAGTCTCGGCTCTAAAGTGTTACAGATTCGTTCGGTTGAATTTGCGGGCAAATATAACGTACCGCTACGGGTGTTATCCAGCTTTACGGATGGCCCCGGTACTCTGATTACAACTGAGGATGATGATAGCGTGGAAAAGCCGGTTATCTCTGGTATTGCGTTTAATCGCGATGAAGCCAAACTGACGATTCAGGGGGTGCCTGATACACCCGGTGTTGCCTCTCGCATTCTTGGGCCGATCAGTGCGGCCAGCATTGAAGTAGATATGATTCTGCAGAATATCGCGGAAGAGCAGAAAACTGACTTCACTTTCTCTGTGCATCGTAATGACTTTGATCAGGCGCAATCCATTTTGCAGCAGGTTATGGCTGAACTGGGCGCGCGTAGTGTGGTCGGAGATAACAGAATCGCCAAGGTTTCGATTGTTGGCGTAGGTATGCGCTCCCATGCGGGTGTTGCAAGCAAAATGTTTGATGCGCTTGCGCAAGAGGGCATTAATATTCAGATGATCTCGACCTCGGAAATAAAGGTGTCGATTGTTGTGGCTGAGAAATATCTGGAACTCGCTGTACGAGCACTGCATTCTGCTTTCGAGCTTGATGTTGCTGATGTCGTCAGCGAAAGCTGAAAGAACTGTCTGACAGGCTTTGCCTGCTGATTCCTCTCAGCTCGATGGTAAAGGTCAGTCTATAGTTAGTTCAGTACATTAAATAGCCGTTACGCCTCCGTTGTCGTTTTCAGCGCTCGGAGGCGTGATTTTACTGGCTACAGGACGCAGAGCCTGAGTCAGGCAAGAAGGAATATCATAAGGAGATCCAACACAATGCTGATTCTTACCCGCCGTGTAGGCGAAACTCTGATGGTTGGTGATGACGTCACCGTAACAGTACTGGGTGTAAAAGGTAATCAGGTACGTATCGGTGTGAATGCACCAAAAGATGTTTCTGTTCACCGTGAAGAGATTTATCAACGCATCCAGCGCGAAAAATCGGCAGGCGACGCGCAGGAATAATTTTTTGAAAAAAAGCGTTGCAATCTGAAATCAGATCATTAAGATACGTCTCCGTTGTCGCGGTGAGATGGCCGAGTGGCTGAAGGCGCGCCCCTGCTAAGGGCGTATATCGCAAGGTATCGAGGGTTCGAATCCCTCTCTCACCGCCATTTACGACACACTAAGCGCCCGTAGCTCAGCTGGATAGAGTACCTGGCTACGAACCAGGCGGTCAGAGGTTCGAATCCTCTCGGGCGCGCCACTTTCTATTCTCTGTCTCTTCTTTTGCACTTTTTTGCGATATTCCCTTTCACTTCTTCATCGAAACGATAGTCGGTATAATTCAGTCCTTTGTTTTTCCGTCTTCGGTAGCCTGTTCGATGAAATTTATAGTAAAACTTTTCCCTGAAATTGCGGTTAAAAGCCGTCCTGTCCGTAAGCGTCTGATTGCCCGTCTGCAGACCAACCTCAATGTCATTCTTCAGCGCATCGAAAGTAGCGTAAAAGTGAGCGGCCACTGGGATAAAGTGGAAGTTTACTATGGTGGTGAAGACATGGAGGTACGTGAGCAGCTGATTGATGCCATGAAACGCACACCAGGTATTGCACACTTCATTGAAGTTAAGGAATTCCCGCTAGGCGATTTCGATGAAGTCTTTCAGCTGACGAAGCAGCTCTATGCCGATACGCTGCAAGGTAAAACCTTCAAGGTTCGAGTCAAGCGTACGGGTAAACATGAGTTTACCTCGGTTGAGCTGGAACGTTATGTAGGTGGAGGCCTGAATCAGCATACAGCAGCGGCTGGTGTGGATGTACGCAAGCCTGATGTATTTGTTGATCTGGAAGTGCGTGATCAGCAGCTGTTTATCGTAACTGAACGTCATCCGGGCTTGGGAGGGTTCCCGCTGGGCAGTCAGGAAGCTGCGTTGTCGTTAATTTCTGGTGGCTTTGACTCTATTGTTGCCAGCTACATGACGATGCGTCGTGGCTGTAAAACTCATTTCCTGTTCTTCAATCTGGGCGGACGTGCTCACGAAATCGGCGTAAAGCAGGTGTCTCTGCACTTGTGGCAGAAGTATGGTTCCTCCGCACGGGTCAAATTCATTACTGTACCGTTTGAAGAGGTGGTAGGTGAGATCCTGCAATCGGTGCATCACTCCCATATGGGGGTTGTGCTCAAGCGTATGATGATGCGTGCTGGTGAGCGAGTTGCGGAACGTATGAAGATTGATGCCTTGGTAACTGGCGAAAGTGTTGCTCAGGTTTCCAGCCAGACTCTGCCTAACCTGCGCCTGATCGATGGTGCAACCGATGCGCTGGTTATCCGCCCACTGATTACCATGGATAAACAGGACATTGTTGATATTACCAAGCAGATCGGTGCCTATGAGTTTGCCGCTGCCATGCCGGAGTTCTGTGGTGTTATTTCTGATCGCCCGACTACCTGTGCCAAGCGGGATCGGGTTGAAGAAGAGGAAGCGAACTTCGATTACGAGGTGCTTGATCGGGCGTTAGAGAAGGCGCAGATGATTTCGATTGATGACATTGTGGAAGATGTGAATGTCAATACAGAGATCGAAGCACTGACGAAGGTGTCAGAAAATCAGATTATTATTGATGTGCGTTCACCTCAGGAAGCAGAGCGTAAGCCCCTCAATATGCCAGGTTGTGAAGTACTGGCTATTCCATTTTTCCGGCTGGAAACAGCCTTTGAAAGGCTCGACCATATGCGTGAATACCTGCTCTACTGCGATAAGGGCGTGATGAGCCAGCTACATGCTCAGACCTTGCAGGATAAGGGATACGCCAATGTCAGAGTCTTTCGTCCAGGCAGCAGTGACTGACAGTATGGCGATTCATGCTGATAAATGTCATTTGCTCTGTTGATAAAAAGAAGTAATTAAATGCAAAGAGTGTGGGCTGGTAGAGTTGTCGCAGGGCAACAAAGTGTCGACAATTTTCTGACCTGTGCCTTGTAGCTGGCTAATATGGCAGCAGTTTTATTGCCTGCTGTCGTCTTTTCGGGTTTAATTGTGAGCCAATTTTTAACCTCTGCGGCTGACTTTTATCGTCACGTTCGTGACTGTTTGAGACGGTTCAGGCAGGTTTGTTAATTAATAGGAGCCCCCAAGATGGAAAATCTCTTCTCAGAAGGTCTGTCACTGATGATCTTCGGTATGGGATTTGTCTTCGTCTTCCTGACACTGCTGGTGTACACAACCCGTGGCATGTCCAATCTGGTTGCCAAGTACGCCCCGGATGCAGCCCCAGCGGCTGCAAAGCCTAAGCCGGCTGCCAAGCCAGCGGCAGCTGCGGCAGGAAACAACGACGAGCTGGTTGCGGTAATCACAGCGGCGGTACATAAGTTCCGTTCCTGAGATAACAGCTCGCGTCAATAACAACGAATAATTTGCATTAAATTTGACAGAAGGCCATTACCCATGTCCGACGTAAAGAAACCTCTGGGCATTACCGACGTCGTGCTGCGAGACGCTCATCAGTCTCTGTTTGCGACCCGTATGCGCGTCGAAGATATGCTCCCTATTGCTGAGAAGCTCGACAAAGTCGGCTTCTGGTCCCTTGAAAGCTGGGGCGGTGCGACGTTTGATTCCTGTATCCGCTTCATCGGTGAAGACCCATGGGAGCGTATTCGTTTGCTGAAGCAGGCGATGCCTAACACCAAACAGCAGATGCTGCTGCGTGGTCAGAACTTGCTGGGTTACCGTCACTACGCCGATGACGTTGTAGACAAGTTCGTTGAGCGTGCTGCGAAAAACGGTGTTGATGTATTCCGTATCTTCGATGCGATGAACGACCCGCGTAACCTGGAGCGTGCCATCAAGGCCGTTAAGGGCACAGGTAAGCATGCTCAGGGTACTATTTCTTACACCAAGAGCCACGTTCACACGATTGAGAACTGGGTCGAGTACGCCAAGCAGCTGGAAGACATTGGTGCCGAGTCCATCGCCATCAAGGATATGTCCGGTATCCTGACGCCGTACGATGCATTTGACCTGGTATCCCGCCTGAAGGCTCAGACTGACCTGGAAGTGCAGCTGCATGCCCACGCTACGTCCGGTCTGTCCGACATGACCATTCTGAAAGCTGTTGAAGCCGGTATCGACCGTGTTGATACCGCGATCTCCTCCATGTCCATGACTTACGGCCACTCTTCTACTGAGTCCGTTGTTGCGGCGCTGGCAGGTACTGATCGTGACACTGGTCTGGATATCAACCAGCTGGAAGAGATTGCCGCTTACTTCCGCGAAGTGCGGAAGAAGTACGCGAAGTTTGAAGGTTCTCTGCGTGGTACGGACTCCCGTATCCTGGTGGCTCAGGTGCCAGGTGGCATGTTGACCAACATGGAAAATCAGCTCAAAGAGCAAGGTGCGTCTGACAAGTTTGATGATGTACTGGCTGAGATCCCACGTGTACGTGAAGATCTGGGCTGGATCCCGCTAGTAACCCCAACCTCTCAGATTGTTGGTACCCAGGCGGTAATCAACGTACTGATGGGTGAGCGTTACAAGACGATCTCTAAAGAAGTTCAGGGCATCCTGAAAGGTGAGTATGGCGCAGCGCCAGCACCATACAACGCTGAACTGCAGGCTCGTGTTCTGGACGGTGGTGAAGCAATCACCTGTCGCCCGGCTGACCAGCTTGAGCCTGAGATGGACAAACTGGTTGAAGAACTGCGTGGTCTGGCCAAAGAGAAAGGCGTGAGTCTGACGGCTGGCGAGAACGAGATCGACGACGTTCTGACCTACGCCCTGTTCCCGCAGGTCGGTCTGAAATTCCTGGAAAACCGCAACAACCCTGATGCATTTGAACCTGCACCAACGCTGGAGGACGCACAAGCCATGGCTGCACCTAAAAACACTGGCCCACAGGTCTACACAATCAATGTTAACGGCCAGAACTACGTTGTTCAGGTTACTGAAGGTGGCGATATCTCTGCCGTTGCACCGGCTGCAGCACCAGCGGCTGCCCCTGCAGCAGCGCCAGCAGGCAACGCTGAGCCAGTAGCAGCACCACTGGCGGGTAACATCTGGAAAGTACAGGTGGCTGCAGGTCAGGCGGTACAGGAAGGTGATGTACTGGTGATTCTGGAAGCGATGAAGATGGAAACCGAAGTGCGTGCAGCACGTGCCGGTACAGTCTCTTCTATTGATGTGAAGGAAGGTGACTCTGTACAGGTAGGCGACAGCCTGCTGACGCTGGCATAAGGGTACGCTGAGCATGGATAAACTGGCACATCTCGTCCAGGCCTCCGGGCTCTACAACCTGCAGTTCGGCCAGCTGATCATGATCCTGGTCGGTCTGCTGCTGTTGTTCCTGGCGATCCGGAAAAACTTTGAACCACTGCTGCTGGTACCAATCGGTTTCGGTGGCATTATGGCCAACATCCCTGAAGCGGGGCTGGCATTTTCAGCGGTTGAGAATGCAGTGCATTTTGCTAACCCTGATGTAATGCAGGCACTGGCAAGCACGCTAGGCGCACCTTCTGCGGATGCGCATGATGTACTGCATGCCTACCACACATCCAATGCCACTGCCCATGCGGCGGCATCCTATGTGGCACAGGACAGTGGCTACAGCAACGGTATGCTGTACAACTTCTACACCGTTGCGATCGCATCTGGCGCTGCGCCACTGCTGATCTTCATGGGTGTAGGTGCCATGACAGACTTCGGTCCGCTGCTGGCGAACCCGAAGACCCTGTTCCTGGGTGCAGCTGCACAGTTCGGTATCTTTGCGACGGTACTGGGTGCGGTACTGCTGAGCACAATCGGCATCATGGACTTCAGCATTCAGGATGCCGCGGCTATCGGTATCATCGGTGGTGCTGACGGCCCGACTGCGATCTATGTAGCAAGCATGCTGGCACCACAGCTGCTGGGTGCGATTGCAGTAGCTGCGTACTCCTACATGGCTCTGGTACCAATGATTCAGCCGCCAATCATGCGTGCGCTGACCACTGAAGAAGAACGTAAGATCTCCATGGTTCAGCTGCGTCATGTGGGCAAGAACGAGAAGATCATGTTCCCGATTCTGCTGCTGATTCTGGTTGCCATGCTGCTGCCAGATGCTGCGCCGCTGCTGGGTATGTTCTGTTTCGGTAACCTGATGCGTGAGTGTGGTGTGGTTGACCGTCTGAGCGACACTGCTCAGAACGCGCTGATCAACATCGTAACGATCTTCCTGGGCCTGTCTGTTGGTTCCAAGCTGTCTGCAGATAAGTTCCTGGACGTTGAAACACTGGGCATCCTGCTGCTGGGTGTTGTTGCGTTTGGTATCGGTACTGCCTGTGGTGTACTGATGGCTAAAGCCCTGAACCGTATGGAAGGTGGCAACGCAATCAACCCGCTGATCGGTTCTGCAGGTGTATCTGCAGTACCTATGGCAGCCCGTGTATCCAACAAACTGGGTCTGGAAGCCAACCCGCAGAACTTCCTGCTGATGCACGCTATGGGCCCAAACGTGGCTGGTGTCATCGGTTCTGCAGTAGCGGCTGGTGTGATGATCAAGTTCGTAGGTTAATACGAGCCTGCTTATCATAAGCGTTAAGAAAACCGCCTTCGGGCGGTTTTTTTGTGTCTTCCTGCTATCAGGTTGGAAATGTTGTCAGACTGAAAATTATGGTCACAAAAATGTATAGTCCCCTCAGTGTTGCAAGCAATATGTGCGATGCTGAGGGTGGTCTGCGCTAATGTATTCGGAGTCCTGCTGGCAGGCTTGCCCGCAGTTTCCTTAACCAACTATAGGAAGGCCCTTTACCACAACTCAGTCTCGACATGATCGCTCGTGCGCCATGGACATAGAGCGTTCGCAGGCGTTTGTTACCACGCTTGCTGATGCCTAGCAGCCTGGGGGTGCCACCCGTACTGTACTGCCGGAGCACCAGCCCGAGCCAGGCCGCCATGTCGCGCCCGCCACTGAAAGCCTCCGCATTACCGACCTCCGTGACGGTCTGACTGGCAACCATATCACCAATGCCCGTCACGGTTTTCAGCAGACGGCAACGTTCATCCTGCTCCACCTGCTGCTGAATCTTGCGATCCTGAATCGCTATACGATCATTGAGATAAAGGTAGTGCTTACAGGCTTCATGCAGTTCTCGCAGCAGGCGTCCGGCAGCTCAACACCTTTCTGGGCCCCAGGCTTGGAGAACAGCCGCTTCATGGTCGCATGCCCTTTGGGCAGTGACAGACCAAATTCCAGCAGAAAAGCGCCAATACGGCACATACATGCGGTATGCTCGGCCACAAAGCCTTCGCGTAAACGATGACAGACCGCCATGACCTGACTGGACATGGACTTCACCGGCACAAAACGCATATCAGGGCGCGTGCTCGCTTCAACAATGGCCGCTGCATCAATGAAATCATTCTTGTTGCCCTTCACATAGGGTCTGACATATTGCGGAGGGGTCAATCGAACCTGATGTCCTGATTGCTGGTACTTACGCGCAAGCAATGTGCGCCACTACAGGACTCAAAGGCGACAGTACAGGCGGCAGCTGAGCCAGGTATTCGAGCAGTTTGCGACGGGTGAAATGTTTGCGCAAGGTATTGGCATCGCTGTCATCACGACCCACAACGTGAAAGGCTGACTTGCCTGAATCGATACCAGGAACTTTGATAGTAGACATGAGATGATCCTCCTCTGTGTTCCACACCAAAGCTTAGGCCCTGGTGGGAGGGGAACCATCTCATTAAGCCCTGCAATCTGTGCAGGGCTTGAAATGAAGCACAGTTGTCCAGTCAGTGCCCAGCCAGTACTTCCATATGTGCCTGGACACTGAATGCCAGTGCGACCGGGTTATATCCCCCTTCGAGTACGGAAACCAGACGACCGCCGCAATGGCTCTGGGCAATGTCCAGCAATACCTGAGTGACCCAGCGGAAATCATCTTCGGTCAGGTTAATATCGGCCATAGGGTCATCTTTATGGGCATCGAAACCTGCCGAGATAAAGATCATATCTGGGCGATGTTGCTGCAAGGCGGTAACGACCCGGTTTTCTATCAGCTTGCGGAACACCATGCCATCGCTATTCGCATCCATTGGGCAGTTGATAATGTTGTCGCGGCGGATATCGCTGTAGCGTTCCGGATAGAATGGGTGCTGGAATGTTGAGCACACCATTACCTCCGGTACATCCTTGAAGATATCTACGGTGCCGTTGCCGTGGTGTACATCGAAGTCAATGATGGCCACCCGCTCAATGCCGGGTTGCTGCAAGGCATGCATAGCTGCTATAGCAACATTGTTGTAAAAGCAGAACCCCATGGGGATATTGTGTTCGGCATGATGGCCGGGGGGGCGCACAGCGCAAAATGCGTTGTCAGCTTTGCCACTGATAACTCTGTTTACTGCCAGAATAGTTGAGCCAGCAGCCAGGCTGGCGGCATGCAGGGAGTCAGGACAAAGTGCTGTATCTTCGTCTGTGTAGACAATTCCTTTCTCTGGCAATTTCATTTCCAGCCGCTTCTGATGCAATTTGGCATGTGCTAGCTGGATTTGCTCGGGGGTTATATGAACGGACTCAATCTGCTCCAGTTCCTGCAGCAGGCCGGTTTTTTCCAGTACTTTACGGATGGCTGCCAGCCGCACCGGGCTTTCCGGATGTTCCGGGCCCATATTATGTAAGCTGCAGTCCTGATGAGTAATAAACGCAGTGGTCATGATTACGCTGTCCTTATAGTTACCCCCAGTGTAAAGAATTCACCGCTGGACAGGTGTTAGGCAAAAGTCGAACTGGGTCAGTTTTCTTTGTGTCAGATCTCTCATAACGGGCAAGCAACGGACTGTTTGATCTGTATCAGTGGTTGGCCTTGCCTTTGCTCTTAGTATGGCGGTACAGCATAGAACTGTCTTGGCACCGAATGTATCACCCTGCAATCGGTGCTTTTTTTTACCAGAGAATTAACCATTCATCTGCAGGTTCAGCCTGTATCACGACCTGGCCGGTGCCATCTGAGCCTTGGTGCTTTATTATTGGCTTCTTGGATTTTTTGCTACCAATCTGTATTTGCTGATTGGGCGTGTTACCCGTGTAAGGGTAACGGCATTAGCCAAAATCATCAGTCGTGCAGAACACTGTTTATTCTTGATTCTGCTCTTTCACTTATGACAACCAGGATACCAGGACGTCTGTGTGGCTAGATATGATTCCCCGATAGATTACTCCACCAAGAAAGTATTGCTGATTGAAAGCAGTGGTAACATGCGATCAACCATGGTGTACATGTTGCGAACCATGGGGGTGCAGAACATCAAGGCTATCACTATCAATAGCCGGGTTTTCATTGAGATGGAAGAGGTGCAGTACGATGTCATTCTGCTGGGCCATAGTAATAGTGAAACTGTCAGTGGCGCTCAGATTCTTGAAGAAGCGCGCTTTCGCGGCATCATAAAGCCGACCGTTGCCTGGTTGTTCATGACCGGTGACGCTTCTCAGGAAGTGATTTTGCAGGCTATTGATAGTCAGCCAGACGCTGTTATTACCATGCCATTTTCCGTGGATGAACTGAAACGTCGGCTAGACCAGATCCTGTCGCAGAAAGCGCGTTACAGGCCTATGCAGAAAGCAATGGAAAAAGAGGAGTGGGAAGCGGCGTTACTGATTGCAGAGCGAGACTTTAAAAAGACCGATATACAGCATGCAGAGCGGGTTGCTATTTTTAAAGCCCGGGCACTGGCGGCTTTGAATCAGCATCATGAAGCGGTTGAGATTCTTGATGATGTTTACTGGAATAAGCAGGATCGAGAAGTTGCGCTGACCTGGGCAGAGATCTCCATGGAAGTAGAGCAGTATGACGTTGCTCGTGATCTGTTACTTGATCTGATACAGCGTAATCCATTGATGATTTCGGCGTACGACCGGTTGGCTGAAGTCTATGAACGTACCGGGGATCTTGAAGCCGCAGTCGATGTGCTGATGGAGGCAACGGCTAAAGCACCTCTGGGTATACCGCGACAGATGAAGCTTGGGCATGTTGCTACCCGAAATCGCCGTTATGAAATTGCAGGTAGCGCTTACCAGAAATCCATTGTGCTGGGACGCCGTAGCTGTTACCGCTCAGCTGAGCCTTTTCTGCGGCTTGCCAATATCCGTAGACTGGAGATGAAAAGCCTGAAAGGGCGAGAGCGCAAAGCGATGATTGAGGTGATCAATCAGCTGTTAACGCTGGCGCAGAGTAAGTTCCCGCGTGATCATAACCTGCGTGTGCAGGCTGCGTTGCTTAAAGCAGAAGTGGCAAAAGTGGATGAGAATGCCCGTGAAGCTGCGAAGTGGCGTGAAGAAGCCGAGCTATTTAACAGCGAACTGGAATATCCGCTGGATCTGGAGCGTGAGCGCCTGAATGTTATGGGGGATCAGGTGCCAATGCTGGATCGTGCACCACAGCAGAAACCGGTTGATGCCATGTTACAGGCAACCCGTGATCCAGAAATGAGCGATAAGGTTAATCGCCAGGGGATCAAGCAGTATCTGGCAGGCAAACTGGTGCATGCTATCAAGCTGTTTACATTGGCTGTAGATTATGACCCGCAGAATACACGGGCTTTGCTGAATCTGTCACAACTGTTTCTGGAAGCTGCTCGTGATGAAGCGCTGAACAGGGATGAGCGTCTGAAAATGGCAGATTATTACCTGCAGCAGACGGAAGCCATGAAGCTGAATGATGAAGAACGTCAGCGCGCTGAGGTGCTGTCAGACTATCAGGCGCACGGCGTTGATCAGATGCCAGGTGGCTCGCTGGAAACGTTGTTGCGATAAGTCAATGGCAGTTATTTTTGGTGACAGTTATTTTGTCGTGACGCCAGCTCCCTCCACTCAGACCCTGATGGTCGGGAGTGGAGGTTGCCAGAACAGGTGAAAGAGGTTGCCCGGATGTTTCTCAGGAGGGCACGATGCCCTGATCGCCTACTTCAATATGGCTGAAGACTTCGTCACGAATATCAAGGAAGTCAGATTCGCTCAGCCCCAGATATTCCAGCATGGGTTCAACCGGTACCACAGGGCGGTGAATATCGTCTACGCTCCAGAGTGAACGAAATTTATCGCTCAGTTCGCGGGATAACAGTAGCAGACAAAGCACATTGCGCAGCTCTTCACTATAACTTTCATCTTCCAGTATTTTCAGAATATAGGGCTGCAGGCCGATGACATCACAGATCAGTTCGGGAATTCCCCAGACCTGGGCAATAGCAGCGCTGAGCTTGAAATGATCCATGCCATAAATTTCATGTTCCTGGCGGTGAATAAGGGGTAAATCTGCTCCGTTGCGGGAGTTGAAAAAGCTCTTATAGCCTTTGCAGTTAGTCATCATCAGTGGCACGCCACAGTCGTGCATCATACCCATGGTGTAGGCATCATCTTTGTTCAGGAAACGCAGATGGCGGCTGAGATGGCCACAGATGGTTCCCACTTCGGTGGCGCTGTCCCAAAAGCGATCCATACGACCCAGTGTGCTCAGGCTATTACGCAGTGCAGCCATGCGTACGATGCTGTACAGGCGATTGATACCCAGCAGGCTGACTGCCCGGGCCATGGATGTGATGCGCTCAGGCATGCCGAAAAAAGGTGTGTTGATGGTTGCCAGTACGTTAGCGTACAGGGACAGATCCATCTTCATGATCTGAGCAATAGTATTGAAATTCGGGTCGTCCTTGCGAATCTCGGCTGATAGTTTAAGCAGAATTTCTGGACGGGCAGGGATAACAAAATCAGACGTTTTTTGCATGGATATCTTTTCTTCCAGCAAGGGACAATGGTACAAGCTTTTAGTTATATTAACCTGAAAGGTTGTTATTGCGCAGGTGCTTATTCTGTTGATGAAACCTGCATATTTGCTGTAGATCAGCAATCCTGTGAAAAGGTTGGCGTCAGACCGGCTGCCGCGTATAGTCTGCTACTTTCTGATGAAGTTGCTATGAGTATTGCCTGCCAGCCTCCCCGTCGCCCTTTCCAGGCACGTGGTTCCCGTATGGTGCGTTGTGAGAACTGCCTGTTGACACCTCGTACCTGTATCTGTGATTTCCGCCATCAGGTTTCGGCACAGGCCCGTTTCTGTCTGTTGACGCACCGTAAGGAGTTCTATAAGCCGACCAATACAGGTCGACTGATTGAGCACACCATTGCTGGAACCGAAGTGCTGGAATGGAGCCGCCTGGAGCCGTGTGAACGGTTATTGCGGTTATTGGCAGACCCGTCACTTGCAGCCTGTATTGTTTTTCCACCGGCTCCTGACTATGCACATCGAATGATCAGCCAGCCAGTGATGGAGGGTGATCCCCGTACCCCGCTATTTATCATTCTGGATGGTACCTGGCGTCAGGCACGACGAATCTTTCGACACAGTGATTACCTGAGCAGCCTTCCGGTGATTTCACTGCAACAGGCTTCAAACAGCCGCTATCATCTACGTAAGAAAATAGAAGACAACCAGTTGTGTACGGCAGAAGTGGCGATTGCCATGCTGAAACAGATTGGTGACACGACATCGGCTCAGGCGCTGGATGCCTATTTCGATGTTTTTAATGAACACTATCGTGCATCCCGACTGAATCGCCCGATCTGTCCAGACCAGCCAGCCAAGCTTTACTTACAGGCTTTGCGTGCGGGAGAGTCCGGGTGCACCTATGATCAGAGTACCGCCCAGCCAGAGTCGGATATGGCTTGAGTGACAATGCAGAAGTCAGTTATCTGTTGTTACCGCATGCTCTGCCGGGCACCATGGAATTTTATATGACAGAACAGAATGTAACGGTGCACTGGACGGAGCTTGATCCGTTTTCGGCCCGCGAAAAAGCGAAATACGGTAATCCGGTACCCAGCCGGGAATATATTCAGCAGACGCTGGAAGCCCAGGGTAAACCGCTTAGTCACAGCACTCTCTGCGATGCTATGCAGGTATTCGAGGAAGAATCCCGCGAAGCGGTGATGTTTCGCCTCAAGGCGATGTGCCGTGATGGCCAGTTGATGAGCAATCGTCGTAATCAGTTTGGCCTGATCGAGCATATGGGGCTGAGTAAAGGCCGGGTAATTGGTCATCGTGATGGTTTTGGTTTCGTCAAACCAGATGAAGGAGGCAGTGATCTGTTTCTCAGTCCGCGTCAGATGCGTCAGGTGCTGGATGGAGACCGGGTGCTGGTACAGGAAGCGGGTATTGACCACCGTGGCCGCCGTGATGGCAAGATCGTTGAGGTACTGGAGCGTTGTACCGAAAAGCTGGTGGGTCGGTTTCAGAATCGGGGTGGCTTTGGCTATCTGATTCCGGAGAACCAGCGCATCAATCAGGAGTTCGCCGTAGTTGAGCATGAAAGTGCTCCGGCAGTACGCCATGGACAGCTGGTGGTGGCATACCTGGTGCGTCAGCCGGGTAAGCGTGAACTGGGCCAGGTACGGATAACCGAAGTGCTGGGTGACCACCTGGCAGCAGGTATGGAAATCAAGGTTGCCATCCACAACTACGATATTCCTGATCAGTGGCCGGATGAAGTACGCGCAGAAATCTCGGCGTTTGGCCCTGAAGTTGATGAAGTCTCCAAAGCTGGGCGCGTAGATCTGCGTCACCTGCCGCTGGTTACCATTGATGGCGAAGATGCAAAAGATTTTGACGATGCCGTTTATGCTGAGAAGAAAAAAGGTGGCGGCTGGCGTCTGTGGGTAGCTATTGCCGATGTTTCGGCTTATGTACGCCCGGGTACAGCGCTGGATACCGAAGGCCTGCGTCGGGGGAACTCGGTCTATTTCCCAGAGTTTGTTGTGCCGATGTTGCCGGAGCTGCTCTCCAATGGCCTCTGCTCGTTAAACCCCCATGTTGATCGTCTGGCGATGGTATGTGAAATGACGGTCAGTGCTGCGGGTAACCTGTCCGGCTATCAGTTTTATGAAGCAGTTATTCAGTCACATGCCCGTCTGACCTACACCAAAGTCGGCGCTATGTTGATGGCACCGGGTTCTCAGGAAGGAAAAGCGTGGCGTAAGGAATATAATGCGCTGGTGCCGCACCTGGAAGACTTATACGGTCTTTACCGTGGTCTGCGTGTTGCCCGTGAGCAGCGTGGCGCTATCGACTTTGAAACCACCGAAACCCGCATTGTTTTTGATGTTGAGCGCAAAATTGAAAAGATTGTGCCGGTGGAACGTAACGATGCCCACAAGCTGATTGAGGAGTGCATGCTGTGCGCCAATGTCGCTACCGCTCGCTTCCTGCAGAAGCTGAAACTGCCTGCGCTGTACCGTGTTCATGAAGGGCCAAAAGAGCAGAAACTTCAGAATCTGCGTGGTTTTCTGGGTGAGCTTGGACTTACTCTGGGCGGTATGGACAAACCGGAGCCGAAAGACTACCTGGCGCTGAGTGAGATGATTGAAGGTCGTCCCGACCGTCATCTGATCCAGACTATGATGCTGCGCTCCATGAGCCAGGCAGTTTACAGTCCAGATAACAATGGCCACTTCGGGCTGGCGTTTACCGCCTACACCCATTTCACCTCACCGATTCGCCGTTACCCTGATCTGCTGGTGCATCGCATTATCCGTTCTGCATTGCACTCTGCGAAAGAAGACCGTGCCCTGCGTCGAGCTGATGATCACCATCCTGACCTGGAGTTTGCTGTTGAATACGATATGGCTCAGGTACTGGAGCTGGGTGAGCATTGCTCGATGACCGAGCGCCGTGCTGATGAGGCAACTCGCGATGTTATGTCCTGGCTCAAATGCGAGTATATGAGCAATCAGGTAGGCAGTGAGTATGAGGGTATTGTATCTGCAGTCACCGGCTTCGGCCTGTTTGTAGAACTGGAAGATGTTTTTGTTGAAGGGCTGATCCACATCACCGGCTTGCCTAGTGATTACTACCAGTTTGATGCAGGTAAACAGCGACTGGTTGGTGAGCGTACCCGCAAGGTCTTCCGGCTGGGGGATCGCCTGAAGGTGCGGGTAGCGAGGGTTGATCTGGATGAACGCAAGATTGACTTCGAATTACTCTCTGTGGAAAAGCGTAAACGTACCAGAAAGAGTGCGGCGGAAAAAACAGTGCGTGAGCGACTGGCAGAGGGGGAGATGCCATCCGTTGCTCGTGCCGATAAGGTGCCTGGCAAACCAAAAGGTTACGCCAAAGATAGTCGTAAACCAGGCCCACGTAAGCGTCCAGCCCGACCGACGGATCGTGACTTTGTACCGCCCGAAGCGGAAGGTAAACCCGTTCGCAAGCCGAAGGTGGCATTGTCAGCCGCAGAGAAAGAGCAACAGGAGGCCAGTGCGGGCGGCAAGGGTAAAAGCCGCTCTGCAATGAAGCGTAAGGCTAAAAAAGCCCGTGCTAAAACTGATGCTCGTAAAGCGCGCAAAGGGGCAAAAAACGGTACTGCGGCGAAAAAAGCAGCAGCGAAGAAAAGTGTAAAAAAGAGTGCTAAGAAAAAGGCGGCGAAGAAAGCAAAGAAATAACATTGCATCACCGCCTTATCCCGTTGTGCTTTGATAAAACAGTAGCGCAGCGGGTAACCGCCCATACAGATAACCTGTGGTGATCAGGCTCAGTCCAGCTAGTAGCAGCAGCCGTTCACGACCACTGAAAATAACCGGATGGCGTGCCAGCCAGTGCCGCCAGAGCGCTGCTGCAACCAACCCCTCACAGAAGCCAGCCAGTACATCCAGTGGCCAGTGCAGATCCAGCAATACCCTTGATAGCGGAATCAGCAGTGCAGGTAGTGCCAGCAAGCCATAAAACAGCTGGCGCAGTTGTTCGTTCAGTCGCTCGGCCAGCAATATCGCCAACATGGCAAACAGGGCTGTACCGGTGCTGGCATGAGCACTGGGAAAACTCCAGCTCTGATAGAGCTGTGCACCGGTATCGGGTCGTGGCCAGCTGAAATATTCTTTCAGCAGGTGATTTATTACCAATACGCTCAATAACAGGCTGGCAAAAACCAGTGCGGTACGTCGGCGTCCTTTTAGTGTTAATGCCAGTAGAACCAGTGTGCAGGCTAGCCCCGCTAGCGTCATATCTCCCAGACTGGTAATAGCAACGGTGGCAGGGTAAAGCGCCTCAGGCAGACTCTCGAGCAGATTATGCAGTTGCTGTTCAGCGGTTGAAGGTGGCACGAAAGCGCGCAGCAGGGCGAGCAGAAGTAAGCCTGACAGGGCCAGAACACCCATCAGTGTTGCTCCTTCAGGGGGGGGGAGTGTGTGCAGATTGCGCTGCAACGGCCGTTGTGGCTGTAACTGGTGGTGCAGTCCATAACCGGCTAGCAAAGTCAGTGCCAGTGCGGCCAGAAGTTGCAGCGGCAGATCATTACTGGTTTCCAGTTGTGTGCTTTGTTGTCCCAGCCAGTAAGCCGGTAACAGATACACCGGAGCCCAGAGCAGCGCTGACAGAAAATTTACCGACCAGAACGTTCTTTCTGGCATTTTCAGGCTACCCGCAATGAAGGGAATAAAGGGACGTATCGGGCCGACAAAACGCCCTAGCAGCAGACTGAATGCACCGTAGCGCTGAAAGAATGCCTCTCCTCGTTGTTGCCAGTGGGGATTACGCTGGCAGCAGTGCATCTGCCACAGGAAAGCGCTCCAGTAACGGCCCAGGTAAAAACTCAGTGCATCGCCCAGTAGTGCGCCTGCGATGCCTGCTGTCAATAGTGTTGTGACTGGCAGCGACTGCTGGCCTGCAAGCCAGGCTGTTACAGCCAGCATCGCGACACCTGGTAGCAGCAGACCCACCAGAAATAGCGATTCCAGCAAGGCAATCAGGGTAATCAGAGGTAACAGCCAGGTGAGTAATTCGGGCTGCTGCAACCCGTTCAGAAAATCAGTCATGGCTGCAGTGTAATGTACCGCTCGCAGGCTGAGTAGCTGAAGCGGGCGATTATTCCCTGGCTTGCAGTGATATACTCAGCGGGTCTGAAATGACCACCTCCATGGAATCCCCGATGAACGAAATCATCCTGATGACAGTGTCCGGTGAAGACCGGCCAGGCGTCACCTCTGCAATTACTGCCATTCTGGCAAAATTTGATATTAAGATTCTGGATATAGGCCAGGCTGTTATTCATAACACCCTGTCGCTGGGTATCCTGATTCAGGTACCACAGTCGGCGGAAAGCTCGCCACTGTTGCGTGATGTACTGTTCAAGGCACACGAAATGGATATGAAGATCCGTTTCCAGCCCGTGTCTGAAAGTGAGTATGAGCAGTGGGTTGAGCATCAGGGCAAATCCCGTCATATCATCACCCTGTTGGCACGTCGTATTACTGCTGAGCATATTGCCCGTGTAACGGAAGTTGCTGCCAGTCATGGCCTGAACATTGATAACATCAGTCGACTCTCTGGCCGAGTATCTCTGACCGAGCAGGCGGATGATCGTACCAAAGCTTGTGTCGAGTTTTCCGTGCGTGGCGCACCCGCTGATGCGCAGGCACTGCGGGAAGAATTCCTCAGTATTGCTGCGGAGCTGGATATGGATATTGCTTTCCAGGAAGACAGTATCTATCGCCGTAATCGCCGCTTGGTGGTGTTTGACATGGACTCCACACTGATTGAAGCGGAAGTGATTGATGAACTGGCGAAAGAAGCCGGCGTTGGTGAACAGGTGATTGAGATCACTGAAGCGGCAATGCGCGGTGAGATCGACTTTAATGAAAGTTTCCGCCGCCGTATGGCGTTACTCAAAGGACTGGATGAATCGGTGCTGGAAAGTATTGCTGAACGTCTGCCGATGACAGAGGGCGCGCAGGAACTGGTATCTAATCTGAAAGCACTGGGCTTCAGGACTGCGATTCTGTCAGGTGGCTTCACCTATTTTGCTGAGCATCTGCAGCGTAAGCTGGGCTTTGACTATGTGCATGCTAATACATTGGATATAAAAGACGGTAAGGTCACTGGTGAAGTGGTTGGCACTGTGGTGAATGGCGAGCGTAAAGCTGAACTGCTGCGTGAAATTGCTGCGAAAGAAGGTATTCGTCTGGAACAGACAATTGCTGTGGGTGATGGTGCTAATGACCTGCCAATGCTGTCGATTGCCGGGTTGGGTATTGCGTTCCGGGCCAAACCGCTGGTGCGCAAAAGCGCCAAACAGGCTATTTCTACTCTGGGGCTGGATGGGATTCTATACCTGATCGGTTTCCGTGATCGGGATACGTTGAGCTAAGTACCGGCATTACTTGATCTGGCGGTGGTTTTTGCTGCCAAAGTGATAAAACAGGGCTCGCAGATTGCGGGCCTTTTCTTATGCGGTATGTCTTGTGTTGAAGTGGGCGAAGCGCTGTCTGTTAGCCGTGGAAGGTAGAAATGTCATCATGGATTTTATCTGCACAACACAGATAGTTTTAAGACATTAGAGAGATAATATTGTAAAGATAGATTCAGGAAGAGTTTTATAATGCAGAGAGTGGCTGGGGTAGGAGGATTCGAACCTCCGCATGCTGGAATCAGAATCCAGTGCCTTACCGCTTGGCGATACCCCAGTAGTGTTTTCACTCTCTGTAATATGGTCTGTTACAAAATGGTGGCAATGACGGGATTCGAACCTGTGACCCTCGCATTATGAATGCGATGCTCTAACCAACTGAGCTACATTGCCATTCTGTAAACTGCCATAGGACAGGGCTCTTATCTGTATGGCAGGGGTAGCTGGATTCGAACCAACGCATGACGGGATCAAAACCCGTTGCCTTACCGCTTGGCTATACCCCTGTATTACAGATCTGCAAGAAATGGTGGCAATGACGGGATTCGAACCTGTGACCCTCGCATTATGAATGCGATGCTCTAACCAACTGAGCTACATTGCCATGCTGTCCTTTGCGAGCGAGGCGAATTATTCCCGAATGGCCGGTTAGCGTCAACACCTTTTTTCAAAAAAATTATCTTTTTTTGTATACCAGTAATTTTTGATGACTATATAACCAGTTGTTTTTATTGGATAAAGACAGACTGTCTATTTGCTAAACAAGAGGGTATGTAGCTTCAGGCATCAAAGGTCACTAAAGGGCGTCTGTTCAGGTTGTCCCTCGGTTGAAGCTAAAGCTCTTTTTACGAAAAGCTTTACTGGCTGAAACAATTCTGACTTGAAAGTTGTGCTCGGCAGGTAGAAATACTGTAACCCGTCATTCTATCCCTGTGATTGTCGTTCATTGCAGTAACAGGAGGATCGTGAAATATAGATAGAGCCTGCTTGATAAAAGAGGAAATAAGTGGGTATTGAGTGGGAGTAATAAAGCTGTGGAAAATAGCAACGCCGCTCAGCAAGCGGCGTTGTGGATAACAGAGGTGGCGGGTGCTGGCCTGATTCAGCAGAAGTTATCCACTGAGGCCATGCCGGTCGCTCTGTGGATAATCAGACATTAAAGCGGAAGTGCATAACATCGCCGTCCTGGACGATATAATCCTTACCTTCCAGGCGCCATTTGCCTGCTTCTTTAGCGCCTTGTTCACCATTGTACTCAACGAAATTATCGTAGCTGACGGTTTCAGCACGGATAAAGCCTTTCTCGAAATCGGTGTGGATAACGCCAGCAGCCTGTGGTGCTGTTGCACCAATTTGCACTGTCCAGGCGCGTACTTCCTGTACACCTGCGGTGAAGTAGGTCTGTAGACCCAGCAGGTCGTAACCGGCGCGGATTACGCGGTCCAGGCCTGGTTCTTCCATGCCCAGATCAGCCAGGAATTCGTCGCGTTCTTCATCGTCCAGCTCAGCGATTTCTGCTTCCAGCTTGTTGCAGACCACAACTACGCCAGCGCCTTCAGAAGCGGCCAGTTCGCGTACGGTATCCAGGTGTGGGTTGCCTTCAAAGCCATCTTCATCGACGTTGGCGATGTACATGGTTGGCTTCACTGTCAGCATATGGAAGCCTCTGACGATCTTCATCTCGTCTTCACTCAGGCCCAGTGAGCGTACTGGCAAGCCTTCTTCCAGATGTGGAATCAGGCGTTCCAGCATTGCTTTCTGAGCAACAGCTTCCTTATCACCACCTTTTGCCGGGCGCTGTACACGCTGCAGCTGCTTCTCGGCAGAGTCCAGATCAGCTAGCGCCAGTTCCAGGTTGATGGTTTCAATATCTGCCAGTGGGTCGATCTTGTTGGCAACGTGAATGACGTTGTCATCTTCAAAGCAACGTACAACGTGGGCGATAGCATCTGTTTCGCGAATGTTGGCCAGAAATTTGTTGCCCAGTCCTTCACCTTTGGATGCACCAGCAACCAGACCTGCAATATCAACAAACTCCATGGTAGTCGGGATTACACGCTCAGGTTCAACAATAGCAGCCAGCTTGTCCAGCCGTGGGTCTGGCATTGCTACGGTGCCTGCGTTGGGCTCGATGGTGCAGAACGGGAAGTTCTCGGCGGCGATACCATTTTTGGTCAGTGCATTGAAGAGGGTGGACTTGCCTACGTTAGGCAGGCCGACAATACCGCATTTGAAACCCATGACTGTAGTCCTGTTGTCTGTGGGGCCTGCGAAACAGGTCAGCCTGATGGCGAGGGGCAGGTCCCCTGGAATGGAAAGCGATAGAAACAGACTGCAACAATCTGCTTGTATTGCGTCCCGTCTAGCTATGTCCAGCTATCAGGCTTGAAAGCTATCAGGCCTTGATGCTGTTAAATCGTGAAGCCATTAAATATTAAAGCGATTAAACCTTGAAGCTATGCAGCTGATTCATTGCGTTAGCCCAGTCTCCAGCAATGGCCAGGTCGGTGAAACGCAGGGATTCATCAATGGCGGCCTGAGTATTGTTGCGTTCGGCAACCGGGGCTCTATGCAGTACATAACTGGCAACCTGACTGGCGTGACCGGGGTGGCCGATACCCAGACGCAGGCGATAGAAATTTTTGTTATTTCCCATTTTGCTGATGATGTCGCGCAGACCGTTATGGCCACCGTGACCACCACCCTTTTTGAAGCGTGCAACACCGGGCGGCATGTCCAGCTCGTCATGGGCGACGAGAATGGATTCAGCCGGGATTTTGAAGAAGTTGGCCAGTGCAGCAACGGATTGGCCGGACAGGTTCATATAGGTGGTTGGTACCAGCAGGTGAACCGGCTGACTATCGACCAGCACTTTGGCGTAGAGGCCGAAATATTTCTTTTCAGGGGAGAGGGTGACGTGATGTCGAGCAGCAAGCTGCTCGACATACTCGGCACCGGCATTGTGACGGGTGTCAGCGTATTTATCTCCTGGGTTGCCCAGGCCAACAATCAGCGAAATCCTATCAGTCATACCAGTGCCTCGTCAGCGACAATTACTTGCCAGCTTTAGCGCCACGTGGGGAGTATACGTAGCCGATAGACTGGTCGTGGTCAGCACCGCGACGCAGAGATACAACTTCAACGCCTTCTGGCAGAGCAATGTCAGACAGGTGAACAATCTGACCTGCTTCTACTGCCGACAGGTCAACTGTCAGTGCAGCTGGAACGTCAGCTGGCAGACACAGAATCTCAACGGTATTTTTCTCAACAGCAAACTTGGCAGCTGCTTTAGCTGGCGCAGAGTTTGCGAAGTTAGCAAAAGTAACCGGTACAATGATTTTGATCTTGCGGTCAGCTGTTGTGCGCTGGAAATCAGCGTGCAGCAGAACCGGCTTAGCTGGGTGGCGCTGCAGATCTTTGATGATTACCTGTTCTTCTTTACCGTCTACGGACAGGGTCAGCAGAGAGGAGAAGAAAGACTGGTCTTCAATCATTTTAACCAGCTCTTTATTCTGGATAGAAACAGAAGCAGGCTCAGCATCGCCACCGTATACAACGGCTGGTACCAGACCTTCGCGACGCAGGCGGCGGCTCGCACCTTTACCTTCGTCAGAACGTGCAACTGCATTTACTGTAAAGTTAGACATTTTAAAACCCTTTTATATAGCAAAGCCGCAAAGCTCCGCGACCAGAACCTTGCAGCATTGTGGTGGCCGTAAATGGCCCTGAATTTACTGTCGAAACTGTTCTGTCTGACAGTGATTCAACGGATGTTCTTAACGGAACATCGCGCTGATGGATTCTTCATTGCAGACACGGCGGACTGCTTCAGCCAGCAGTGGTGACAGCGTCAGTTGACGGATCTGCGAACAGTTCTGCGCTTCTTTACTCAATGGAATGGTGTCAGTGACAACCAGCTCGTCCAGCTCAGAACCGTTGACATTCTGAATGGCCGGGCCAGACAGAACCGCGTGTGTCGCATAAGCAACAACCTTTTCAGCGCCTTTGGCTTTCAGAGCCTTGGCTGCTTTGCACAGGGTGCCGGCAGTGTCACACATGTCGTCAACCAGTACACAGGTACGGCCTTCAACATCACCAATCAGGTTCATGACTTCTGACTCGTTGGCACGCTCACGACGTTTGTCGATAATCGCCAGATCGCAATCCAGTTGCTTGGCAACTGCACGGGCACGTACCACGCCACCCACATCCGGGGATACAACGATCAGATTTTCGTATTCCTGATCCAGAATGTCGTCCAGCAGCACAGGGGAGCCGTAGACATTATCAACTGGAATATCGAAGAAACCCTGAATCTGGTCAGCATGCAGGTCAACGGTCAGTACGCGGTCAATGCCTACACCTGACAGGATATCTGCAACAACTTTTGCAGATATCGCAACACGGGCAGAGCGTGGACGGCGGTCCTGGCGGGCGTAACCGAAGTAAGGGATAACCGCTGTTACACGGGATGCAGATGCGCGGCGCAAAGCGTCTGCCAGCACCATCAGTTCCATCAGGTTATCGTTGGTTGGCGCGCAGGTAGACTGGATGATGAAAACGTCTTTACCACGCACGTTTTCCTGGATCTCAACAGCCACTTCGCCATCACTGAAACGACCGACATTGGCCTTACCCATCGGAATGTCAAGGCGTTCAACAACCTTGGCAGCCAGCTCCGGGTTGGCGTTGCCAGTAAAAACCATCATTTTGGACACGAGGTGCACCTTCTCGGTTTGAAATGAATCTGGAATAAGATTTGAAAGGGAGCCATTCATGATAATTGGCTGGGGTAGGAGGATTCGAACCTCCGCATGCTGGAATCAGAATCCAGTGCCTTACCGCTTGGCGATACCCCAGTAAATTGTTGGAGGGCTGGCCTCCCGTCTAAAGAGGCGCACATTATCGTGAAGGGCTTTTTAACTGTCAACAGCTTTTACTGAAAAAGATTCACTGAAAGAGGTCTCACTGAAAAATCGTCCAGTCATGGATTACCAGCACTACGCGCAATGTTTCATAACGAAGCACCAGTTTTTCGGGTAGCTGCAAGTCTTCACTGTAGCGGCTATAACGGATCTGCCAGCCTTTCTGAGACAGGGTTTTCAGGCGCTCATTTTCCAGTTGCTGTTGCCATGGGCTATCAGGAGCAGGCAGGCCACGTACCCACCAGGCCAGTTCTCGTACCGGTAGCTGCCAGCCCAGTTGCTGTTCCAGTAAGGCTTCGGGTGATTCAGCCTGATAGCGCTGGCCGTCTGCATCCAGAGTTACCCGTACGGGAGTACTTTGAATACGGGCCGCCTGAGCATTAAAAGGGCCGGACAGAGTAATGTCTGTCAATTCGCCTTGCTGCTGCCAGCTTACGCCAGCGCTGTTGCTTTCACGGGCGGTACGAATACCGACTTTGCCACTGAGTTCCCAGTGCTGTTGCGTGCTCATCCAGTGCTGGTAGCGTTGCCAGGAAGCGGGTACATCAGTGCGCACCAGCGGCGCACTCGTATGCCAGCCGCTGCAACCAGCCAGCAATAATACGGGTAACAATGCGACGATCAGCCGCGAAGCAGGTTGTAGCAAAGCGGCTGACAGCAAGCTAAGCCATCGGGCTGGTGGCCATTGCGAACCCCATTTCATTGCGCGCCTGCCTCGTCGGTTTCTGTTTGTACAGGCGCCGGGGCTGTCCGGGCTGTTTCATTATCTGTCGTCGTGTCGTTTGCGCCTGTAATGGCTTCAATCTCCTCGGGCGTCATGGACAGTTTTTCCGCCACATCCTGTAGTGCGGTGGCATCCGGGTTCTGCTTCAGGCTCTCAACAAGCAGAGTACGTGCCTGCTTCCCCTGTCCCAGCGCTGCGTATACCTCGACCAGGTGACTGATCACTTCCGGGTCCTGCAGCAGGTCATATGCACGTTCAAGGTAGGGTAGCGACGCTTCTGCCTGCCCCAGTCGATAGAGTACCCAGCCCATGGAATCCAGTGTAGCCGGGTCGTCCGGGGTCAGGGTCAGCGCACGGCTGATCAGTTGGCGTGCTTCCTCTAAGCGATCCGTATGAATTGATAACAGATATCCCAGCGCATTCAGTGACATGGCATGGTCAGGTTCCAGTGTCAGAATGGTGCGCAGATCCTGTTCCGCCTGGGGGAAATCGCTGCCTTCAATCAGCATGGCGCGTGTATACAGTAAGGTGATCTCCTGGGGGTAGAGTTGTAGTGCATCTTCCAGCACGGCCAGTGCGCTGTCGGTCAGGTCGTACAGGTGTAACCATTCCGCTTCCAGTGCGAATAGCTGCTGTGCAATCTCTGGATAGAGTGCGCGACCATCGGTGGTGATCTCTTGCAGACGTTGCTGATGTTCGGCGCTGTCAAGCAGTGCAGCGATGCGGCTGAAAGCGGGATACAGCTTTTCACCACCGCTGACGCCCAGAAAATGATGCAGGGCGTTGTCACGCTGTCCGCGTTTCTGTGCCAGATGGCCAAGGTAAAACTCTGGTGTGCTGTCGGAGGGATTCTGGTCAAGTAATGTTTCCAGCACCTGTTCAGCATCATCCAGTTTATCGGCGTCCATCATCAACAACGCAAGATAAAGATGCAGAGGATAATCACGTGCCGTTTCGCTGATCATCTTTTTTGCATCACGTGTTGCCTGTTCTGGTTGCTGACTATCAAACTGCAGCTGAATGGACTGAAGACGTAACTGGCGGTTGTCAGGCCAGTATTTCAGACCGTGGGCAACGGTTTTCAGTGCCTGGCGGGTCTGGTTGGTGGCCCGCAGCAGATCAGCTTTGTGTACCAGTACATCCAGTTTTTTTGGTGACGCTTTCAGCGCCTGGTTAAAAGCCTGAAGAGCCTGATTCAGCTTGCCCTGACGACGCAGCAGTACCCCGTTACTGCGATATAGTTCCGCATTATCTGGCTGCATGGACAGTTGTTCGATAATCAGGGCCTGATAAGCCGATAGTATTTCATCAGGCATCTGGGCGACACGGCTTTCAATCAGTGCCAGCGTCTGGCGTTGATTATTACGCAATGCCTGACGCAGCAGGGGCAGTGCATCCTCAAAGTGTCCCTTGTGTAGTAGAATGCTTGCTTCAATCTGATAGGGTTCAGCATTATCAGGTGCGGCTTGCTGCCAGAGTCGGGTGGCTTCCATTACGGCATCAGGCCGACGCATATACTGGGCAACGCGGGTAGCTCGTTCTGCAACACCGGCATCACCGGTCAGACGGGCCTGCTGTAAATACCCTTCCAGAGCCTGCGGGAATAGCCCGCGTTGACCAGATAGTTCGGCTTTCAGCAGCTCGTAAAGAGATTCATGGTTCAGTTCACCCGGTACATACTCCGGTGCTGGCAGTGGTGTAACCGCAATCTTCTGGCGGTTTTCCATCAGGCTGCAGCCACCCAGTAAAAGCGTACTGCACAGGGCGATTAATGGTGTCAGTTTCATAGACATTCTTGATCAGCAGGTTTCCAGAGAGCAGATATGGGGCTCTGCTGGTTCGCCTGATTATTGTTTCTGAAAGCTATTATTCTGAAAGCTATTGTTCTGAAAACTATTTTTATAGAAATTTTTGGTTATAAAAAACGTTAGTTAAAAGAAACGTTAGTTATAAAAACCAGTGGTTATAAAAGCCGATAGTTCCCAAAACTGGCAGCCCCAGTAACTCCGTTATCTATCTTGAACGATGCTTTCGGCTTTTGGCAGATACTGCGTGATGCCTTTGCCTGTATTTAAGAAACGCCACTGGACTTTCATATGTCCGAAACGCGCCAGTTACTGCTGCTACGCCATACGTTTCTGCAGAGCCATAATTCCTGAAGCACTATAAAGCAATCAGACCGGCAATGGCAGGGACTGTTCCCTGAGGACTGTTCCCGGTGAATTGAGCTTGTGAATTGCCCCGGTGAATTGCTGTCTGCGCCTGTACGATTAATCGTTGTACAGACCCGCATCTGATAACTGTTTGTTGATGAAGCGTTATATATGCAGCTTTATACGTAAGCAAAGGCCGACCGGATGGCCGCTGTCAGCGGTTTTTGTTGATCTGTTGCAGTGCAGAATTTTCCGAAATGGGTAGCTGCGTTGTATCATTAGCGTTTTCGTAAGTCAGCAGGGCAGGTGCGCAGCGGTCGTATGGCGCTATTAGCATTAGGTATCAACCATAAAACAGCATCGGTTGAAGTTCGTGAGCGGGTGGCGTTTGCCCCTGAACAGATGGCACAGGCGCTGCAACAGGCACGTCAGCAAGCAGGTTTACAGGAGGTGTCGATTCTGTCTACCTGTAACCGTACCGAGTTGTACTGCAGTACCTCGCTTGAAGGTACCCGTGCCTTGCTGGAGTGGCTGGGCCAGTACCATGGCCTGCCGCTGGATGCGCTGGAAGCCTGTACTTACACACACTGGGATGACGATGCTGCTCGCCATATGATGCGTGTTGCCAGTGGCCTGGACTCACTGGTACTGGGTGAGCCGCAGATTCTGGGGCAGCTGAAATCTGCCCACGCGGTGTCACAGCAGGAGGGTGCACTGGGCTCAGAACTGGGCCGGTTGTTTCAGCAGACATTTTCAGTGGCGAAAAAAGTCCGGACGGATACCGCTATTGGCGAAAACCCGGTCTCGGTTGCCTATGCGGCGGTCAGTTTGGCCCAGCATATTTTTGCTGATCTCAGCGAAAGCCGGGCATTACTGATTGGCGCTGGCGAAACCATCGAACTGGTCGCGCGTCATCTGAATAATGCCGGTGTTCACCATATCACGGTTGCTAACCGTACCCTCAACCGCGCTGTTGACCTGGCCAAAGAGTTTGATGGTGATGCCATCCTGCTTGGTGATATTCCCGATGCGCTACCTGATGCCGATATTGTGATTGCCTCTACCGCCAGTCAGTTGCCGATTCTGGGTAAAGGCGCGGTTGAAAGTGCCCTGAAAAAGCGCAAGCACCGGCCGATTTTTATGGTCGATATTGCGGTGCCCCGCGATATAGAAGCGCAGGTTGCCGAGCTGGATGATGTCTATCTCTACACGGTTGATGACTTGCGTGAAGTGATCGAAGAAAACCAGCGCAGCCGTGAAAATGCTGCCCGTGAAGCTGAAGAAATCATTGAAGTCGGTGTGCATGAATTTATGCGCCAGTTGCGCGCGCTGGCTGCGGTTGACACCGTTACCCGCCTGCGCCGCCAGGCTGAAAAAACGCGCCAGAATGAACTGGAAAAAGCGCTGCGCCAGCTACGCAATGGTAAAGATGCTGAAGCGGTGCTGGAACAGCTGGCCCGGGGCATTACCAACAAAATGCTGCACCAGCCAACCATCCAGTTACGCAAGGCCAGCGCCGAAGGGCGTACTGATATGCGCAATCTTGTGACTGAGCTCTATCAGCTGGATGATGAAGGCAATCTCTGAGCTATAACGCTGTTGTTGATAACCCGGATCGGGCAGGCCCGACCGACATACCCACAAGACAGATACCGATGATGAAAGATTCCATTCTGGCCAAGCTGGAAAAACTGCAGGACCGTTACGAAGAACTGGCGGCACTGATGTCTGATGCTGAAGTGATCAGTGATCAGAACCGTTTTCGTGATTATTCCAAAGAGTACGCCGAGCTGGAGCCGGTGGTAAAAGTATTTGCCAGCTGGAATATGGCACAGGATGACCTGGAAGCCGCTGAACAGATGGCCCAGGATACTGACCCGGATTTACGCGAGATGGCAAAAGAAGAGCTGCCTGAAGCCCGTGACCGCATTGAGCAGCTGGAAGGTGAATTACAGATACTGCTATTGCCTAAAGACCCCAACGACGGTCGTAACGTTTATCTGGAGATTCGGGCAGGTACAGGTGGTGATGAGGCGGCAATCTTCTCTGGCGATCTCTATCGCATGTATGCCAAGTATGCAGAAACTCAGGGTTGGCGTATTGAAGTGCTCAGCGCCAGTGAAGGCGAACATGGTGGTTACAAAGAACTGATCACCCGTGTGGTAGGTACGGCGGTGTATTCCCGTCTCAAGTTTGAGTCGGGCGCACATCGGGTTCAGCGTGTACCGGAAACTGAATCTCAGGGCCGCATTCACACCTCGGCCTGTACCGTGGCGATTATGCCGGAGATGGATGAAAGTGCTGAAGTCGAGATCAATAAAGCTGATCTGCGTGTTGATACCTTTCGTGCCTCCGGTGCGGGTGGACAGCATGTGAACAAGACTGATTCGGCTATCCGTATTACCCACATCCCTACCGGCGTTGTGGTGGAGTGTCAGGAAGAGCGTTCCCAGCATAAAAACCGCGCCAAGGCGATGTCATTGCTGGCGTCTCGTCTGCAGGCAGCAGAGCAGGAGCGAAATGCCGCTCAACAGGCGGGTATGCGCAAAAGCCTGGTGGGTAGTGGTGACCGTTCTGAACGTATTCGCACCTATAACTTCCCGCAGGGGCGGGTCACCGACCACCGCATAGGTCTGACATTGTACAAATTGCAGGAAGTGATGGCCGGTGAGCTGGGCCATGTGATTGATCCGCTGGTGGCAGAACACCAGGCGGAGCAGCTTGGTGCATTGTCGGCCGGAGATGCCTGAGTCAGCTCCGGTCTTGAAATACGTCCGGGCCTGGAAATATGTACAAGTCTGGAAATATGCACAAGTCAGGAAATAGTAAGCAAAAAGCCCTGCTGTGATGTCAGGGCTTTTTTCTGGCGGTTGTTCCGTCCTGAAACAGGTGCTCTGTCCTGAAACAGATGCTCTGTTCTGAAACGGATGCCTGTCCTGTAATTGATGCCAGATGATGTATTCATCTGCCGGTATACGTCGCAATGCGACGCTCAGGCGTCGTAATGGTCGTAGCCCTGGTAACTGTCGGCAATATGACGACGCAGTCGATTATTTTCCATGCGTTCCTCAATCTCACGGCGACGGTTACGGCGTGCTGTTTTGCGGCGTGGTTCTGCGTCTTGCTGTGTTTCTTCCCAGTAGTTCTGGTCATCCAGCAGACTCTGGTCAATACGGATTCGGGTACCCATTGCTCTGTCTCGTGCTACAGATATGCTGCGACGGCGGGTTGCTGTTCGCTTACGGTGCTGCATATCCTGTGGTTATATGTGGCTCGGCCAGTCTGTGAACAGACTGGTGTCGGTGGATGCCCACGCTAACCGCGATATGTTGCATTTATATCTCAGAATTCTGTCAGTCTGCAGAAAATGACTGACCTTTACGCAAGGTTCGTAAGTAATGCGAATAGATCAGGCGCTGGCTGTCAGCGCACAACTGGAAGGGCTCAGTGATAGTCCGAAGCTGGATGTCGAGCTGCTGCTGTGTGCGGTGCTGGATAAGCCCCGCAGTTACCTGTTTACCTGGCCGGATAAAACGCTGACGGATATCCAGCTGCAACGCTTTAATGCCTGTGTACAGCGTCGTCTGACCGGCGAGCCAATCGCCCATATTGTTGGCCATACTGGCTTCTGGACGCTGCAACTGGATGTGTCCGCTGATACTTTGATACCACGGCCGGAAACCGAGTTGCTGGTGGAACTGGCGCTGGCAAAATTACCTGTGCAGCCTTGTCAGGTGGCAGACCTGGGCACCGGCACCGGTGCAATCGCGCTGGCACTGGCCAGTGAACGACCACAGGACCAGGTAGTTGGTTGCGACCGTATCGCTGCTGCGGTCGCGCTGGCAGAACACAACCGTCGGCGCTTGCAGCTGCACAATGTCCGTTTCTGTGAAGGCAGCTGGTTTGAGCCACTGGCTACCTGTTTCGAACCGGGCTCATTTGAACTTATTGTCAGTAACCCGCCCTATATTGACCCACAGGACCCGCACTTGGTGCAGGGCGATGTGCGCTTTGAACCTGCCAGCGCATTAACCGCCGCCGATGCGGGTATGGCAGATATCCGCCATATTGCCAGCCAGGCGCGACACTGGCTTAAAGCCGGTGGCTGGCTGATGTTTGAACATGGTTATGATCAGGGCCCGGTCAGCACACAGCTGTTGCAGACGCTGGGCTATACCAATGTAGAAACTGTCAAAGATTACGGGGCGCGGGACAGGGTTACTCTGGGCCGCTGGAATCCTGAAGGAGTGTCTGATGCTGAATGATGACCAGCTGCTGCGTTACAGTCGCCAGATTATGCTGGCGCAAGTGGATATTAAAGGTCAGCAGGCCTGGCTGGACAGCCGGGTGCTGATTATCGGTGCCGGTGGTCTGGGTAGCCCGGTTGCCATTTATCTGGCCGCAGCTGGTGTTGGCCATCTGGTGCTGGTAGACGACGATGAGGTTGATCTGAGCAACCTGCAACGGCAGATCGTTCATACCACAGATCGTATCGGGCAGGCCAAGGTTGAATCGGCAAAACAGAGTCTGCTGGCACTGAACCCTGCGGTACAGGTTGAAACCATCGCCCGGCGACTGACAGGTGAGGCACTGGCACAGCAGGTTGAACAGGCAGATCTGGTGGTTGATTGTACCGATAACTTCAGTAGTCGTTTTGTGCTTAACCGTGCCTGCTTTGCCCACTGTACACCGCTGGTCTCGGGTGCTGCTATTCGTACAGAAGGTCAGGTAGCGGTATATGACCCGCGCCATGACGACTCGCCCTGTTACCAGTGTCTGTATAAAGAGGGTGATGATGAAAACCTGACCTGTTCTGAGTCCGGTGTGCTGGCACCGCTGGTGGGCATTATTGGTTCGGTACAGGCGATGGAAGCGTTAAAGGTTTTGGCCAGTATCGGCACACCTTTGGTAGGGCGTCTATTGTTACTTGATGGTCTTGGTATGGAGTGGCGCAGCCTGAAATTGCGTAAAGACCCGGCCTGCCCTGTGTGTAGCAAGTGATGATATGTATCAAGTAATGATATCTGGCCAGTAACGGCGCACAGGAAGGCACAGGAAAGTAACGGCGCGCAGAAAGTGATGGTGTCTGGAAAGTAACGGTGTCTGGAAAGCAACAGCACCTGGACACCTGGACAGCAGCATCGGAAAAGTAAGTGGGCTCGCAGCTCGACATTGAACCTGGTACAGTCAGGTTGCTTAAAAAAGCGGCAGCTAAAAGCCGTAACTACAGACAACAGCAAAGGGGGCGTCTGATGACATTACTGCAGGCTCAGGATGAGACAGTACGTAAGGTATTGAGTGAAACCCGACTGATTGCGCTGGTGGGGGCTAGTCCGCGTCCACATCGCGCCAGTTATCGGGTGATGGAGTATATGATTAAACGCGGCTATGAGGTGATTCCGGTGAATCCGGTACAGGCGGGTAAGCGTATTCTGGGCCGTACCGTGGTGGCTTCACTGGCGGAGATCAGTCGTCCTGTTGATATGGTTGATGTATTTCGTAACTCCGATGCAGCAGGTGAAGTCATTGATGAAGCGATTGCTGTCGGAGCCAAAAGTGTCTGGTTACAACTGGATGTTATTGATGAGGCAGGCGCGGAGCGCGCACGTAAGGCTGGCCTGGATGTGGTGATGGACCGCTGCCCGGCAATCGAGATACCAAGGCTGGGGCTGTAATGTTTCTTGATAAGAAGAATTCCCATTTCTGATAATGTCTACCAGATCAACATCAACGGCTTGGTGCTTTAATCGCTTGGTGCTTTAAATCGCTTGGTGCTTTAAATCGCTTGGTGCTTTAAATCGCTTAGTGCTTTAAATCGCTTAGTGCTTTAAATCGCTTAGTACCTGAATAGCGTGTTGATTCGACGGTGTATTAACAGGAAAGGGGGCAAGGGTGCAGGAATCCATAGTGGTAGCTGACAGCGGTGAAACAGTGCAGTTTCTGTTTCGAGAAGTACAGTTGCAACCCGGGTTATCCGTTGGAGTAACCCATTGCCAGAGTGATATCAAAGGGCCATTGTCTTTTGCTGGTGATAGCAAAAATCTGCATTTTAACTGTTTACTGGCAGGACATTTTGCTGCGCGTGTTGGTCACTGTCAGTTACAGCTGGACAAGGGAGCCCTTAATCTGGGGTTTGCTGCCGGAGAGTCCTTTGAATTAAGCCATTGCCAGCCTTTTACCGATCTGGAAGTGATGGTCGAACCAGCGCTACTGGCCTGTCTGGCAGGTGATAACCCTCAGCTGGCTGCTTTGTGTGATACCCCGGCGCTTTTTATGCAGCAACAGCAACATTGCCGTCGCTCTATCACGGCAGCGACACAGGTTGCTGCCCTGCTGCATAACAGCCCGGAGCAAAGCCTGCTGATTCATTCGGCAACGCTGGAGTATCTGCACTGGCATCTGCAGGCATTTGTGCCACAGAGCCGTGATGAACGGGTCAGCCTGCGTGAACGCCGCCAACTACAGCAGGCCCGCGAACGGCTATTGCAGGATCTTTCCGCGCCACCGACCATCGCTGAACTGTCCCGCGCAGTGGGGCTGAACCAGTTTCGATTAAAACAGGCCTTTCGTCAGTTGTATGGCAACAGTATCTATGCCACTTTTCAGCAGGAAAGGATGCAGGCCGCGATGGAGTTGCTGCAGCAACATAACGTCACTGAAACCGCTATGCTGCTGGGTTATAGCAATACCAGCCATTTCAGTGCGGCTTTTCGTAAGCAGTTTGGCCTGACACCACGGGATGCCAGGCATGAGCGACAGACAAAAATGACCGTTCAGTGATGGCGGTGCTTAAAACAGCAGATTCATGGTGACCCCCACAGCGCGTGGCTCACCTGCTGAGGCCATTGGCCCGAAGCCCTGGTCGAAAGCAATTTTGACATACTCTTCGTCAAACAGATTCTTTGACCACAAATAGGCTTCCCAGCTGTCGGCTTCTACGCCCACTTTCAGATTAACCAGGCTGTAAGCATCCTGTTTAAAGCGATTTGCGGCATCAAAGTAGTGTTCGCCGGTATGTTGCCAGTCAACGCGACTGAACAGATCCAGGCCTGAGGCCAGTGGCTGTCGATTCTGTATGCTCAGATTGCCTGTCCAGTCAGGGGCAAACGGCATCGCATTACCAGAGCAGTCTGCGATGGAACAACTGTTGTATCGGTCAAAGCTGGCATCGTTATAGCCCAGCCCGGCCATCAGCAGCCAGCCCGGTGCCGGAATATAGCGTGCTTCCAGTTCCATACCTTTACTGGTGCTGGCACCGGCGTTCTCAGTGAATACCTGGCTACCAATAAACTTCTGTACCTGCTGGTTGCTCAGGTCGATATAGTAAACGGCAGCGTTCAGCTGCAACTGATCATTGAGCAGACTCTGTTTGAAGCCCAGCTCATAGTTGATGCTTTTTTCCGAGTCATATTCAATGTCGTCCAGATTGGGGTAGAGGTCATCAAAACCGCCCGCGCGGTAACCTTTGCTGACCGAGCCATAAACCATCAGCTCATCATCCGGTTGCCAGCTCAGCACAGCTTTTGGCAGCCATTCACTGAAGTCCTTATCCCCTGCAAGTGTGCCGCTGGCGCCAGTCATCGCATTGATGCTGCCATCCAGCTTGCGATTTTCGTCGTCATAACGAAGGCCGGTTGTCAGCATCCACTGATCATTCAGTGCGTAGTCGAGCTGGCCAAATACCGCATAACCGGATTGCTCTTTGTTAAAGGTGTTTCGGTCTACCAGATCACCGGTGCCGAAGTTCATTGTATTGTGGCCACCCGAATAGCTGTCTGCGCTGTAGTAGTAAAGCCCAGCCAGCCAGTTGAGCGGGCCGCCGTCCGGTTCAGAGGCAAGGCGCAATTCCTGTGTCAGCTGATCATGTTCTTCGTTTGCCAGTGCGTGGTAGTACATCGCGTCCATCGACATACCATCGCTATCGGATGAATTGAAGTTCTCCCAGTCACGCCAGCTGGTGACCGAGGTCAGTGTCATCCCCTGAAGCTGCCATTCCAGTGTCAGTGCGCTCCCCCATGAGTCCTGATCATCGCGGCCACGGTAGTTATGGGACACCTGCTGCGGGTTCTGGGCCAATGTATCCAGCGGTGTGAAAGCGTAGGACCCCCCCCGGAAACGATGGACATCCAGTGCCAGAGTTGCACTGAAATCATCATGGGGTTGCCACATCAGTTTGGTACGTAACGAACGATCATCACGCTGATCCAGTTTTTCATCGAAAAACAGATTGTCGATATTGCCGCTATCATCTACCAGATTGGTGGAAATACTGGCGAACAGCTCATCCTCAATCAGTGCATCGTTATAGCGTGCCTGGAATTGAGTACGGCCCAGATCATCATGGCGCAGTGATATTTTACCTTCGGCTGGTGCATCCGGTGAGCGAGTGGTGACATTGACGATACCGGCCAGTGAGTTACCGCCATACAGGCTGCCCTGAGGGCCACGTAGTACTTCAATGGTTTCGATATCCAGCATATCAAAATCGAACATGCCATTGCTGGTCAGGTTCACCCCATCCAGATAGACACCTGCGGTAGGAGGGGTGAAAAGCCCAGGCCCGATACCACGAATAAAAATATTGGTATCCCGTCGTCCAGCCCAGGTCATGATATGCAGGTTCGGTGTCTGGCGTGCTACTTCGGTTAGCGAGTTGATCTCGGCATCTGCAATTTCTTCCGTGGTGACCGCCGTAATACTGGCAGGTACATCCTGTAGTTCGGCACTGCGCTTTTCAGCCCGCACCACAATAGCACCCAGCGAGGTCTGTTCGGCGCTCTGCTCACTGGCCAGCGCCGCTGTGGATAGCATTGTTGTGGACAGTACGGTTGTGGATAAAGCAATGGCGATGGCCAATGACAGCGGTTGTACGCCAGGGGTGGGGGGGACGGCTATCGCCTGTCGCGTCTGGTTAAACATGGGGTCCTCGAAATGCAGATACAGATGGATGCCAGCGATTGTTGATCATTCCGTCAGCCATTCCCGCCCGAAAAGGCTGTGGTAGACCCGAAACAGGAATTATTGCGATTTGGGGGAGGGCTATCGCATCTGTTATCTGGTGAGGGAATTCGGGCGAAAGTGTACTTGCCCAGGCTGAATATCTCTGGCAAGCTGCCTGTTAACATCTTGATAGTTGACGGGTTAAAGCTGTTAATAAAAGAATGTTAAAGCGGCTGTATATCCAGATATAGTTGCCGCTCGGATTCCACGGATGAGTACAGGGCCTGGAGGGCTACCTTCTAATGAATATCAATCAGTTAGTTTTAAAAGTATCTTCGCTCTCAGTTCGAATATCCAGGCGTGTTGTGTATTACGCTGTTATGTTTCACCTACACCAAGCAAGGAGGCATCATACCCTTACTTACAAAATCAGACTTAAAGTACAAATATTCTTGGAAGGCTATTGAGCCAGATGACCCCAAGGTTACTGGTAAGCCAGACAGTACATTATTGAATAGGGGGGAAGGCTATGAGGTACTCCCATTTATTAATCGTTTTTCGGAAACTCATAATTTCAAGCAAAAGGCATTAGGCCTCAAGACAGAAAGGTTAATAAAAGAACACCTCCTTGGTGATACTAGGAGTCATAAGAACGTCAATAAATAGCTCGTAGATAACTGGAAAAAATACGACTAAAAATAACAAGGTCAGTCATAGAGACAGCCAAACCGCCGCTTCGCTCTGGTTTGGCTGCGTGTGCTGGCGGCGTTATGTTTGCCGCGTGATTTACTTAAGGATTCTAAATGACTAAAATTCAGTTTGTAATAGTTCTCATTATAGCCTTGCTTTCCCTCTCCGCTATTGCCTTTTTAAAAGCTGAAAACGGATTTTTAATAGGAAATATAACACCAGAATTGATTGGAGTCTGTATAGAGTTATTGATAATAATCTTTGTTTTTGATGTCTGGCAAAGGAAGGAGGAGCGCAACAAGAAAATTAAGGTAGAAAGGAGACTTAGAGAATTTCTGATTTTCTTTCTGAAAGGCAATTTCGATGAGTTTCCCTCTTCTTGTAAGCCAGGTAATTTCTATGGAAAAGATCACACTCAAAACCAATCGGCATTAGACAACTTAATCGACTATATTGAACGGAATGGACTGAGTGAAAAATCCGTTCTTGGAATTCAATCTTATTGCCAAAGCGAAAAAGAGGTATTTAACAACTTAATACCGGTGGCAGCAGACCTCACAAATGATCATTTTAAGTCATGGGTTAGAATCTCGTATTTTATGAATGCTATCGTTACCAAAAATGACTCCACTAGTCATGCGGTTATAAAAATTCTGCAAAACATTAAGCGGTTTGACCGTGAATCATACCAAAATAATTTGTATGTTGGTGCAGAATAAACATAACAAGCAAAGGCAGCATCGCCCTTCGGGCTGGACGCGCTAACGCGCGCCTCTTCTTGAGGCGTTATGTTTTCATCTACATCTGAGACATTGTCGAATTAATATATTTTATGGGATTTTATTTGAAAAAAAATGACATCAGAAAAATTAATTATCAGCTTTGGTTGGTGCTGATACTTACTAGTTTTATCCCCTTAATTTACTCTACAACACGGATTCATTTTTTAGGAGCTATCCCAAGTCCTTGGGTATTTAGTATTGCAGCACAAGTTGCTTGGTTAAATGTAGGGTATGAGGTGGTTAATGAAGCATTACTGATTCCACTTTCTTTTATCCTTGGCAAAGTTGTAACGGATGAGCAAAGGTTTCGCGAACGAACAAGTATTTCCCTAAGCATTATCATTGCTAGTTACCTGATTGTAACTGTATTTGTGTTGTTGTTTGCCTCATCTTTAGTTAAAGCAATGCAACAGCAAACAGAGTTATTTGTTAATACAGTGCATTATATCCGGCTGGAATCCATCGCTATATTTTTGTCTAGTATCTACTCGTTTTTGTTATTGGTTATGGTCTTAAAAAACGAAAAGAAGGCACTTTATAAATTACTTATAGTACAAATGATACTGACAGTATTATGTGACAGTGTGTTTGTTAGTCAGTTGCCTGTTTCTTTTGAGCTTGGTGTAAATGGTGTTGCAATTAGCAATACTGTTGTTAACTCAATCCTTGCAGTTGTCGCTATTGCCTACCTTACAGACTCAGGAGTTAATTTTAAATTTGAACGAAGCATGTGGAACCAGACGAAATGGTTGAAAGAATGGTTAGCAATTGGTTGGAAGTCTGGCCTTGAGTCATTTGTTCGCAACGCAGCATTTATAGTCATGGTGCTACATTTGATTAATCAAGTGCAACACGCTGGAACATTTTGGCTGACTAATCAGTTTATCTGGGGTTGGTTACTACTTCCTGTGCTAGCTCTCGGGCAGCTAGTAAAACAGGATGCTGCAACAAACAAAGGGCTATCAACTATTCGGGTTAATAGTTATTTATGGATAACATTAGGAATAACCGTTATTTGGGCTACTTCAGTACCCTTCTGGAATAGTTTCATATCAAATGTTATGGGGGTTGATGAACCTTCTAAAATTATAGAGTTAGTATGGTTGTTGCTCGGTTTTTACGTTGTGTTCTCCTTTAATAATATTATAGATAGCTATTTTTACGGAATTGGGCGCACAGATCTCACGCTCTATCAATCCTTGATTGTCAATAGTATTTTTTATGGTGGCGCATTTATATGTTATCAAGTAGATTTATTTGTACCAACACTTGAAACTATTGCTATGATGTTTGGGTTAGGGATAACAGTAGACGCGATCATTACTTGGGGTCTGTATCGTATGCTTAGAAATAAATTAGACTTAACACAATAACTGTTGATTGTGGGCAGTAATGTTTAAAATAGACCGCCAGTAAAATACAACAAGTTGCCCAAGAGGATAAAAAACTGTTGGCTCGCCTCACTTCGTTCGGTGTTGCGGCTAACAGTTTTTTGTCGTTTAGCAAAGTGTTAAGCTCTCAAAGAATTGAGTTTAATAAACACCACCTACCGAGTTCATAAAGCGTATGTTGAAGCTAATCACAGGAATAATTTTGGGAGTGTCATTAACTACTTTGATATTTATATTTCAGGTACTGCCTCATACACGAGATTCATATCGAAACGTAGGAATCAATGATGGTCGTATTGAGCTAGCCTATGAAATATCTCAAAAAGTAGGAAAGGAATTCGGGAAGACGGAAGAGCTACGTCAAGGTGATACAGTACTATTTGGCGTCAAATCAACATCAGTTATCATCAAAGAGGTTGGTGGGGTAAAAACACTTAGAGTTTATGAGTAATAACCTTAGCAAGCGGCAGCTGTTTGCGCAGGACTCGCCACTATACGGCTTGCCTCTGAGCCGGGCGTTAACCCACTCCCTCCACGGTTTTCGACTCAGTACAAACAGACCGCGTCACCAGGCAATATGGAAACTCACCCTTATCATCCCGCCGGTGCAGAATTTCTGCTTCCACCTGAAACACCTCCCGCAATAACTCCCAGGTAATAATATTCTGCGGGCTGCCACTGGCAATCAACCGTCCTTTACGCATTACTAGCAGCTGGTCGGCATACTGACAGGCGTGATTTATTTCATGCAGCACAATCAGGATGGTCAGCCCCAGTTGCTGGTTCAGATGGCGCAGCAGTTCCATAATCTCCAGCTGATGGCCGATATCCAGAAAACTGTTGGGTTCATCCAGCAACAGGTAGCGGGTTTGCTGGGCCAGTGCCATGGCGATCCAGCCGCGCTGGCGCTCGCCGCCGGACAGGGTGCTGAAAGTACGGGCAGCCAGCTGACTGACGCCTGTTACCTGCATCGCCCAGCGACAGGCGTCGCGATCTTCTTCACTGGGGCGACGTAATAGCCCCTGATAGGCAAAACGGCCCTGGCTGACCAGTTGGCCCAGGGTGATACCGTTGGGGGCTTCGGGGGACTGGGGCAGAATGGTGAGCTGGCGGGCCAGTTTTTTCCGGGGCCAGTCGGGTAGTGCTGTGCTGTCCAGTGTGACTCGCCCGGCCATCGGCTGGTTCAGGCCACTAAGCGTACGCAGCAGGGTTGATTTGCCACAGCCATTAGGGCCAATCAGACAGTTGATGCCACCGGCTTTAATGGGCAGGGTTTCCAGCTGTACCAGCGGCTGGGACTGATAGCCCAGTTCAAGATTCTGTGCACTAAGGCTCATCGGTTCAGGGTTCCTGTGCGTTGTAGCAGGTAGATAAACAGGGGTACGCCGAGCATGGCGCTGATGGCACCGGCGGGTAGTTCTAGCGGCGGCAGCAGCAGGCGACCAATCAGGTCAGCCAGCAGCAGTAGCAATGCACCGCCACAAAGCGTGAGTGGCACCCGCCATTCGGGGTGACGACGGCAGAGCAGCCCGGCCAGGTGTGGCACCAGCAGGCCGATAAAACCAATAGGGCCTGTGACCGCGACCGCACTGGCGGCCAGCATCACCGCCAGCAACAGGGCCAGCAGACGCCAGCGCCGTAGCGCCAGGCCGCAGCTACGGGCAATATCTTCATCAAAGCGCATTAATTGCAGCGGACGTAACAACAGTGGCAGTGTCAGCACGGCAATCAGTGTCCAGGGTAGCAGCAGCTGCAACTGACTGAAATCACGACCATACAAAGTGCCAGCCAGCCAGAGTATTGCCAGCTCGGTTTCCCCCTGGCCCTGGCTGATCACCACCCACATTACCGCCCCGTTCAGGGTTGCGGCCAATGCCACACCATAGAGTGCAACCAGCACCGGTTGCAGCTGATTGTGCCATGCCAGTAACAGCACCACAGCACAGGCCAGTAAGCCACCCGCCAGCGCAACAACAGGTAGAGTCATCATCAGCAGACCGGCAGGCACACCAAACAGTAGCACGGTAATAACCGCCAGACTGGCCCCGGCAGAGATACCGATAACGCCGGGGTCAGCCAGTGGGTTGCGTAGCACCGCCTGTAGAATCAGCCCGGACAGGGCAAAGTGTGCCCCGGCCACCATCGCCAGCAGGCTGCGTGGCAGGCGCAGGTTCCAGATCAGCTGAGCGGCGAGGTCGGTGGCTGTGTGCGGGCTGTGTGCGGGTTGACTCAATACCAGCCAGAGTTGTTGCAGGCTGATGGTCTGATCGCCATACAGCAAACTGCACAGCAGTGTAATCGGCAGCAATAACAGTGCCGCCAGCAGCGGCCAGCGGCCGGTTGTTATGCCGTAATCAGCGCGCATAGTGTTTGCCCTGATGGTGGATTAACAGCAGAAAAACTGGCCCGCCCGCCAATGCTGCAATAACGCCAGCGGGCATCTGTGTCTGTCGTGACAGGGTATCGGCCAGTACCAGCAGACAGGCACCCATCAGCGCTGAAAGTGGCAGTAACTGGCGATGATCACAGGCACCGAAAGGTTGCCCCATCAGCAGTCGTATTGCATGGGGAGCCGCCAGACCGACAAAGCCCACCGGGCCGGTGACGCTGACAGTGGTGGCGATCATTACTACTACCAGAAAGCCCACCAGGGCGCGCCAGCGTAGCAGGTTCAGCCCGGCGGCCTGGGCCTGTTCTTCGCCCAGATGCATCAGGTTCAGCGGCCGGGCGCAGCCCCAGGCCAGCATCAGTACCAGCGGCACCAGCCACTGCAACAACGATAGATGGCTCCAGGTGCGGTTGATCAGGCTGCCGGTCAGCCAGAAATAGAGGCCATTGGCTTCAGCTGAAGCAAACACCAGCAGGCTCATGATGGCGGCGGTGGCAAACAGGCTGATGCTTACACCAATCAGGGTCAGTTGTACCGGTTGCAGCCGGTGACGACTGGCGATCAGAAACACCAGCGCGCCTGTCGCCAGCCCTCCCATCAATCCGGCCAGTAACATCTCCATCAGCGACGGGCTGAACAGCACCAGGCTAAGTACCACCGCCAGCGCTACACCCGGGGTAATACCCATCAGCCCCGGCGAAGCCAGCGGATTACGAGTGATTGCCTGCATCAATGCACCACTGCAACCCAGTGCTGCACCGGCCAGCATGGCGACCAGTAGTCGGGGCAGGCGCAGTTCTACCAGAATAAACTGCTGTGCCGGGTTAAGCTGGCCGGTCAGACTGTCCAGCAGGCTGGAAGCCGGAAGGGGGACGGCACCGGTCTGCAACGATAGTACGGCACCGGCCAGCAACACCACCAGGCTGAACAGCATAACCGCAGCCAGGCGGTACAGGTCAGCAGGCATCATTCTGTACGACGCCAGTCAGCCGGGCGGGCACGGGCTGCTGCGGGCAGCCCGGCGGGGGCCTCGAAGTGATCCGGATACAGCAGGTGGGCCATCTCTTTTAACACCAGCTCTCGGGCCATGGGGCCGTGGGGCTCTACATACTGGTCGCTCACCCGCCAGATGCGGTTTTGCTTCCAGGCATTCAACTGTGGCCATACCGGGTGAAAGGGTAGCGGGCTGCTATCGCCCTGGAACAGCAGCACCACATCCGGGTTCAGCTGGTACAGCTGCTCCATCGGTAATACATGGGCCTTGCGGCCATCCGGGTCGGCACCCATCAGGTTTTCCGCGTGCAGGGCTGCCATCAGCTCTGTTGTCAGGTGGCCATCGCTGTAGTAGGCCATCGGGGTATCCGCCCATATCCATAGAAACAGTGCTCGTTGCCCACCGGGGGCCCGAGCCGCCAGTTGTGCAACCTGACGCCGGAAATCACGGTTCAGCTGTTCGCCGCTGGCGGGCTGATCCAGTGCTGTACTGGCCACTCTGATGGCACTGTCTGAGTCCTGCCAGCTATTGAGATCAAACGCCAGAAACGGGCTGATCTCTTCAATCTTATGGGCCACCGTCTGGGTGTAAAGCCGGATGCCAAGCGTAAGATCAGGCTTTGCTGCGGTCAGTCGTTCCAGACTGGTTTCATGGGTTGCACCCAGGTCCTCCACCTTGCTCAGGTAGGGGGCCAGATAAGCCGGTGTGGCATGGTTGCGGGTGGAGAGAGCCACCACATTGGCTTTGCTCTTGCCTGTAGAGGCCAGATAACTGACCAGATCCGCACCAAAAATAGAGATTGCTGCAACACGTTCAGGCGCGCTGTTAAGCGTGGTGGTCGTTGGACGGTCATCGATCACTGTGATCGGATACGCCGCTTGTACCGCACTACACATCATTAAAGCTGAGAGCGTGAGCGTACTGAACGCAGATCTGAATGCCAGCATGGTTTTCCTTTGTGATAACAATGGGTTTGATGAACGTCCTATCATCTACAGCCAGCCAGCGGCTGCCACTCGAAACGGTAGAAAAGTAACGCCTGCGGTAGTGAATCAGTTGGGTGTTACACCAGCTGGCAGTGCGATAAAACTACCGCTTTGGGGGGTTACCGCCCTGGCGGGGCGGTGGGGCTGAGCACCTGGTGCTATGTTCACGGCCGATTTTCTGATGTGGAAAACCGGTTTGGAAAAAACAATGAACGTCCCTGAAAAAACTGAGGGCGGGCCTGAGGCACCGCTGAGGTTCTGGCAATGTCTGGAGAAGGGTCAGCGCCGACTGCTGGGCGTGGCATTGCTGGCAGCCGGGCTGGCGGCGGTGCTGGAGCTGGCGCCGTTGTTGCTGATTGTGCAGTTGTGTACGCAGTTGCTGACACAGCCCGGTTGGCCACAATGGCCAGAACTGCTGATGCTGCTGGTGGGGCTGATCGTCCTGAAAACCGCCTGCTACAGTCTGGCGTATGGTTGTAGCCATAAAGCGGCTTACAGTTTGCTGTTAAGCCTGCGCCAGCGTTTGCTGAATGTGCTGGAACAATTGCCGCTACACCGGCTGGAACAGCTGGGCAGTGCCGATATAAAGCAGCGTATGGTGCAGGATGTGGAGGTGCTGGAGATCAGTATTGCCCACCATCTGGTAGAAGGGGCGGTAGCGTTGCTGTTGCCACTGTTGCTGATTGGCTGGCTGGCGCAACTGGCCGGGCCTCTGGCGCTGGCCGCCGCACTGCCGTTGTGTGTGGCGGGGCTGGTGGTGTCATTGGCAGGCCGGGCCAGCCAGCAGGATGCTCGTCAGCACAGTGCAGCACTCAGTCGCATAAACAGTGCAGTACTGGCGTTTATGCGCGCGCTGCCGGTGATGAAACTGTATCGGCAGGATGCAGAGCGGTTCTATCTGCTGCGCCAGCAACAGCACGATTACAGCGCACTGTTGTGGCGGCTGATCCGTCGTTCAGCACCACTCTGGGCTGTCTATACCGTACTGGTGTCCAGCTGTATCGCAACGGTACTGGCGACGGGTGTCTGGCTCTGGCAGCAGCAGGTGCTGACGCTGGCGGAGCTGGTCAGTGCCGTGTTGCTGGCATCGGCGTTACTGCGACCGGTGCTGAAGGTAACCCGGTTGGGCAGTGAACTGGCACGGGTGCAGGGTAGCTGGCAGCGTATTGTGCAGTTACTCAATGAGCCCCGAAGTGCAACATCTGTTGTAACCCCGGCGTCTGAGCGGCGGGCAATGTTCGCACTGGAAGTGAAAAACCTCAGTGTGCAGCAGCAGGGGCGTACATTGCTGCGTCAGGTTGATCTGCAACTGCAACCGGGCACTACCACCTTGCTGATTGGCCCGTCAGGGGCGGGTAAATCGCTGTTGTTGCAACTGATCAGCGGCCTGTATCCGTTGCAGCAGGGGGCTGTCATGCTGGCAGGCCAGTCGCTGACTGAGCTGTCCGGGCATCAGCAGGCTGCTGCCCGGACACTGGTGACTCAGCACAGCTGCCTGTTCAATGGTTCAGTGCGCAGTAATCTCTGTCTGGGTCGCAACCCTGATGATGCCGAGATCTGGCAGGCGCTGGCGCTGGTCAGTCTGGCTGACAAAATTCGCGCGCTGCCCCGGCAGCTCGATACCCCCCTCAACCCTGGCGGCAGTAATTTCTCTGGCGGTGAGCAGCAGCGGCTGGCACTGGCACGTGCGCTGCTTTCTCCCGCCCCGTTGCTACTGCTGGATGAAGCGACAGCCTTTGCTGACCGTCAGACCACGGCCCGGTTTCTACGTCAGTTACGTCAGCGCTACCCAGACCGCACCCTGTTAATTATCTCCCATAGTCCGCTGCCGCAGCTGGCGATAGATCAGATGGTGGTGATGGAGCAGGGGCGTATCATCGCCAGTGGTAATCATGATCGGCTGCTGTTTAAAAGTGCCTTTTACCGTGCATTTCAGGAGGTGGCCGATGTGGAGCGGGTTTAAAAATCAGGCGTTACCTCGGGTGCTGGCGGTGGCGGGTGGTTCCGGCTGGCCGTTGCTGGGTGCAATTCTGTTGCGTCTGCTTGACCGGTTACTGGCGTTATTACCCTTGCTGTTATTGGCAGGCTGGTTATTGATAGCATCGCCTGCGGGCTCAATGGATGCGCTGATAGCAGTTGACGGGATGATAGCAATGGACGCGCTGGTGGCCATCCTGGCAGGGCTCTGCTGCCTGCAACTGATGATTGCCATCGCCGCACAGCTGGGGATGTTCCGTCACAGTTATCAGCTGGTCAGTGATTACCGTCGTGCGATGATCAACCGGGTGCGACAGTTGCCGCTGATGCGTACCCGAGGCCGTTATGCCAGTGAGTACAGCGAGCGATTAACAGAAGATATTAACCAGCTGGAAGGGGCGTTCACCCACCTGTTGCCAGAGTTGCTGGCGTCGGCCTTGCTGGTGGTCATACTGCTGCTGGTTATGCTGATACAACTACCGGCCGCCGGGTTGATGCTTGCTGCCGGTCTGCTGGCGGGTATTGCGGTACTACAGGGGTTACAGCAGCGCTTTTATGCGGCGGCTGAAGCACGTAAACAGCAGTTCAGCCATCTCAGTGGCTTACTGCTGGAGTTCGTCTCCGGGCTGGTAACACTGCGGTTATTCGCTGCAACCGGCTGGTTTAAAGCAAAATTGCAGCCCGGTTTCCAGCAGCTGCATGATCAGGCGATGCAGGTTGAAATTCGGGGTGCTCTGCCGGTGATGGCCGCCAGACTGTTACTGGAACTGAGTTTTGTTGCATTACTGGCATGGCTCTGCTGGCAGTGGCAGTCCAGCCAGTTGGCGGCAGAACCTCTGTTGCTGGCGGTGCTGGTCGGTTATCAGCTGCTGGACAGTGGGAGCGAGCTGTTTACCCAGCTCACTATGCTGCGCTACACCTTGCAGAGTGAGCAGCGCGTCCATCAACTGACCGCTCTTGCACCACTACCGGAACCTGCCAGGCCCGCTGTCGCCACCGGGGCCACACTTGAGTTGTGTAATGTCCATTACCGTTACCCAGGCGTGGACAGGGATGTGCTGCAACAACTGGATGTCACCATTCCGGCCGGTTCACAAACCGCTATTGTTGGCCATTCCGGTAGTGGAAAAAGTACCCTGCTGGCATTACTGGCACGCTTTGATGACCCGCAGCAGGGAGAGATACGCGCAGGCGGTCAGCCACTGACAGCGCTGGGTTCTGAGCAGGTACACCGGTTGATCAGTATGGTGTTTCAGGATGTGCAGCTGACTGGCGGCAGTATCCGCGACAATATCCTGCTGGCTGATCCTGAGATTGCCCCGCAGCGTTTTGAGCAGGTTTGCCAGCTTTCTGGCTGTGCTTTACTGGCCCAGCGCCTGTCTGATGGGCTGGATACCTCGCTGGGTGAACAGGGGCAGCCACTGTCCGGTGGAGAGCGGCAATGTATTGCACTGGCACGGGCGCTGTTGCGGGACACCCCGATTATTCTGCTGGATGAAGCCACCGCATCGCTGGATGTCGCGCTACAGGCCCAGGTACGCCAGGGACTGGCCTGTCTCTCAGCAGGACGAACGGTGATTTCGGTGGCCCATCGGCTGGAAACAGTACGCGATGCAGATCAGATTCTGGTACTGCAACAGGGTCGGCTGGTGCAGTCTGGTACGCATGCCGAGCTGGTTGCTCAGTGTGGTGACTACCAGCGGTTATGGCGTGCAGAGCTGTAGCAGTTGTTTTGCCAGGTGTGTGCTTAGCGGGCTGTCCGGTAGCTACCGTGCTGCCTGCACGGCATGAATCAGCATGGCGCGGGAGCGCAGACCCAGTTTGCGATAGATGCTGGTCAGCTGGTGCTCAATGGTTTTTTCCGAACTGGCCATTGCCCTGGCAATTGCACTGTTGGTCAGGGCTTTGCCCAGATAGAAGCAGACCTGTTTCTCTCTGGGGGTCAGCTGCCGAAAAGGAGCTGGTAATGGCAGTACTTCAATGGCGAGAAAACTATCCAGCAGTGTTTCGTTTTCAGCGGCCATATGTTCAGGTGCCTCATATTCGGGGGCTTTCGATTCCGACGCTTTCGATTCAGGTGCCTCAGAAACTGTATCGGCTGTGGATAACACTGTGTCTGACAGCCGTGCGACCGGGGCCATACGACACAGCAGATGTTTGTGTTCCACAAACCTGATGCCTGTTTTATCTATTCCATCGGCAAGGTCTGTCAGGTGCTCAGTGGTGAATAGACTGCCAGTGCTCAATAGGCCGTCAGTATTGAACCGGTCATCAAAGCACGGGGCCTGTGTTATGGCGCGCCCTGTCGGGTCATAGAGGGCGTAATCATAGTGCAGGCTGTTGCAGCACAGCCGGGCTGCATTAATCCGGTTCAGATAACAGGCATTGACCAGGTGTGACAGTAACAATACCAGCCAGTCTGAGTGGTCGGGCAGTGCCGCGCTTATTGGGTCAGTACTGGGCGCGGCAGTAAAAAAGTGGTGGATAAAACCGCTGTTTACGCATCTGGTCGCAAAATAGCCAGGCTGTCTGAACGGAGAAAACAGCGGATGCTCAAGTGGTGTCAGTTTGGTGGTAGGCGGTTGTGACTGTAACACTGCGATCTGTTGTGCCGACAGGTGCGCTGTATTGCCGTTATCTGACCCTGCTGAAACGGTTGTCTGTTGCTGGTTCTGCACAAACCAGTAAACACTGTCAGTTGCTGTCAGTCGCATTAACGCTTGTAGGCTGTTGTGCAGGAATGCTGAGAGCACCGGGGTCTGAATCGCCTGATAGAGGCTGGCAACATCGCGCCCCGGGTGTGTTTGTGCTGCTGCACTGGTGAGCTGTAACAGGGCCATTACCGGTCTCCGGTTTCGGTTGCTGATATAAGCTGTTCGCGTGATGTGCTGCCGGTGGTCTTCAGAATTGCTTTGACATGGTTTTTAACCGTGGCTTCGCTAATACCCAGCGCTGCTGCAATCACTTTATTGGGCAGGCCTTTTTTCAACAGTGTAAGTACCTCATGCTGACGTCGGGTCAGTGTCATTTGTGCGGGCAGTCGCACCTGAATATACAGCAGGCCACAGGCGTTGTGAGTTTCAAACTGTAAGCCGTTTATTTCGAATGCTGTTATATCGGAGTGTTCTGGCAGCGGAAATTTCCCAGCATCAATCAGGCTATACTGGTGAGCCAGTGCCATAAAATCTGCCTCGGCTTCAATCATATTGCCGTAGTGGTCCAGTACTGCGCGGGTGGTGCTTTGCTTGCCTGAAGGAAACTGGAAGCCATTCAGAATATTCAGTTTCAGGGCAGCGGTGAGGTTGGGTACCAGAAACTCTTTGATCTGCTTTTCTCTGTCGCTGAATGGTCGCGTTTTACTATGCCGTGCCAGTGTGACGATATTCATCAGCTGGTTTTCAGGGGCAACGCAGAGGGTCATCAGTGAGTGATGCAGCTGATATTTATCACAGTACAGTTTATACATATCCGAGTTTAACCATTCTGCTTCAGGCATCAGGTCCAGAATATCGCGGGTACGGCCCAGCTGACCGAGCATGGCTCCGAATACCTGTTGTACCTGTTGGGAAACCGTGGCCAGGTGGTGGTAGTCCTCTATAAAGCCGTCGGGCAGGTTCAGGGTCAGGGCATCGTGTTCATAGAAAGGGATCTGTTGCTCGGCGCGGGTAAGCCAGACGCCGCTGTCGGCATCGAGGTATTGCGCAAATACTCTGAATGCAGCCTCTTTGAACAGAGGCAGAGGTGTGGTTAAGGCAAGCTGGTAAAACTGGCTGACCACCGCGTTTAACGGGTGGTAAATTTCAAGACTGTTATTCATCCGTTCAGGTATCAGTTGCAGAATCCTCGCGTTATTAAATTAGCCCTATCCCCCTATGTAAACCCGCATAATCGTTACCTCTGATGGGTAACAGTTACTAACAATGCCCGAATAATCCGCCGTCAACTCTCTGCTTCTATAGAAAACCTGCTGCCACCAACCCCTGATTGTCAGGGCCTGACGCCTTTCCTAGACTGCGCCGCCATACACCTGTCTGGCTACCAGGCAGGGTGCTTTTTAAGAGCCTGCTGTTAAGAACCCGCTGTTAAGACCCCGATTGCTAAGAAACAGCTTTAACGCACGGGGTCGAACAAACGGTTTTAAAGGACGGCCTTTAAAGGACATCAGGTCAGATTAACGGAGACAGAATGAAACCCCTGGCACTTTTATCCGGCATGCTTATCGCGACCACACTGGCAACGACGGTACAGGCTGAAGAGATCTCTTTAACCGACGCCAGTGCCCCCTACGCGAGCAGAAGCTGCCCATTAACCCATCATATTGCCCATAAAACAGCGCTGCCAGCGGATTGCCGTTGTGGCACCAACCGTTCTAATACCGGTGGTATACACGTCTGTCAGCGTCCTTACGAAGTGGCGCGTAATATGGGCGTCAATATTGGCAAGGGCCCTTCGTTTGCCAATTATTACAATGCCCATCTGACCGGTGGTTTTATCGACTACGCCAATAATGAGCTGATCGCCTCAGTGCAATGGGATGCGGGTGCAGAGTCGAAAGGGCTGGTTGTTGCGTACAATCTTGATGACTGGTCGCGCCGCTTTATCAGTGGGGATGCTGAAGATGAGTATGGACACAAAGTCATTGCCGAAGGGCCTCGTTTTTTTGAATTGAAAGAGATTCAGCCAGGTATTGATGGCTTCTGGTATGGCTTTGGCTATGAACAGGGCAAGTCGGGTGGTGGTGCCCGTATTTTTCGGATCAACCCCAAAACGGGCGAGCGACATGTAATCTGGCAAGGGCGTACAGCGGACTATGGTCAGTGTCCATCAGGGCGCAAAACCATTCGTCGCCCGAGCCAGCAATATGTTCAGTATACGCAGGATGTATTTACGGTTGACCCGAAGGATGGTTCGTTTCTGGTGGCGTTCAGTAATAACAAAATGGGGGGAACCGGCCTTGCCCGTATTTCACCAGATGGCAGTCAGTGTGACTTTGTCACACTCAGTGGTCGGCGTGATGACGGATTAAAGAAAGGGCGAGGCTTTAATATGCGTGGGCCTATGCTGGGCATTTATCTGCATGATGGAAAAATCTATACGCACTCCACTGGAGAAAAAACATTCTTCGAAATTGATCCGGCCAGTGGCGACCGCAAAGCGCTGACCCGACGCAGCCCCAGACCTCCAGCCTGGCGACGTGTGGTGTGGGACGAGCAGCGTAAGGTGTTCTGGGTGTCTGGCAAAATGAATTCAGTAACCGTAACCGCCTACGACCCGGCCCTCAACAAGTACCTGGTGGCCCATAAAACCTGCGGTAAAAAATCGCACTGGGGCTGGTTTCCGCTCTGCATGCAGGGGCCAATGCGCATCAACTCACTCAACTATGGCCCGATGTGGCTGAATAAAAACACCGGCAACCTGATATTCGGCCAGGACGCCATCGGCATTGTTGAATTTGAGCCTGAAACCGGTAACTCGATCAACCGCAGCTTCTGAGTTGATAAGGCTTCTGAGCAGAGACTGTTTCTGAACAGACTACCGTTTCTGAACAGGCTGCCGTTTCTGAATAGATACTGCTTTAACAGATATGAAGGAAGGGGGACACAAACGCCGCCCAGGCTAATCCGGGCGGCGTTTTTATAGTGCAGGTTTTTATATCAGTGATCAGTGCAGCGCTGTTATATCAGAGTCGCGCTTAAAGCTGGCGTGCGGTGGTTTCATACTGTTCTGCCAGCCAGAGTTCGGCGGCGCAGCTGGCTTCATCGCGCAGGGTGTCAGCTTTGCGCAGTAGCTCGCCAACCAGCTGGTCGCGGGAAATATCCGGTTGCTGTTCGTTGTTATCAGAGGGTTTCAGTGCGGCGGCCATCGTTCGGTAGTCCATTATTGCATCCCTTTTGCTGAATTGATCATCCGGCTTTATATCAGTCCGGTTCTGCTGTGCTGAGGCTGCACTGGCTGTTTTCAGCTCTGTTTGCAGTAATCGTTCAGGTTAACGGCAATCGACTGTGGCCACACAGTCGATCAATCAGCACAGCCGTTCAAACGGGAGTTTTCCCCCGAGCCCTTAAGGCTAGACCAGCTTTGCCAATATGCCAGCATGGCGTTTAATAAATCTGCCACGGTGGGCTGTTTAAGTACCCACCTCAGCTGCTCGTCACGCTGTTTCTGGCCAGGTTCCGGCCCGGCTATCATCTGTGGGGTTGATCTTCTATGCTTGCAGCCTTCGACGATTTCCAAGGAGACTGCCTGTGACCGTACCTGCCTGGCCCATTCGCCCCGACAGCCCACTGCATCAGCATATGCGCCACTGGCGGCGCGATTTCCATGCCCATCCTGAAACCGCCTTTGAAGAGTTTCGTACCGCTGAGCGGGTAGCTTTATTGCTGGAATCTTTTGGCCTGGAGGTACATACCGGGCTGGCTCAGACCGGTGTTGTGGCAACGCTGCAAGGTAACCGGCCCGGCCATGGCATGCTTGGCTTGCGGGCGGATATGGACGCGCTGAATCTACAGGAGCTGAATACCTTTGCGCATTGTTCAAAGCATGTGGGCAAGATGCACGGTTGTGGCCATGATGGCCATACCACCATGTTGCTGGGAGCGGCGAAGCATCTGGCGGATCACCCGGATTTTGCCGGTACGGTGGTGTTTATCTTCCAGCCTGCTGAAGAGGGTCATGCTGGCGCGCGGGCGATGATTGAGGCCGGGCTGTTTGAGCGTTTCCCGGTGGATGCCGTCTATGGCATGCATAACTGGCCAGGGCTGGAAGCGGGTACTTTTGCGGTACATGATGGCCCGGTGATGGCGTCGATGGATAAATTCTATATCACTATCACTGGCCATGGTGGCCATGCCGCGATGCCGCACCTGGGGACAGACCCGGTACTGGTGGCGGGCCATCTGATTACGGCGTTGCAGTCCATCGTCAGCCGTAATCTGGACCCGCAGCAGTCCGGGGTGGTGAGTGTTACCACCATGCATGGCGGTGATGCTCATAATGTAATTCCTGAAACGATCAAGCTGTCGGGCACCTGTCGCAGTTTCTCACCACAGGTACAGGACTTGCTGGAACAGCAGATTAACCGCCAGGTGGAGCATATCTGCGCTGCTTTTGGTGCCCGTGGTGAACTGCGCTATGAACGCCACTATCCTGCGACGATCAATACCGCAGCACATGCTGACATCTGTGCCGATGTGGCGGGCGCGCTGAGTCATCAGTCGGTGTTGCGCAATGAAACGCCAAGTATGGGGGCCGAAGATTTTGCCTTTATGCTGCAAGCCCGTCCGGGTGCTTATATCTGGCTGGGTAATGGCAGTGCTGAGGGCGGGCGAGGCCTGCATAACCCCTATTACGATTTCAATGACAGCATTCTGCCGCTGGGTGCCAGTTACTGGGTGCAGCTGGTGTATAGCCAGCTGCAAGGCTGAACGGCTGTTGGCTTATGTTCTCAGTACAGATGTTCTAAGTGCAGATGTTCTAAGTGCAGATGTTCTCAATGCAGATGTTCTCAATGCAGGTTATTGCCTGAGGGCGGTTGATTTAATGGATGGCCGGGCAGGGGTTCGGCCAGATCGGTATTGCCCAGCGGGACTTCCAGCTGGTTACTGTCGGTGCGTACCGGCTGGCCGACCATCTCGTCGTGAGCGCTCTGATGGCGTAGCACAAAGTTGCTGACGGGCAGGTTCTGAAACAGCCCCTGCAATTGCAGTTTGTTATGGCTGCGCAGTACGCGGCCATCCAGATCAGTGACCAGGAATTCATCACCATTGACGCTGATTGACAGCTGGTAGAGGCAGAGATCAACGGCCTGAATGATGACTTTGTCGATATGAGACAGGGTGGGCAGGTCGGTATAGGGTATTTTCACAGGCGGGACTCCAGCAGCAGGCAGAGAAAAATAGACAACCAGGAAAGAAGCAACCGGCATAGCTACGTTGCCGGTTGCTGTCTGGATCATCTCTGCGTTCAGACCGGTGATTTCTGTGCCTGTTCCTCAGACCCGGGCAAAGGGGGTATCCTGTACTGTGATATGGCGACGGCGAAAACTGCCCAGCATCAGTGCTCCGGCCAGAAGCAGGCTGGGCCAGACGCCCAGTTGCTGCCAGGGGGTCTGGCCCTGCATGCTGGTCACTTCGCCGGTCAACAGCGCAACGGTGTAGCGCGGTGCCTGTGCGGTGATGTTGCCCTGTGGGTCAACCAGCGCACTGATACCGTTGTTGGTACCACGAATCAGCCAGCGACCATTTTCCAGCGCGCGCATACGGGCAATCTGCATATGCTGATCTGGCGCTATAGAGTGGCCAAACCAGGTATCGTTTGAGACCGTCAGCAGCATGTTAGCGCTGCGGGCCGCTTCACGCACCAGTGCCGGATAGGCGATCTCATAACAGATGGCGCTGGCCAGCTCAGTACCATTGATACGCAGGTTCTGCTGCCCGGCAGCAGGCAGACTGAAGTTGGAAGCAGGCAGGTTAAAGAAATCCACCAGACCCCGTATCACCGCTTCCAGTGGCAGGTATTCACCAAATGGCACCAGCCGCTGTTTGTGATAGATACCAGCACCGCCACTGACCACTGCCAGCGAGTTATGAAAACGGTAACCGCCAGGTTGTTCCGGGTCGGCAATGGCGGCGGGCATACCACTGATCAGGCTGATGCCTTGCTCATCCAGCCGGGCAAAAGTATCACCCAGATAGGGCAGCGCATTGCGATAGAGCGCCGGGATAGCGGTTTCCGGCCAGACAATCAGCTCGGTGCCTGGTTGTTCCTGCTCTACCTGTGCGGTCAGACGTTGATAGCGCTGTAAAATGCCGGGCAGCTGGCTGCGTTGCCATTTGATTGCCTGTGGAATATCAGCCTGTACTACCGCGACAGACAGGGTGCGCTGTGGTTCTGTCCACTGAGTGGGCAGCTGTGTTGCAACCAGCCAGGGCAGAGTCAGTACTACGGCGGCCACCATACGGGCCATGCGACCAGAGCGACGGCGGCTCAGTGCGACCAGCGCGCTACCTCCCAGCGCTACCCAGAGCGACAGCAGCCAGACCCCGCCCAGCGGTGCCCAGGCTTGCAGAGGCGTGTCCAGGCTGGCATAGCCCAGGTACAGCCAGGGAAAGCCGGTCAGCAGCCAGCTGCGCAGCCACTCAAACAGCCACCAGAGCCCGGCAAAGGCCAGCCAGCTGTAACGACTGCCATTGAGGTAACGGCCATAAAGCCCGCCTTGTATGGCAAACAGCAGTGCCAGCGCCGCAACAAATGCGCCCGTCAGCAGCAGGGCAACCGGTAGTGGTGTAGTGCTGTGTTCGCTGATGGAGACAAATACCCAGCTGACTCCGGCACCAAATACCCCCAGGCCATAACTCCAGCCCAGTGCAATACTGTGTCGTACACTGAGGGTATTACGACTGAGCAGCCAGAAAAACAGTGCCGGAGAGAGCCAGGCCAGTGGCCAGAAATTGAAAGGGGCCAGTGCTGCTGGCAGTGCAGCACCGGCCAGAATGGCAGACAGAAACGGTAACGCTTTTTTCACCGCTTCAGTCCTGTACGCGGGTGACCTGCATCAGACGGATGCGGCGGTTATCGGCGGACAGAATACGGAAGTTAAAGCCGTTGATTTCGACACTTTCATCTTTCTCTGGCAGATGGCCAAAGCGTTGCGTGATGATACCGCCCATAGTGTCGAATTCTTCTTCCGGGAAGCCGGTTTCGAAGTATTCGTTAAAGTCGTCCACCGGGGTCAGTGCCTTGACGATCCAGCCGTTGTCATCGAACGGGCGGATATTGCCGTCATCTTCCTCGTGGTCGTGCTCGTCTTCGATCTCACCGACGATCTGTTCCAGTACGTCCTCAATGGTGATCAGCCCGGCGATACCACCGTACTCGTCGATCACAATGGCCATGTGGTTACGGGTCTGCTGGAACTCGCTCAGCAGTACGTTCAGGCGTTTGGACTCGGGAATAAACGTAGCAGGGCGCAATTTTTTGCTGATGTCTACATGCTCCAGCGTTTCTTCCAGAATCAGTGGCAGCAGGTCTTTGGCCAGCAGAATGCCCAGAATTTCATCCGGGGTTTCGCCCATCACCGGAAAGCGGGAGTGGGCGCTGTTGATAATAACGGGGAGGAACTCTTTCGGGGTCTGTTCGGCTTCCACCACTACCATCTGGGAGCGTGGCACCATCACATCGCGCACCTGCATTTCGGAAACCTGCATGGCGCCTTCAATAATGCTCAGTGCTTCGTTGTCGAGCACATTGTCTTCTGCCGCTTCTTTCAGCTCGGTCAGCAGGTCTTCCCGTGAACGGGGTTCGTCGGAAAAGGCCTGTGCTATTTTTTCAAACCAGCCGCGCGGCTGGCCCGATCGCTCTTCGCTCATCGTTTCTCTCGGTTAGTCATCCTGGTAAGGGTCGTCAATCGACAGACTGGCCAGAATTTCACGCTCCAGCCCTTCCATGATCTCCGCGTCTCTGTCATTTATATGGTCGTAGCCGAGCAGATGCAAGCTGCCGTGTACGATCATATGTGCCCAGTGGTGATGCAGGGCTTTGTTCTGTTCTGCTGCTTCCTGCGCGACCACGCGAGCGCAGACCACCAGGTCACCCAGAATGGTGTCTGGCTGTTCCTGTTGCAGTTCTGCCTGCATCGCTGCGATCACCTCATCGGGCAGATCGGTTGGCAGCTCTGGCATTTCGAACGGAAAAGACAGCACATTGGTTGGCTTGTCCTTGCCCCGGTACTGGAGGTTCAGCTCATGACTTTCCGCTTCATCAACAATGCGGATGCACAGTTCGCCTTCATCCTCGCGACCGGCCAGCGCTGCCTCAACCCACTGCTGAAACAGCGCCGGGGTTGGCAGGCCTTGCGGGTCTACTTCGTATTGCACTTCAATTGTGATGTTCATGCGCCGGTCGCCCCTTCAGCGGCAACCGCCTCGTTGGCAAGCGTCTCGTTGGTAAGTGTTTCCACCGGTGTCAGTGCCTGTACCATGGTGGACTGGGCCTGGCGTTCTGCTTCGCGCTCTGCTTTTTTAGCCGCTTTGCGTGCTTCAAGGCGTTTCTCTTCATCTGCTTCGTAGCGGTCGTACGCGCGCACAATATGCTGTACCAGCGGGTGGCGCACCACATCTTTGGCGTTGAAGTGGGTAAAGCCGATTCCTTCTACACCGTCCAGTACTTTCATGGCATGTACCAGCCCGGACTGAGTGCCGCGAGGCAGGTCAACCTGAGTAATGTCGCCGGTAATGACGGCGGTAGAGCCGAAACCGATACGGGTCAGGAACATTTTCATCTGTTCGCGAGTGGTGTTCTGGCTCTCGTCCAGAATTACGAACGAGCCATTCAGAGTACGACCACGCATATAGGCCAGCGGCGCAACTTCGATAACGTTCTTTTCGATCAGCTTGGTGACTTTCTCAAAGCCGATCATCTCATACAGAGCGTCGTAGAGTGGGCGCAGATAAGGGTCAACTTTCTGGCTCAGATCACCGGGCAGAAAGCCCAGTTTCTCGCCAGCTTCCACGGCCGGGCGTACCAGCAGAATACGGTCGATTTCTTCCCGTTCCAGCGCTTCTACCGCGCAGGCAACCGCCAGCCAGGTTTTACCCGTACCGGCCGGGCCGATGCCGAAGTTAATGTCGTGGTAGCGGATGGAGCGGATATACTTTTTCTGATTGGGGCCACGGGGGCGGATCATGCCCTTGCGGGTGCGAATCTCAACCGGGGCTTCGCAGTCGCTGTCTTCTTCTTCTTCGGCCAGTTGCTGCTCAACGCCGGACTGTTGCAGATAGAGGTGTACTTCATCGGGGGTCAGCTGATGGCCGCTGGTGGCCTGCTGGTAAAGCTCTTCAAGCATATTGCCGACAACCCGTACCACATCGGATTCACCCTTGAGCTGGAACTGGTTACCCCGGTTGTGGATCGCCACCGGCAGGCGTGCTTCGATCAGGCGGATATGTTCATCAAGCTGGCCACAGAGGTTGGCCAGGTAGTCCGGGTTGTCCGGCTCCAGCGTTAGCTGCAGGGTATGTGCGGTATTCAAAAGTACTCCTTGGTTCAGACTGACCAGGCCATTACAACCCGGCCTGGACAGCCAGTCTGCGGGCGGCATCTGCCATGCCCGTTACTTATTTAGCGTTCGTTGCCTGTCAGTACCGGTTTCTTGTCAATACCAGTTACTTGTCAGTACCAGTTACTTGTCAGTACCAGTTATTTGACAAAGTCAGCATCCAGTTCGCTACAGCGCAGTTCGCCCAGTAGTGAGTTGGCGTAGGCCTGCACAATTTCAACATCGGCAAAGTGGCCGATCAGGTCAGGATTATCACAGCGGAAGTTGACCACACGGTTATTCTCGGTACGCCCGGACAGCTGGCCCGGATCTTTCTTTGAGTAACCGTTCACCAGAATACGCTGGGTGCTGCCGACCATACGGCGGCTGATCGCCTGTGCCTGCTGGTTAATACGGTCCTGCAGAATCGCCAGTCGCTGTTTCTTTGTCTCTTCGCTGACATCATCTGGCAGGTCAGAGGCGGGTGTACCCGGACGGCGGCTGTAGATAAAACTGTAGGACTGATCCATTTCGACATCGTGGATCAGCTTCATGGTCTGCTCGAAATCGAAATCGGTCTCGCCAGGGAAGCCGATAATAAAGTCAGAGGAGAAGGTGATTTCTGGACGCAGTTTCTTGATACGGCGCAATTTTGACTTGTATTCCAGTGCGGTATGGCCGCGTTTCATCGCCATCAGCACACGGTCAGAACCGCTCTGTACCGGCAGATGCAGGAAACTGACCAGCTCCGGCACTTCGCCGTACACATCGATCAGGCTGTCAGTAAATTCCACCGGGTGGCTGGTGGTGAAGCGGATGCGGTCGATGCCGTCGATACCGGCAATGGTGCGGATCAGCTCGGCCAGGTCGGCTACATCGCCATCATGGGTATCACCACGGTAGGCGTTGACGTTCTGGCCCAGCAGGTTGACTTCACGCACACCCTGTTCCGCCAGTTCGACACACTCTGCGATCACATCATCCAGTGGACGGCTGACCTCTTCGCCACGGGTGTAAGGCACCACACAGAAAGTACAGTACTTGGAACAGCCTTCCATTACTGAAACAAAGGCTTCAGCGCCTTCAACAGATGGCGCAGGCAGATGATCAAACTTCTCGATCTCCGGGAAAGAGACATCAACGATGCCAACCGCGCCATCTTTGTTCTCTTCAATCATATCCGGCAGGCGGTGTAAGGTCTGTGGGCCGAAAATCATATCGACATAAGGCGCACGGCTGAGGATGTTCTCCCCTTCCTGACTGGCCACACAGCCACCTACGCCGATCACCAGATCCGGGTTTGCATCTTTCAGTTTGCGCCAGCGGCCCAGCTGGTGAAATACCTTTTCCTGGGCCTTTTCGCGAATCGAACAGGTGTTAAGCAGCAATACGTCGGCTTCTTCCGGGGAGTCGGTCAGCTCCAGCGCATGGCTTTCGCCCAGCAGGTCTGCCATACGGGAAGAATCGTATTCATTCATCTGACAGCCATGGGTTTTGATAAACAGCTTCTTGGCCATTATTCACCTGTATCGAACGATTTGAAAAATAAGCTGGACGGGGCTGGCCCGTGCAGCATCAGCGATCTGTATGGCCTGACCCCCACCTCAGGGTAATCAGGCGTGTTGCGGCCAGATGCCACTACAACCGGCAAGGATATTGGCCGTTGCATGGGGAATCCGGCCCGCAAAAGACCGCGCATTATACTGGAACGTAGCAATAGCGACTACATTCTGACCAGTGCTTTCAGCACAGCTATCTCCAGCACAGCTATCTCCAGCACGGCTAGCATCGCCGCAGATGCTATGGAGCTTGTAGCCTGCGTCTATTTTACCTGTCAGACGGTTAATTGCTTGCCTGACACCGAGTCTGTAACTGGAAATCTGTTCATAGTGTGCGTTGCCTGGGCCACTGGACATTGTTGGCAGGTAGATATTGCTGGCAGGTAGAGACGGTCTATCTGACAGACGTTAACCGCTTGCTGAGAAACGCTAATCGCTTGAAAGGGCTTATGCTTGAATTGACGTATGTCTGCCCCCACTAAATATGGTTCGTATTTAACAAAACTGCTGTATGGGACGCTGCATCGCCATGGCCAGTAATGAAGATCGTATCTACCGCGTCATTTTTATAAATCAGGACAAGGTGTACGAGCTGTACGTCAAGCATGTCTACCAGAGTGAGATGTGGGGCTTTCTGGAGGTTGAAGAGTTTGTCTTCGGTAGCCGTTCAGAGCTGGTGGTTGACCCGGGTGAAGAGAAGCTGCGACAGGAATTTACCGGGGTGAAACGGTCGTATATTCCAATTCAGGCTATAGTTCGGATAGATGAGGTCGATAACGAGGGTATCGCCAAGGTTTGTGATGCGAAAGGCAATGTTACTGCCTTTCCTCTCTCCGCGCCGCCGAGAAACTGAGTTCCAGGTTTGACGCGCGCCGTATTTTCTTTGTTGTTGTACTCTGGCCCTGCTCTGCAGGGCCTTCTTTTATCTGCTATTTGCTGACTCTTCACCTTCACCTTCACCTTCACCTTCACCTTCACATGGCTATACCATTCTTTGGTCGCAAAACCGCTGTATTCGCATACTAGTACGTATAAGATGCGGGCTTTTTGCAATAGCCATGCAGGCAGAAGGATGATCGCTGTGACCGCACCAAAGACGATAACAACAAAAACAACTCTGAAAACCCTGACCAGCGCGCTGCTGGCTGCAACGCTGGCATCGGGCAGTGCCGTTGCCGCACAGCCGGGGTATCTGCAACAGGCGCTGGGTGAATCGCTGGATGGCACGGGTATTACGGTGCGGGGCTGGGCGCAAGCCGGTGTAATTACTAACTTCAACGGTAGCGATGATGTATCAAAGCAGGCGTTTCTGAACAGCGAAGAGGGTGCCAACCTGAACCAGCTGGCGTTGATGATTGAAAAGCCGCTGAAAAGTAATGTGCTGACCCGCATCACGCCAACTCCGGCACCGATGCCACAGGCCTTTGACTGGGGCTTTACCCTGACCACTATCTACGGCAAAGATGCACAATTCTTCCTGACTGATGGCTGGGATGAAGATCTGGGCATCAATGATGATCAGGACGCCGGTGTTGAAGCGTTTACCTTCACCCAGGCATTCGCTGAGTTCTATTTCCCGGTACTGGGTGGTTCTAACCTGATGGTGGGTCTGTTCCATACGCCGCTGGAAAATGAGATTGGTTTTGCTGAGCCTGCGCCAGCTCCGACTGACTTCTACAGCCGCAGTTACGCCTTTATGCACGGCCCGGCCAAACATGCCGGTGCGCTCTATGCCTTCAAATTGCCATCGGCACCGGGTGAATCGGTACTGGGTGCCGAGGTTGGCCTGGTACAGGGCTGGAACAATATGCAGGATCGCAACAGCGATCTGGATATTATCGCCAACCTGCGCTGGCGCAGCGCCGATATGAAAACCTGGATCGACTGGGAAAACATTGTCGGTAATGGTGCCAATGACAGCTTTGCCGAATGTGGCTGTGGCTCACCTTACCCGGCCATTGCCGATAGCAGCGGCGACGCCCGTCGCTATGCCAGCTACCTGACCTACAGCCGGGTGCTGGATGCCGATAATCGTATTGCCCTGGAACTGACAACCGGCGAACAGGAAAATGCGGCTCTTAATGGCGGCGCGGATGCCCAGTGGTACGGTGCCAATCTGAACTGGTATCACCGTCTGGCAGAGAATCTGAGCTGGAATAGCCGTATCGAATGGTTCAACTCTGAAGACCCGGCCAACGTAGTTATGACCGGTGCAGCAGCAGGCAAAGCACCGTTCCAGTGGAGCAGCGGCAAATTTACCGCCCTGACGACTAATGTGACCTGGAACCCGATGCCCGCCCTGCGTATTCGCCCGGAATTGCGTTACGACATTCAGGATAGCGATGGGCCAGATGCTTTTGCCGGTGGCAGTAAAGATAGCCAGCTGATTGCTTCGGTGGATGCGACGTTTTATTTCTGAGTGGGGAAGGGTGTAATGGCTTTACTCGTTCCCACACAGGAACGTGGGAACGAGGAATAAAGGCTGGTTTGAGACCGCTGATTCAATAGCTGGTCTGATGACAAGAGAGTGGTTGCAGGTGCGAGTTATACGTTTGTCGAGTCTCTAATCTGTCCCACAGCAACCTTACGTTAGAATTTTCATATGTAACGGTGCAAAGGCATTAATCTGCGCGTAAAATCCCGCTTTTCGCTGCGACTGTGTTGTTATGAGGTGCTTATGCCGGATTCTGGGAAGTGGTTAATTGACCAGCCGTTAGAGTTGATTCCGTTTGCCAAGTGGCAGCGTACCGTGAATCTGATGACGGAGCTGTTCAGAGCACCCGCAGGCTTTATTGTCCAGCATACCGAAGAAGGCTATCAGGTAGCGGTTGCCAGTGAGCAGGAAGAAAACCCCTACGGGGCAGGCCTGATTGTACCGGTGGACGCCAATATCTTCTGTCGTAAAATTGTGCAGAGCCGTCAGGAGCTGTACGTACGGGCCGCCACCGAGTGTGAAGAGTGGCAGACCAACCCGGAGGTGACCGAAGATGGTTTTAACTCCTACCTGGGCGTGCCGATCTTCTGGCCTGATGGCAAGCCGTTTGGCACCATCTGCGTGATGGATTTTGCCATTACCGACTATGACGCGCCCTTTGTTGAGCTTATTCGCCAGTTTCGTGATCTGGTACAGGCAGACCTGGTGCTGCTGGACCACTTTGATCTGTTTCGTGAGCTGGCGATGAAAGATGAGCTGACCGGGCTCTATAACCTGCGTGGTTTCAGAATGGTTGCTGAACAGCGGATGCTGCTGGCCAAAAGTAATCATACCCGGCTGGCACTGATCTACCTGGATATGAACGGCCTGAAAACGATTAATGACCAGCTGGGCCATGCCGCCGGTGATCAGGCATTGCGGTTGCTGGCTGACAGTTTGCGGCAGAGTTTTCGCGCAACAGATGTGCTGGCGCGTATTGGTGGTGACGAGTTCTTGCTACTGGCTGAAACAGATGATCTGGTGGCACTGAGCGAGCACTGCCAGGCGGTGGATACGCTGGTTAAAAAGGGGATTGACCCGTCACACCATATTTCTACCGGTGTCAGTTTCGGTATATTGCAGATGGACGACCTGGAACAGCCACTGGAGCACTGGATTGCCCGTGCTGATCAGGCGATGTATGAACATAAAAAATCCAGACCCCGTTAATCATGTCCCTTTTACGTGCTCCTTTTTAAAGAGCCAGCGTTTCCTGTTGAACTTCCCCCTTCAGGCAGTCCAGAAAACAGCGTAGCACCGGGTCTCGTTCCGGTTGTGGTCGTGCCAGTGCGTAGTAGCGGTTACGATAGCTGTAGCCTTCTTCAAATACCGCTTTGAGCTGTGATTGCCAGCCCCAGCTTTCCACCATATGTCGTGGCAGGTAGCCCAGATAGTGGCCGGTCAGAATCAGTGCAGCGCGTGCTTCCTGATGGTAAGCACTGCCATGGCGGTTCCAGCGTATCATTTCCGGGAACTGTTCCCGACCCGGTTGCAGGCGCGGGGATTCCACCACCTTGTACTGTTCCAGTAATTCTGCGTGCTGCCCGCAGAGGGGAATATCCCATAAAGGGTGGCCACGGCCACAGAACAGCTGCATCTCTTCCTCAAACAGCGGTAACTGGTACAGATGGTCTGCACGCTGATGCAGTACGGTGATGCCCAGTTTTATCCGGCCATCCGTTACGGCAGGGATGACTTCATGGGATGCCAGAGTGCTGATCTGCACCTGTACTGCTGGCGCTTGCTGGCTGAACTGGCGCAGAGCATCCACCATGGGGAGCTGGGAGATGCTCAGCATATGCTCGGCCATACCCAGCTGCAGTTCACCCAGTACCTGACCGTGACTGTCGTTAACCCGATGCTGGAACTGTTCCACGGCTTGCAGCAGCTCAAGACTGGCGTCATAGACCAGCCTGCCATGCTCGGTCAGCCGGAATCCAGCCCGGCCACGCTCGCATAGTCGCATATCCAGCCGCTTTTCCAGGTCTGCAATATGGTTACAGATGGTGGAGTTGGCCAGATTCAGGCTCAGCTCCGCCTGGCTGAACCCACCGGCATCAACTACCGCACGAAATACCCGTAGCAGGCGCAGATCAAGGTCAGCGAGCTGGCCACTGATAGCTGCTTTACGTCGTCCCATAACCCCCCCGGAATTATTTGGCCTTACTTTTTCTTTGGCTATGTCTGAGTTAGTTGTTGTGAATATCGTTCAACTGCTTCCAGCAGACATAGCTCAGCGCTCATGCTTGCAGAATAACGCTCCAGCATCCGCCGCCACCCCAGGTAGTTCTTCAAATATTTAGTTGCGACACCGTGAAAACGACGCATCCAATTCTTCAGACGGCTGTCGTAAGCGTTGACGTTCTGGATATGAAAAGCACCCCGCACACGAGGGCCCCGGGCGCGTATGGTCTCATGTTGGATTGCATGTTTTTGCGCAAAGGCGGTGTAAACAGATGCCCCATCTGTGCAGAGCACTGAATCAGGATCGACAAGCGGTTTGAGAGCTTGCTCGATGTGCTCTGCATCTATTTTTTCCAGTATAAAATCGGCGGTTTCCTGGTGGCGATCTCGAACAACCAGAACGGGTATGTGATCGGGACTGTAACCGCGAGTGCGCCCAACACCACCGCGTTTACGCGCGGGTCGCGGCAATCCACGTTGCCCCTTGAATGACTCGAGAAAGAAAGTCTCATCCGCTTCGACTATCCCTTCTTCATGATGAGCTTGATGCTGGCTGATACGCGTCAGGAAGCGGTGCCGCCACAGAAAAGCTGTATTCTTATTGACGCCACAGGCCTGTGCAGCAGCGCGAACGGTCACGCCTTCTATCAACAGTTGAGCATATTGCATCCAGCATTCCCGCTTGCGTAAACGTGCCAGCGGCGTACCTGTTAGAGGATTACTGGTTCGACCACATTGCTTACAGCGATAACGTGGTAAACCGTGACTCGATCCCCAGGGACGCAATCCTGCGGCTTCACAATGTGGGCAATATTCTGGCGCAGCAGAGGTGGAAAGCATATGCGTTGCTGAAACCAGATTCTGCCGCAGAAAATCATGGAGACGCTGGCGCTGACTGGGCGACAGTGTAGTGAGTTGCTGTAAAAGCTGTTGAAACACGGCATTTTTCATAGCGGCCACCCCGAAACTCATGGCTGATATTTTCAGGATGGCAGATCTACAACAGTTTACTCAGACATAGCCATTACTTTCATGTAACCGACTCCCCTCGTTCACGGCGAGCTACTTTACCCAATACCTGGCGCTTTTCAGTGTTGCTCATGGCTCCCCACTGAGAAATCTCCATACCGCTGCGGTGACAGGCGATGCAGATGTCATTTCTGTCCAGCGCACATACGCTGACACAAGGGCTGCGAACCGGTGGT
>JAOXSF010000187.1 GCA_025800125.1 Marinobacterium sp.
GAATCTGGCCCGGCAGAGGCATCCCCACCTTCAGTGTACGGGTGGTCTGATCTGCAGCCGTCGGCAACGCCAGCAGCATCCACAGACAAACAACACCACGCAAAATGGCACGCAAGGAGGTAAAGCTTGCCTGCTTTATGCTAATGTTCGTTATATTGGATAAAGCCATAACTGATCTTTTCATGCCATGTCTGTGACCACTGCCTCCGCCATGCTGCTGGAACCTGCCCTGCAACTGGCCCGCCATTTCCCGCAACAACAGGGACTGGAGCCTGCCCGGGAACTGCTGGAAAGCGCCGGACTTACTCAGGAAGAGTTTACCAAACCCGGTGCACGTTTTCCGGTACAACGTTTCAGTGACGTGCTGGAAACTCTGACCCGGCTCAGTCACAACCCGCTGATATGGCTCAATCTGGGCGAGGCAACGCAACCCCGCACTCTGGGCTCCATCGGCTTCCTGATGTCCACTTCTGCGACGCTTGAGCAAGCCTATCAGAGTCTGATCGATTACTTGCCACTGATGTATGAAGGCGCGGTACTGGAACTGGAGTCCGGTCTTGAAGGCACCGTAATTACCCTGGAGCTGAATAATAACGATCAGCGCACCATTGAGTTTCTGTTTGCCTGCCTGTGTAACTGGCCGCGCTGGCTGACCGGCCATCAGGTACCGATCTCAACGGTACGGATGACCCGCCCGCAACCGGACAATCCACAACCCTATCAGCAGTTCTTTGCAGCTGAGATGGAGTTTGGCGCGGCCCGCAATCAGTTACTGCTGAACAGTGATTATCT
>JAOXSF010000018.1 GCA_025800125.1 Marinobacterium sp.
TCTCCGTTGCCAACCGGGTTGTGCATGATGGTGTACGCTATCTGGTAGGGCATTTGTGTTCCAGTTCCACCCAGCCTGCAACCGATATTTATCGTGATGAAAATATTCTGGTGATTACTGGCTCGACCAATCCAGGCATTACCCTCCGCGGTTATCCATTACTTTTCCGGACAATCGGGCTAGATTCTGAGCAGGGTGATATAGCCGCTCGTTATATTGTTGAGCAGGTTAAACCACAGCGTGTGGCAATCGTGCATGACAAACAGCAGTACGGTAAAGGTATTGCCATGATTGTGCATGATCAGCTGCTGGCATCTGGTGTAAATGTTGTCAGTGTCGATGGTGTCAACACGGGTGAAAAAGACTTTTCTGCGCTGATTACCAAACTGAAACGTGAAAATATTGATTTCGTCTACTACGGTGGCTACCACCCGGAGCTGGCGCTGATTATGCGTCAGGCCAGTACCGCAAAGTTTAAGCCGACCTATATGGGGCCTGAAAGTCTGGGTAACCGGGATATTGCTTTCCTGGCTGGAGAGGCTGTAGAGGGGCTACGGGTTACCTTGCCAACCCGTTATGACCTTCTGCCACGTAATAGAGTGATTGTTGAACAGCTGAAAGCTCAGGGTGTTGAGCCGAGTGGGCCTTTCATCTGGACCAGCTATGCCGCCGTTGAAGCGCTGGCGGGCGCGATTACGAGAGTAGGGCCACAAGACCCACTTAAAGTTGCACATGAGTTGCACCGTACAACCATTGAAACGGCAATTGGCCCATTAAGCTGGGATGAGCAGGGAGATCTGAATGGTTTTCCCTTTACTGTTTTTCGTTGGCATCAGGACGGCACCGGCAGCCCTGTTTCTAACTGATACAGGCCCAATTACTTCAATGTTGTCGTTGAAGTCGAGGCCGAAGTGCCTGCCGGTCAGGATAAGGTTGGCATCGACCTTGGCCTGAAAGACACGGCCACATGCTCTGATGGCACCAGGCTCGAAGCGGGTCGCTTCTACCGCGATCTGGAGCCTGAGCTGGCTGTAGCTCAACGCGCCGGTAAGAAAAAGCGCGTGAAGGCGATTCACGCAAAGATAGTCAATCGCCGTAAAGATGCTTTGCACAAGTTTTCCCGTCAGCTGGTAAACCGTGCAGGTAAAATCTACGTTGGCAACGTGAAATCATCCTCGTTAACCAGAACAAAGATGGCCAGGTCCGTGCTGGATGCTGGCTGGGCCATGCTGAAAACAATGCTGGAATACAAATGCGATAGCGCAGGCATTGTTTTTAAAGAGGTTAACGAGTCGTACACCACCCAGACCTGTTCGAGTTGTGGCAAAGTGCCGGATTCGAGACCGAGAGGTATCGCAGGACTTGGAATAAGAGTGTGGACATGCAGTGAGTGTGGTGTCACTCACGACCGCGATGTAAACGCGGCCATGAATATACTTGCGGTCGGGCTGGGCCG
>JAOXSF010000027.1 GCA_025800125.1 Marinobacterium sp.
CACGCCGGATACGCATACTCAACACACACATACCCCGACAGAGTAAAAGTGGGGCATTGTGGTCACGTTCGTACTTTGCTTGTAGTGCAGGGGGTGCGACAATTGAAACTCTGCGAGAATATGTGCAGAGCCAAGGCACGCCTGATTAGAACCGCTGCGCGGTTCCCGCTTGTATCCCCGCCCGATTGGGCAAGGGTTTACGCGGATTTTTGCTAAATATCCAGAAAAAAGCCACTCCCGTTTCTGAAGTGGCTTTGTTGCATTACAGGATTACTGCGGGTCCAGAAGTCCGTTTGTCTCAGGTGTAATCAAGTCACCCTGATCAACGATCAGGTTCACTTTCATCAGTTGTTCACCAGACAATTCTTCTATGTTGCTGACCTGCTTCACGAAACGGTTGCGCTCGGCATCGCTGACAAGGCCTGACGTGTAATCCTCAAGCTTAGCGATGTATTCCGGCCGCTGCCATGGTGTATCGCCACCTGGGTGGGCATTAGCACGGGTTTTTTCGTCAGTAATTGTCTCACCATTATTGAGCGTAATAATCATGCGGCCGCCGTAGGCCTGAACATTCGGATCCTGATCGTGATAGAGATCTTCCCAATGTTGGTCAAATTCAGTCTCAGTCTTCAGCATCAGGGCACGCAGAGCATCTTTCTCACCCTGAGTCATCACATAAGAGCGATCCTTATGGAATTCTCCCGTCTGGATGCAGCGTGCAATCGCGAACATGATACTGTGATCCAGAGTGCCACGTGGTGAATCAGGGTCAATCTTCTGAGGATCGTTGGCGTCTGTACCAATTACGTGGTGGGTATGATGGCTGGTTTTCAATACAATCTTTTCGATCTGTGCCATATCGACACCACCCTCGGCATCACGTGGCAGTTGTTCACGCATTTGCAGAGCAAGGTCAATGATCGCTTGCCCCTGGTATTCAAAGGCATGCTGCTTAGGGTAAGTCTTCAGGATGTTGCGCATTGGAGCACTGGCGACATCGTTCAGCTCAACTTTGTATTCTGCCTCAGGGTTATCACGACCATCCAGGAAGCGACGAATGATACTGTCTACACCTTCATAAACCGGGTTCGGACCTTTCAGATTATGCATGGCATGGTGTACGGCTTTGATTGCGATCTCTGCAGAGAAGCCTGGTACGAATTCTTTCTGCGCACCTATATCACCCTTACGCGACTGACGTGAAGAAATAGCATTGTGCACAGCAAAGTTAATGGCGTGATAGGCCTGCTCAGTGGACAGCCCCAGCATAGAGGAAATACCCGCCGCAGTGCCTGCTGCAATATGGGTCATATGATCAACTTTATGCTTGTGCAGGCAGATGCCGGTACCGTTACCAGTACCTACAAGGGCCACGTGCACTTCATACGCCACGATGATGCCACGCAGCAGATCATCGCCAGAGACCCCCGCGTGCTGAGCGACTGCCATCACGGGTGAAATATTATCATCCGGGTGTGAGTATTCAGCCGCGAGGTAGGTATCATCATTGTCCAGGAAGCGAACGGCTACAGCATTGGCAAACGCTGCCGCTAACGGATGATAACCGCCTTCCAGCCCCCAGATAGTGGCACTACCGGCACCTGCCACCAGACGCCCCTCACCACGCGCCACAACAACCGCGCGCTCGTTAGCTGCACCAAGCGCAATAGCCGCATTATCAATAATACGGTTTTTTGCCATCTCTACAGAGTCAGCGTCAAGCGGTTGAAACCTGGCCTGGGTGGCCAACTCAGCCAGTTTCCAGGCCAGTTGATCCTGACGAGCAAGATCGCCACTTTGGTTTTCTGATCTGACGGTATGAATCGTTGTTCCCATTGTAAATATCTCTTTTTTATTCAATTAAGCGATACACCCCTGGCCTGCACTTTGCCCTGATAGCCGAACGCAATTGCGGTAGTGAGGTTTTCACAGGGGTTGGTCTGCTACATATTGCCGTGTGAGGTATTCATTCAGAGCTGAAGCAAAACACATCGCTAATGATAACAATTATTAATTGCATTACAATTCGCATAAAGTAGAGTACCAAGGGGAAACCCTCGTTTTTTCTCAACAACAAGGACCAAACCATGGACACTAAAAACTGTGTGCAATCAGACTCTGTATCGGGGCAAACTACGCGGTGCTACGAGAGCGCGCTTTCTGAGTTAGCGATGACGCGCCTGTCTCTGATCTTCAACGATTCGACAACCAGTCAGTTAAAACACTTTATCGCTGCAGCGCTTGAACTACATGATGCCCACAATACTGATACTACCTTTGATCGTCCTATTGACATCCTGTTGTGGTTGCGCCGCCGATTGAATCAGGAAGCTAACAATCCTGAACAGAATGAGCTCTATCGCGCCCAATGTTTACGCGAGGTGAGCAGAGTAGAGCGAGAGATTGACGCTACTTGTGTGGCACTCAGCCAGCGCGGGCTTACGGTACTTAAGTAGCAGAAACTGCCCTGAGTAGTCGTAGAAACCGTCGTGGATAAAATATTGCGTGAGATATAACGCCTTAAACACCGGCGCAGCTTTGCTGCGTCCGAGCGATTTAGCCTGTTAGTTGTTAAACGCCAGGCCTTGGACAATTAACTGACTTATACGAAAATGCTCTGGTGACTTCACCCTGCGTCAGCATAGTTGACGCCTCTTCTGGTCAATCTGCCCCTCCCCCTTTACTTTATGAACACCGTTCAATAAAATCCTTCTCAGCTTAATTAAACACTGTTTAAAAACCGGATTTCCTCAGCATGGAGATCAAGGAACAACGATGGCCAGACGTAATGACCACAGTCGGGACGAACTACGTGAAATGGCACTCAGTGCCGCTGAAACCCTGTTGGACCAGCAAGGCAGCGAAGCACTGAGCACCCGCAAAATCGCTTCCGCAATCGGCTACTCAGTCGGTTCACTTTATCAGATATTCAAAAACTACGATGACCTGTGCTGGCAGCTGAACCTGCGCACATTGCAGATGTTGCTACAGGCGCTGGATCAGCAACCTGCCGAAGGGCCGCAGGCTGCACTGTTGCAATATGCCGACAGCTATCTGACGTTTGCCAATGAATGGCCGCAGCGCTGGCGACTACTGTTTGAGTACAGTACGCCCCATGACCTGCAAGCTCCCGAAGCACTCAACGAAGCCATTACCCAGCTGTTTGACCGCATTGAAACCCCGCTATCGGAAGTGATGTCACAGCAAAGCGAAGTACAGATCAGCAGTGCTGCCCGTACGCTCTGGGCCGGGGTACACGGCATTGCAGTGCTGGGCGCTCATAACAAGCTTTTTCAGGCGGATCATATCTGCGCCAGCACCATGGCCCACGAATTGATCTGCCGCTACCTGAATGGATGGCAACAGGAGGGATCACAATGATCGCGTTGCTGAAAAAACCGGGCTTTATCGCCTTTCTGGCGGTGGCCTTCATTAATGCTTTTGTCGATCTTGGCCATAAGATCATAATCCAGAACACTCTGTTCAAAGCCTATGAAGGGGATACTCAGATTATTCTGACTACCCTGGTAAACGGCCTGATTCTGTTGCCCTTTGTCTTACTACTGACACCTTCCGGCTACCTGTCCGATAAGTACCCGAAAAACCGGGTGATGCAGCTTTCAGCCTGGGCCGCCGTAGCCATTACACTGGCAATTACCGCCTGCTATTACATGGGTATGTTTATTCCCGCCTTTGCTATGACCTTCCTGCTGGCCTTACAAAGCGCATTGTATGGCCCGGCCAAGTTCGGCTTTATCCGCGAAATGGTAGGGCCGGATCATCTGGCTGAAGGTAATGGCTGGATTCAATCGGTTACCATGATCGCCATTCTGAGCGGCATTGTAGTGTTTTCCGCCCTGTTTGAGTTACGGCTGCAAGGTGCTGAACAGATGGCCCCAGAGCAGGCGTTGCAGATGATCGCCCCGCTGGGCTGGATTCTGGTGGCAGGCTCATTACTGGAATTATGGTTGGCGTACCGCCTGCCGCAGATGCGTGAAACAGATCATACTGCCCGTTTTGACTGGCAGGGTTACCGTACCGGTAAAACGCTGCGCGCCAACCTGTCACTGTTATCAGCCAACCGTGCCATGGCGCTGTCAGTCGCCGGGCTAGTGACTTTCTGGGCCATTGGCCAGGTGATGCTGGCAGTCTTCCCCGCGTTTGCTGAAGAACATCTGAACCAGCACAACACCTTTATTATTCAGGGGGTAATGGCGCTGACCGGGATCGGTATTATGGTGGGCTCCGGGCTGGCAGGAAGGCTGTCCCGTAACCATATCAATCTGTCACTGGTACCGATTGGCGCTATCGCGGTCGCCGCCGGTTTACTGCTATTACCACAACTGACCGATATGCGCCTGCAAGCAGCCGCCTTCTTTACCGTTGGTGTTGGAGGGGCTTTTACTGTCATCCCACTGAGCGCATTACTACAGTTCAATACCGACCAGCACAAGCTGGGGCGGATGCTGGCCGGGTATAATTTTGCCGAAAAAAGCGTCATGCTGCTGGCACTGGCCACCACCGCCGCGTTTGCTTTCCTGGGGCTGGATGGGCTCTGGCTGCTATGGGGGCTGGCAATCATCGGCGTCATCGGCGCGATAGCCGCCATTGTACTGCTGCCTCAGGCGCTGATCCGGCGGCTGTTTGGCTCGCTGTTCCGCATCAAATACCGACTGGAAGTACTGGGCTTTGAGAATCTGCCCGCTGAAGGTAAAGGTGTGCTGCTGCTGGGTAACCATATCAGCTGGCTGGACTGGGCGATTATTCAGCTGGCCTGCCCACGTCATATCACCTTTGTGATGGAACGGGTGATCTACGAACGCTGGTATCTACGCTGGTTCCTTGATTTGTACGGCGTAATTCCGGTGTCGTCAGGTGGCTCACGGGCAGCGATGAAAGAGGTATCCAAACGCCTTCAACGGGGCGAGGCGGTCTGTCTATTCCCGGAAGGTGCCATCAGCTTTAACGGCCATCTGGCCGCGTTTAAACGCGGCTTTGAACATGCCTGCAAAGATCTGGACAATAACCACGACTCTAAGGCAAAAATCAGCATTGTACCGTTCTATCTGCGCGGCCTCTGGGGCAGCCGTTTCTCCCGTTCGACCGAGAAGATGCGCACCCTGCGCGACCAGGGCCTGCAACGTGATGTAATCGTCGCCTTTGGTAAACCGATGCCGGTACAGAGCAAAGCTCCGGCAGTGAAAGCCGCAGTGCGTGAGCTATCTATCCACGCCTGGCAGCAACATACCGATACCCTCACCCCGGTGGCACAAAGCTTTGTCCGCATGGCTAAATCACTACCCAATGACTGGGCCATCGCCGATGTGCAGGGTGAACCCCTGAGCCACCGCCGTCTGCTGACCGCCTGCACCCTGTTCAGCCGTCACCTGGCACGGGTGCCATCGCAGAACCTGGGCATTATGATGCCAACCTCCAGCGCCGGTGCCATCGCCAATATGGCGGCACTGATGGCGGGTAAAACAGTGGTTAACCTCAACTTTACCGCCAGTGAAGCTGCTGTGCTGGGCGCACTGCAACAGGCAGAGGTTGATACTATCGTCACCGCTCACCAGTTTGTGAAGAAACTGCAAGCACGCGGCATTGATCTCTCCCCGCTGTTTGAAGGACGCACGATTCTGTATATGGAAGACATCAAAGCGCAATTCAGTAAAGCACAGGCCTTGCGTACCCTGGCGCTGGTGACACTGACACCAACAGCGATGCTGGAAAGGATGCTCTGCAAACCGGCCCAGCTGGATGACACCGCTGCGATTCTGTTCTCATCGGGCAGCGAAGGAATGCCCAAAGGTGTGATGCTGAGCCATCGCAACCTGATGGCTAACCTGAAACAGGTATCAGATGTACTTAACGTCCAGGAAGATGATTGCCTGATGGCAACCCTGCCCTCTTTCCACGCGTTTGGCCTGACGGTGACAACACTGCTACCACTGGTAGAAGGGGTGCCTGTGGTCTGTCATCCAGACCCGACCGATGCACAGAATATCGGCAAAGGGGTGGCGAAATACAAAGCCACTGTGATGTTCGCCACCAGCACGTTCCTGCGAATTTACACCCGCAGTCGTAAACTGCACCCACTGATGCTCCAGTCGCTACGTGTCACCGTTGCTGGCGCAGAAAAGCTTGACCCACAGGTGCGCGAGGCATTTGAAAGCCGATTCCATGTGCCCATTGTAGAAGGCTATGGCTGTACTGAAACCACTCCGGTCGCCGCCGTTAATCTGCCCGATGTGATGCACACCCGTTGGTGGACGGTACAGGTGGGTAATAAACCTGGCACGGTGGGTATGCCACTACCCGGTTCAACCTCACGCATTGTTGACCCGGATACGCTGGAAACATTGCCAACCGGTGAAGACGGCCTGATTCTGATCGGCGGCAGTCAGATCATGAAAGGTTATCTTAATGACCCACAACGCACCGCTGATGTGGTGTTCGAACAGGACGGTATCCGCTGGTACAAAACCGGTGATAAAGGCCATGTCGATGAAGACGGCTTTGTTACCATCGTTGATCGCTATTCGCGTTTTGCCAAGCTGGGCGGCGAGATGGTCAGCCTGACGGCACTGGAGTTGCAAGTACGCAAAATTCTGCAAGCACCTGAACTACCACTGGTGGCAGTTAACCTGCCGGATGCGAAAAAAGGCGAAAAAGTACTGCTGCTGGTAGAAACTGAGCAAACACCAACACAGCTACGCCAGCAACTGATAGACGGTGGTATGAACCCGCTGATGCTACCGGCTGCAATTCATCAGGTACACCAGGTGCCGGTACTGGGATCAGGAAAAACTGACTTTGCCAACGCCCGTAAACTGGCCCTGGAGATCACCCACGAATAACGCCGTACACCACGGATATGAGGGCCAGCAGGCCCTCCTTCACAGGCAGAAACCGGTCGTGTCAGCACAGGTATCAATATATGGATAGAGGGCGGCAATATATGAATAGAAAGCAATAAGATATGAATAGAAAGCAACAATATATGGATAGAGATAGACTGTTCAGAGAGATAAATCTGACTACAATAGTCAGGTATTTATCACGGATAGATCCTTCTCAGTAACCGGATCTCGCCGTCACATCACAGTACCCGGCGCAGATCGGGCTTATACCAGGCCTGAAAGCATCAGGGCTGAACAAATCAGGACAGAGCCAAATGTTTGAAAAACTGTTTGGAAAGAAAAATGCGGGTGAACCGCTGCCAGCAACATTGCAGGCCACGTTGGACAAGGCACTGGCACAACTGAAAGACCCTTACCTGCAACAAGCTCCTGCACAGGAAGCAGCCACATTGCAGGGCAACACGGCACAGCTGGTACTGAGCCTGCCCTACCCGGCAGCGGGTATTGCCGGACAACTCGAGGCACCACTACGTGAAGCACTGCTGGCAGATAGCGCTGTTGAAGCGGTAGACATTGAATGGATCTGGCAGATTGCCCGTAACAGCACACCACGCAACCTGCCAGGCATGGCCGAAGTAAAAAATATTATTGCGGTTGCTTCAGGTAAAGGTGGCGTAGGTAAATCAACCACCACGGTTAACCTGGCGCTGGCGATGGCAGCCGAAGGCGCACGTGTTGGTGTACTGGATGCCGACATATATGGCCCTAGCATTGGCCAGATGCTTGGCGTTGCCAGTGGCACCCGACCAGACAGTTCTGACGATGAACAGTACTTTATTCCGGTTGAATCACTGGGCCTGCAATCGATGTCGATGGCTTACCTGATCGACGACAATACCCCAATGGTATGGCGTGGGCCGATGGTCAGCGGTGCGCTACAACAGCTGCTGACCCAGACAAAATGGGACGGCCTGGACTACCTGTTTATCGACATGCCACCTGGTACCGGTGATATTCAGCTGACACTGTCACAGAAAGTACCTGTCACCGGCTCTGTGGTGGTAACAACCCCACAAGATATTGCACTGCTGGATGCCATCAAAGGTATTGAGATGTTCAACAAAGTGGATATTCCAGTACTGGGTGTGGTGGAAAATATGAGTGTGCATATCTGCAGCAACTGCGGCCACGCCGAACATATTTTCGGTGAAGGCGGTGGTGAGAAGATCGCCAGCCAGTATGGCACCCGAATGCTGGGCAACCTGCCTCTGGCACTGGAAATTCGTCAGCAGGCCGATGCTGGCCAACCTACTGTGGCAACTGATGCAGACAGCAGTTCAGCTCTGATCTATCGTGAAATCGCACGACAGATCGCCACGGGCCTGATTGGCAAAAATGAACAGGGCAGCGCCATCCCGTCTATTTCAATCGTGGATGACTGATGCTGTTAACGATTAATTAACCTCCCACCAGTCTCCCCCTGGCTCTGGTATGATGATGGGCCGATTCCACATTCTATCGGAGCCAGGGATGTACCTTCTGCCTTCTGCCCTCACGTCTTCGCTGATTATTCCATCTGGCAAGCTGGCTGCGTTTCGCCATACCACAGGAGCAAGCCGATGATGCAGCGTCTTGTTCGTATGCTATGCGGCCTGTTAATCACCGCCTTTGCACTGCTGATGGTGTGGATGAATGAACAGCCGGAACTGAGCCAGCGCCTTGAACTTGATCTCTACGATCTGCGCCTGAAACGCACCCTGCCCAACGAGCTGGACCCGCGGGTGGTGATTATCGACATTGATGAAAAAAGCCTGGCCATCGAGGGGCAATGGCCCTGGCGGCGGGATCGGCTGGCACGACTGGTTGAACAACTGGTTGACCACTACGGCGTTGCCCTGGTGGGGTTTGATATGACCTTTCCGGAAGCCGATGAACGCCTCAGCCGCCAGCAGTTGGTCAACAGTGTCCAGGCACAGGGGCAGGCAGTCAACGCGGAACAACTGGATAGCCTGATCAGCACTATTGACCCTGACCGTCGGTTTGCCCAGACCATTGCCTCACGGCCGGTAGTGCTGGGCTATGTGTTCGACCGCACCCAGGGCACCGTCGGGACTCTACCAGTCGAAGCCGCCCGCGTCAGTGAATTTAACGGCATGTTACCCGTCCCCTCCGCCTCCGGTTATATAGGTAATCTGGCATTGTTACAACAGGCAACCCCCTGGGCTGGATTTTTTGACAACCCCAGCGTAGATGCTGACGGCACCTACCGCCGTGTGCCGCTGCTGCAACGGTATCAGGGAGGCTACTACCCCTCGCTGGCACTGGCTGTTTTTATGGCATTAATGGGAGAAGAGCGAGTTACCGCAGTACAGGAAGCAGGGGCAGATAGCCGTCGCCAGGCACTGACCGCTGTCGATGTGGCTGGAATACAGATACCGGTAGATGCAGGCGGCAATGTACTGGTGCCTTACCGGGGGCCAATGGGTAGCTTTCCCTATGTATCCGCCAGTGATGTAATGGCAGGCACCGCAGCAATGGAAACTCTGGAAGGTGCCATTGTGCTGGTCGGCACCAGCGCGGCCGGATTGCTGGATTTGCGAGTAACTCCGTTGCAAAACCGTTACGCCGGAGTCGAGGTACACGCCAATATTGTTTCAGGCCTGCTGGATGAACGTTTCTATTATCAGCCGGACTACGTACGTGGCATTGAGTTAATGCAGTTACTGTTAACCGGGCTGGTGTTATCGCTGCTGATGCCCTGGCTGTCAGCATCCCGTGGCACCTTGCTAGCTCTGACCTGGGGTGGTTTTCTGATCGGTAGCAACCTCTATGCCTGGCAACAATGGCACTGGGTATTACCGCTTGGCATGGCGTTGCAATTACTGATTGTGCTTTACCTGTTTGGCCAGTTCACCGGCTACTTTTTTGAAACCCGCAACCGGCGACGACTGGCATCGCAGTTTGGCCAGTATATCCCGCAGGAAATCGTGGATGAGCTGAACAGCGGCGGTAAAAAAGTGGATCTGAAGGGTGAAAGCCGTGAAATGACGGTGTTCTTCTCCGATGTACGTGGTTTTACAGGCCTGTCAGAGCAGCTTGACCCGCAGCAGCTGACCCGGCTGATGAATATGTACCTGACCCATATGACCGAAATTATCTACCGCCATCGTGGCACAGTAGACAAGTATATCGGGGATGCGGTGATGGCATTCTGGGGCGCGCCGCTGGAAGATCAATCCCACGCCCTGCGCGCACTGGATGCTGCACTTGAGATGGACAGAGTAATGCCACGGATAAACGAAGAACTGGCTGCCGAAGGGTTACCTCCCATCGCCATCGGTATGGGCATCAATACCGGTGTAATGAATATCGGCAACATGGGCTCGAGCTACCGCATGGCATACACCGTGATGGGGGATGCGGTGAATCTGGGGTCTCGACTGGAAGGACTGACCAAGTTCTATGGCGTCCCCCTGATTGTCAGCGATGAAACCGCTCGACACGTAGAATGTTACCGCTTCATGATGCTGGACAGAGTGCAGGTAAAAGGCCGGGCCGAACCCGTCACCCTGTATCAGCCACTGGGGCGAGCAGATGAAATCGACCGCCGCACACTGGCACTGGCCGAACGTTTTAACGGTGCAATGGGGGCATTTCAGCGCCAGGACTGGGCAGACCTGAAACAGCGCCTGGACAGCCTGACCCGTGATGATTTTAACCCACAACTGATTAAACTGTACCAGGAACGACTGGCAGTCTACCGGGAAAACCCACCACCGGTTGAATGGGACGGCGTGTTTACCCATACCAGCAAGTAAACACTGTTATATGGGGCTGGCATATATGGGGCTGGCAGGTTACAGGTCGGCTGTTGTTTACGAGCGCCTCCATTTTTCACAAGGAGGCTCCACTATTCACACAGAAGCTGCGTTATTCACACGGAAGCTGCGTTATTCACAAAAAAACTCTGTAGCCTTGCCCAGCAACCCCGGTAAAGCATCCAGATCAATCTCATCTATCTGGTGTGTATCCATACGTGTGCGCGCATACTCCATACAGGCACCGCTACGTACAAACAGGTCAAACAATTCTCTGTCCAGACGTTCTTCTTCCACCATACGGCCAATAATCGTCAGTGCTTGCGACAACATCATACCTTTTTTGTAAGGACGATCAGGCGAAGTCAGCGCTTCGAAAATATCCGCGATACACATGATACGGGCGCGTATGGACATCTGTTCGCCAGTCAGGCCTAGCGGGTATCCCTGACCGTTCATACATTCATGGTGGTTACCGGCAATTTCTGGCACCTGGGCCAGATGGCGAGGATAAGGTAGTGAGCCCAGCATCTCCTGGGTGACTACGATATGATCCTGCATGATACTGCGCTCAGCGTCATTCAGGGTGCCACGGCGCACCTTCAGATTTAGCACTTCATCCGCTTCCAGCAGACGATGTTGCTGACCAAAACAGTCAGTCCATTCAATCTCTGCCAGCTGGTCAACGCGGGTCAGAGCTTCATCTGACATGAACTCGCCGCCCTTGTTTGTACGCTGCAAAAACGCAAGGCCTTCATCCAGTTGCTGACATTGCAGGTGATACGACTCTGATGTCAGCTTTCCCGTCACTGCCTGCAGGTGCAGGTGCTGCTTAAACAGTGCAAACCGGCCGCTGATCAGTTTGATGCGATCAACCATCGTTTCCAGCTTGGTGCTTTTATCAATCACATATTCGGGGGTGGTGATTTTACCGCAATCATGTAGCCAGGCCGCAATCTTCAGCTCATGCATCTGGGCTGCGCTGAACTCCGTTCCGGCAAACTGTTGCTGGTCTGTGGAAACCGCCTGCGCCAGCAAACGTGCAATTTCCGGAACATTTTCACAGTGTTTGCCCGTTACCGGTGATTTATGGTCAATTGCACGGGCAATCATTTTGATAAAGGCTTCAAACAAGGCTCGCTGTGAATCAATCAGACGCCGCTTGGTCAGCGCCGCCGCGGCCATGGACGAGAGTGACTCTACCATCAGCTGCACTTCAGGTGAGAATTCAATGATATTGCCGCCTTCATCCAGTGCGTTAATCAGCTGCAATACACCAATCATCTGGTTTTCATGGTCTTTCAGTGGCACACAAAGGAAAGACTTTGAACGATAATTAAACTGCTCATCAAAACGATGGGTACCGGAAAAGTCATACTGGGCACAGTGATAAACATCCGGAATATTGATGGTCTGCTGCTGAATGAAAGTCTGTACCACCACCAGTTTGGCCCTTTCCCCCTGCTCATCACACAACGCAACAGGCGGCAGCTGTACCGGCTCGAAGATGACGCTGTTGTTACGTAACACAGTGAAGTGCAGCGCATCCCGTGTTTGCTCATCCAGCGTGTACAGGGTTCCGGCATCGGAGCGAGAGATCGCCAGACAACCATCCATGATGCGCTCCAGCAAGCGTGAATGGTCTGCTTCCGTAGTCAGGGCAAGGGCCAGCTGTGCCAGTTGCTGAACGGGCTGAATATCCGGGGCTGTCGTCATGCGTGTCCATCTCGAAATCTGCACCGCCAGTATGCAGCAGCACTTAACGTAAAATTGATTGATCAGTCTAGCAGTCTGACGGGCGGGTTCCTAGATTTCAGGTAGCTGCAGGTTTGATTGATAAGATTACCCGTCCATGCTTGTACCAATACAGACAGGTGTCTGCACCGTATCAGTTTATAAGTACAAAGTGCTTGCAGTCAGATGGCAGATTTATGGATACTTCTGCCCTGATAATAAAGCTAAGCGACTGTTCCTGGCTAACCAGCATAAGCGATACCGCCACATCACATAAATCGCGAACAGACAACGCCTGGCACGCACCCGAATTCTAGCGGAGACTGACCGATGAAAATCAGAACACTGGCAAAAGCAGCACTGGCTGCCGCCGTACTATCCTGCAGCGCAGCACAAGCTGAGCAGGTTCACGTTGCAACAACAGCCATTGTTGAACACCCGGCACTGGATGCCGTACGTGATGGCCTGAAAGCCGCGCTGATTGAGAACGGCTATGACAGTGACAAAGTAAAGTTCACCTATGAGAGCGCCCAGGGTAACCCGGCTATTGCCGCACAGATTGCGCGCAAACTGGTTGGTGAGCAACCAGCTGTAATCGTTGCCATTGCCACCCCATCTGCCCAGGCTGCGGTCAGTGCAGCACGGGATATTCCGGTGGTATTTTCTGCGGTCACAGACCCACTTGCTGCCAAGCTGGTGACTAATATGGACAAGCCTGGCCGTAATGTAACCGGCCTGTCAGATGCCGTCCCTGTGGCACAGCATCTGGCAATGATCAAAGAGGTTGTACCAGGCCTGAAACGCCTGGGCATCCCGTTTAATCCAGGTGAGCCAAACGCAGTCTCCATTATTGAATCAATGGAAAAAGTTGCCGCTGAACAGGGCATAGAGATCATCAAGGTTGCTGCACCAAAGTCGTCTGATGTGATGATTGCTGCCCAAAAGCTGATCGGTAAAGCCGATGCCATCTACACCACACTGGACAACACTGTAATCTCTGCACTGGAGTCCATTATTAAAGTCGGTATTGACGCCAGACTGCCGGTCTTCTCTGCGGATACCGGCTCCGTAGCGCGAGGCTCAGTTGCAGCCGTCGGTTTTAACTACAGCGACATGGGCCGTCAGACGGGCGAAATGGTCATTGAAATCCTCAACGGTAAAAAACCAGCTGATATGCCTGTCCGCATTGCCAAAGGTACAGACATATACGTCAATCTGAAAACCGCACGCATGATGGGTGTTGAGATTCCACAGTCCCTGCTGGATCGCGCCACAAAAATTATCCAGTAAACACTGTACCCAACACACAGTTTTCAGACGACTTCGCCGCCGGGTTCACCCTGCGGCGTTGCTGCTTTTAAACCTTACGGCTTTAAGCCACATAGCTTTAAGCCACATAGCTTTAAACCACATAGCTTTAAGCCACACAGCTTTAAGCCACATAACTTCAGGTAACTTTTTATGTCTATGTTTGCCTTTATGGGCACACTGGAGATCGGCTTTATCTATGGTCTGGTCGCCATTGGTGTCTATCTCACCTTTCGGGTGCTGGATTTTCCAGACCTCACCGTTGATGGCAGCTTCACTCTGGGCGCAGCGGTTGCCGCCGCGATGATTGTAACCGGCTTTAATCCCTTTCTGGCCACGGGTTGCGCCATGTTGGCCGGTGGTGCAGCAGGCATGGTTACGGCCTGGCTGAATCTGCGTTTTAATATTCTGCATCTGCTGGCCAGTATTCTGACCATGACAGCGCTTTACACCATCAATCTGCGGATTATGGGTAAGCCCAATGTAGCGCTGATTATGGAACCGACTATCCTGAGCCCCTTTGAAACACTGGGTATTCCATCCATGTACCTCAAAGTAATTGTGGTGGGCATCTGTGCCCTGCTGTTTGCCGGGCTGACTGCTTTCTTCCTGCAAACTCAGTATGGTCTGGCGATGCGCGCCACCGGTGCCAACCCACGTATGGCACAGGCCAATGGCATTGTCACCAAAGAAAAGATATACATCGGGCTGGCATTGTCCAATGGCCTGGTGGCAATTGCCGGTGCTCTGTTTGCTCAGACCAATGGCTTTGCCGATTCCACCATGGGTATTGGTACCATTGTGGTTGGCCTGGCCGCTGTGATTGTTGGTGAAACTCTGTTTGGCAGCCGCAACATGTGGGTAATTATCATCAGCTGCCTGCTGGGCTCTATTCTCTACCGTCTGGCGGTATCCATGGCACTGAACGCTGATTTCCTGGGCTTCACCGCCTCTGACCTGAACTTCATTACCGCAGCTCTTGTCGCTGTAGCTCTGATTCTGCCGCAATTGCGCCGGGAGTGGAAAGCGCGTAAAGCAGCACGGGAGGCACAATCATGATCCGTTGCGAAAATCTGAAAGTCACTTTCAATGCAGGCTTGCCTACTGAAAAGCGCGCTCTGCAAGGCATTGATCTTGAAATTCCAGAGAAAGAGTTTGTCACTGTTATTGGCTCTAACGGTGCTGGCAAGTCCACTCTGCTAAACGCACTGGCCGGTGATATTCGCGCCACAGGGGGGCGAATTCTGTTTGATGAACAGGATGTTACCCGCCTCCCGGCCACAGGCCGTACCCGTGACGTGGCGCGCGTCTTTCAGGACCCACTGGCCGGTACTTGCGGCAATATGACTATTGAAGAAAATATGGCGCTGGCCTGGGGGCGCACCAGCCGGGGCAAGTTAGCATTTGCCCTGAATGGTAAGTTGCGTAACGTGTTCCGTGAACAACTGGCCCGCCTGAACCTGGGGCTGGAAGACCGGCTCGATGCAGACATGGGCCTGTTGTCTGGTGGTCAGCGGCAATCCGTCAGTTTGCTGATGTCGGCGTTACAGCCCAGTCGTATTCTGTTGCTGGATGAACACACAGCTGCGCTGGACCCAAAAACCGCCGCACTGATTATGGATATTTCGCGCCAGATCATCGAAGAAAAGCAACTGACAGTACTGATGGTAACCCACTCCATGCGCCAGGCTCTGGATTACGGCAGCCGCACTCTGATGCTGCACGAAGGCAAAGTGGTGTTTGATCTTCAGGGTGAGGAACGCGCAAACTATGAGGTAAAAGACCTGCTAGGCCTGTTCGCTAAAGCCCGTGGCGACGGTGAAGAACTGGACGACGACAAACTGTTACTTGGCAGCTGAAGCGGGCCGATAAACTGGAAATAACAGTCCGGCTGTATGACCATCCAGTTTGCGCTCCCGTAAAGATCGCCAGTCAGAGATAGCGGCAAGGCCGCTGTCTGACTGGCTTTTCCATGCCGCAAACGCACATCAAACTGAGAAAAACCGCGTTGAGCCACACCAAAGGTAGCATTATAGTCACAAAAGCTACTAAAATTAGCAGTTATCGCTGATATGAGAACATCACTTATAGGGAAGTTCAGGCAAGCTCTATACAATGCGGCACTGCTTAATCGGCCAGTACTGGAAACATCCCAAAGGCAATGTTGTACATAAAGTTGATGTTGTACATGCTGTAATATCAGGTGTTAACAGATACATGCTCCGGGTCAGTGCCTGTAATAACTGCTCCTGAGATAGATAAATATTCATTGCGAAGCGAACAACAGTTTTATCGGAAAGCCCGGACGGATCCCGAACAGGTATAGCCTGATGCTTTCTGTTTTGCCCTGTTTTCAACTGGCAACGCAACAACCATGATGACGATTAAGGAGAATCGTGATGTCATTTCAGAAAGCTCTGTTTTCTGCCTGCATGAGCCTGAGCATGGTATCCGCTGCTACTGCTCAGGAAATATCTCTGAAAGACCCGAATAGCCCTTACGCACAACGCAGCTGCAAGCTGACTCACTACCTCAATCATAAAACCAGCCTGCCCGCCGACTGTCGCTGTAACAGTAACCAGACATCTTACGACGGCATCAATGTCTGCAAGCGTCCTGCTACTCTGGCCAAGTCCAACATAGAGATAGGCAGCGGGCCATCATTCAAGAACTACTACAATGCCCACCTCAGCGGCGGTTTTATCGATTATGGCCGTAATGAACTGATCACATCGGTTTACTGGGGCGGAACATCAGATCCAAAGGGGCTGGTTGTTGCCTACAATCTGGATAACTGGACGAGACGCTTTGTCAGCGGCGACATCAAAAGCGAATGGAATGCGGCATCAACAGGTAAAGGTATGCCATTCGCTCACCTGTACGATATAAAACCCGGCCCCGACGGCAACTGGTATACCCTTTCCTATCAGCCACAACGTTTACAGATTTTCCGGGTCAACCCGGATACAGGGGAGCGCTCTCTGGTATGGAATGCGAAAGACTCGGCATATGGGCAATGTTCGTCCGGGAAAAACAACCCGCAGAACGACACTCAGAAATATGTGCAATACCGCCAGCATGGCTTTGCTGTTGACCCTGATGACGGTTCTTTCCTGCTGGGCTATAACAATGCCAGGCTGGGTGGCGTTGGCATCGTACGCATCAGCCCGGACAGTAAATATTGCGACTTTGTCACTATGTCAGGCAAGCGTGATGATGGCCTGAGCCGAGGACAAGGCCAGCCGATGCGAGGTTCTATTCAGGGTTTTACTTTCCATGAAGGTAATATCTACGCACATTCGACTCTGGAAAAAACATTCTGGATGATTGAACCTGATACGGGTAACAGAACCGTGCTATCGCGCAGTCCGGTCGGAGAACGTCATATCGTCTGGGATAACAAGCGTCAGGTATTCTGGACAGCAGGCACAAATAATGCCGCCACCATTGCTGCATACGACCCTCAACTGGACAAATATCTGGATACAAAACGCAGTTGTGGCAAAGACTGGGACTGGTTCCCCGTATGCCGGGGTGGGCCTATCAAAATAGACACTCTGAACTACGGCCCCATGTTTCTGAACACAAAAACTGGCAACCTGCTATTTGGCCATGACGCTATCGCCATTATCGAGTTTGAGCCTGAAACCGGTAATTCAATTGTCAGAAGCCTCTAGGCAACGCAATGTTTCATCCATCGGTCAGTTAATACAAGAGGCAAACCCGATGAAGACAGCCTGACGGGAATGGCGGGGCATAATAGCCGTCCAGACAACGGATCTGTCCAACCACTCCCGTTATGCGTTATGTCCTGGCAGCCGCCAGAATGTCTTCAATTTCAACAATAAATTCTTTAAGCATTTCAAGACAGCGATCACCATCACTCAGCGTCATGGCATTACCGTCACGCAGTACATAACGGCCATCATCAAGGTCTGTGCGATGAGAGAAGTAATAGCGGTCTTTCCAGAATTTACATGGCACAGGCTCCCTGCCCAGATACTGGCGCACAACTGTTTCATCTTCTACACAGGGCAGAACAGCCAGCGCTTTATGCTTATAAAGCTTGATAACAACCCCTTCTGGCCAGTGAAGCAAACGCACATCCAGGTCACATTTATTATCTGCCCCTTCCTTGCTGACGATAACTTTTTTGATTTCAAAGCTACCATGCCAGGCTGCAAATGTTTCAGCACTCAATATCTGCTGCTCAATGGCCATAAACTGCTGCTCAATCGCCATAAACTGCTGCTCAATCGAGCGTGTTACCCTGCTTATATCTGTTGTCATATACATGCTCCTCTCGCGCTCACAATACCCCATCAGGGCAGAATAACGGCGCACCATACACGCTGCTTTTATATGCCGTACACGCAGAAATACTTATCATTTAATAAGGAAATCAAACTGGCAATCCTCTTTATGGCTCTTGTCCAGATCGACAAACTGCGCCAGGATGCCCGCCTCCACTTCCAGTCTCTGCTTCACTGACGGCCTCAGGGCCCGGACGTTTTCATGCCTGCTTCTGCTGACATTTCATCCCGTGTGCTGGCGCTGGCCAGCCTCTGTATTGCAACATTTCTGATTCCACAGGCGATGTCTGCGGTCAATATTGCACTACCAACCATTGCCCAGGAACTACAGGCCGATGCCGTGGCTGTCAGCTGGCTGTCAACCATCAATCTGTGGGGGAGCGTGGTATTAATGCTGCCTGCGGGCCGGCTGGCAGATATGCTGGGACGAAAGGCTGTTTATCTGACAGGCACGGGTTGTTTCGCGGCGGCCTCGTTACTGGTGTTACTACCTCAGAGTGTTGAGTCCCTGCTACTGATACGGCTGCTACAGGGGCTGGCCAGCTCATTAGTTTTTGGTACCGCCATGGCGATGGCCAGCGCCCTGGCGCAAGACAATAATCGCGGCATGTGGCTGGGGTTTGTCTCGACATCGGTCTACCTTGGGCTCACATGTGGGCCACTACTGGGGGGCTGGCTCACCGAAACCCTGGGCTGGCGTAGCGTGTTTCTGGCGCCGGTTCCGCTGTTAGTGCTGGCGATCATGCTGGTGATGTTCACCATTCGTGGCGATTGGAAAAGTGCTGATAAAGGACGTTTTGATCGGCTCGGAGCACTGTTGTTTGCAGGCTGGACCAGCGCTTTCTTCTTCGCCCTGGCAGGGCTCCCGGACTGGAAGCACCTGTTACTGCTAGCCTTTGGCGTCCTGCTGGTGTGGCTATTTATACGCCAGCAACTGGCTTCAACACACCCGCTGGTCAATCTTCGGGCGCTGAAACAGAACCGGGTACTGAACCGCTCCATGCTGGCCGGGCTGTTCATGTACGGTGCCCACGCTCCCCTGCTGCTGCTATTCAGCCTTTATATGCAGTTGATACAGGGGCTGTCACCGGCGCTGTCGGGCCAGCTGATTCTGTTACAGGCGCTGATGATGGCCTGCTTTGCGCCACTGGCCGGGCGTCTGTCCGACCGCTTTGAGCCGCGTCTGATCGCCACCACCGGCTGCGCGCTGTTCAGTAGTGGTTATCTGCTCTTGCTCGGTATAGATTCAGACACTTCCATGGCACGGCTATTAACCGCGCTGCTTTTACTGGGTATCGGCTTTGGGCTATTTTCATCACCCAATAACAATGCCGCACTTAGTGCCGTCAGCAAAGATCGCCTGAGTATCGCCACGGCGCTGCTCAGCCTGGCACGAACACTGGGTAATATGTTCAGCATGGCAATTGTTGTGCTGCTGTTTAATCACCTGCTGGGCGGTACTGAGCTGACACCCGAACAGGCACCTGCATTACAACAGGTATTGCAGCTTGCTCTGATAATAGGCCTGGGCTACGGACTGATCGCTACCTGGTGCTCCTGGACACGAGGCACGTCAGCCCCGTAGCACCAGACTGTAGAACAAAACAACAGAACAGTGGCAGATACCAGAAAAGGCTGATACGCTAACGATAAACATTATCATTAGCGTTACGGTATTGATAGATGGCCAGAATAGATGCCCTGCCTTTTCCTGATTATCAGCAAGCACAAGTACTGGAAGTACTGAAAAAAGCAGCCCGGAACGAGCTGATTACCTGCAACCTCTACCAGCGCATAGAACGGAACGCTCCCTTCTATCAACACCCGGAACTGCAATACCTTGCTTCAGCGGCATGTCAGGAAGACTGGAATCACTACGAGATACTGCTGACGTGCATCGAGCATATTCAGCAGGACGGCCGCAGGCCTCATAACGAGTCGGTTACAGGCTTTATCATGCCGCCGGTCGCTGACAGCCCGGAAACACTGCTTGGACAGATAAAACAGGCCGAGCAGCACTCCATTGCCTTTCAGCAACAGCTGTGTGCGATGACGATGGGTTATGACTATAAGCTCTTTGATCATGCTTACATGCTGTTGAATGAAAATATGCAGCATAACGAACAGGTAAACGACTGGCTCAGAGGAGCAGCCTGAGTAATGAATGGATTCACCAGCACCACGCTGCGCCAGCGCCTGCTCAGCCAGGTACGGGATATACGTACTCTGGCGGTTCTTGCTGCTCTGGCAGGCCTGCTCACACTCTGGATATTCAACGAGAGTCTGGTTGGTCTCGTCCAGCCTGAACTATTAATGCTGATTGTAGAAACACTCAGCGATGCTTACCTGGCAGTCAGTGTTTTCGTCGCACTTTCCTTGCTGCTGATCTATTCCCTGCAACATTATCTGGGCGCTGACCTGATTGGTTATCTGAACAACCACCCGCGTATACAAGTCCCGGTGGCTGCCCTGTTAGGTATGCTTCCAGGCTGTGGTGGAGCCATTATTGTCGTCACACAGTTTGTACATGGCAAACTCAGTTTTGGCGCACTGGTCGCGGTTCTGATCTCTACCATGGGCGATGCCAGCTTTCTGCTACTGGCAACAGAGCCCGTAACTGCCGTCATGGTGCTAAGTGTCTCCACCATTGCAGGCATTATTTTTGGCTACGGTCTGGACCTGTACCACGGTAGCGATTTTATGCGCCCCACACCTGATCAGCAGCGCGAAAACAGCAGCATACCGGGTTGTCGTTCAAATAATAGCCAGATGCTGCCACTGTTAAGCTGGAGCTGGCGTCTGCTACTGATTCCAGGCCTGATACTGGGCGTACTGGCAGCCTTTCAGGTGGATACCGATGCAGTATTCGGCAACTGGGCACAGTACCATCCTGCTACCTGGCTGGGGTTCACGGGGGCGATAGTCAGCTTGCTGATCTGGTTTACCCAACCACCCGGCTACAGTTGGGCCACCGCTGGCAACCCTGAAGACAACACAGGTCAGCACCTGCTGGAGATGGTTGCGAATGAAACCAGTTTTGTTTCAGCCTGGGTAATTACCGGATTTCTATCCTTTGAGCTGCTGATCTATTTCACCGGTTTTGATCTACAACAGCTATTCAGCAACCTTGGCGTCATGACCATCATGCTGGCGGTACTGGTGGGCTTTATTCCCGGTTGTGGCCCACAGATTATCACTACCAGCCTCTATTTACAGGGACTGGTGCCACTTTCAGCCCAGCTGGCCAATGCAATCAGCAACGATGGTGATGCGCTATTTCCAGCGTTGGCATTGGCACCCAAAGCTTCACTGTATGCCACGCTGTACAGCGCCGTACCGGCGGTTATTGTCGGATACATCGCCTTTGCTATGGGACATTAGCCAGCAGAGTAACACAAGGCGGCCTGCTGCAAGGCCGCCTTGTGTTGTAGTGAGAGATCATAATCAGTTACGGGTCAACCGCTCAAACACCAGCCACCCCTGTTCGTCGCTCTATTGCCAGCAAAGACCGCACACAGAGCCCCCCGGTTTATACACGCCATGCACAGGCACCCATTTTTGCAGCACACTTATCATTGACACGGCCACAAACTGCCGGTGCTAACCGCGAAACAAAAATATGGCGACTAAAATATGGTGGCTATTGGCGGGAATAGCAGTTTTGGGGATTCCAGTAATTCCAGGTAAACTGGACCTGTTACGCACTGAACTGATCAGACGTTGCAGACCCCTTTCAATGCCTTGTACAGCAGCAAGGCCTGACCAGAGCAATTTCCCCATGTTTGATTTCAGCAAGAAAAACAAGGTTTCTGTCTGGGTATCACAACACCCTTATGCCGATATTCCCGATGAATATTTTGAAGAAACCTTCTCCCGTAATAACACCCGCGCCACCAACCGCTGGTCAAAGAATTTCCGGTTGAAATTTTTTATGCCAGAAAACATGGAGACCAATGGCAGTATGGATGGCCTGATTGATATTCGACAGGCAGCAGGAGAGTGCTCTTTTTCTGAATCCTACATACCTGTACTGATGAGCAAAGCACGTAAAAAAGATATGGAGCAGATCAGCTGGATTGTGCTTGTGTTTGATTGTGAGTACAGCCTGCGCCAGAGCGGCATCGGTAAAGATGAGTATCTGACATTTCTAGGCGCTTTTGATTACGATGACGCTGCCGAAAGCCTGTTTGAGGTGGAACACTGAGTGATGCCATGCCAACCGTCTATACAGGCCTGCGCGTTAGCGAAACCCCTCGCTAATACCGAGCCACAGCATTACCATATGCGCCTGTTTCATTTAAAGAAGTAATACGCTATGTCTCTTCCTCCTTGCCCAAAATGTAACTCCGAATATATCTACCAGGATCAGGAATTACTGATCTGCCCTGAATGCGCCTATGAGTGGAATCCGTCGGAAACACCTGAAGATGATTCCCCAACGGCTAAAGATGCGAACGGTACGCAACTCCAGGACGGCGATAAGATTACCTTTATCAAAGACCTCAAGGTAAAAGGTAGTTCACAGGTACTGAAAATTGGCACCAAAGCAACCATTCGACGCATCGTTGAGGGCAAAGACCACCAGTTGGACTGCAAAGTTGATGGTGCTGGCGAAATGATGATTACAGCGGCTTTTGTTAAAAAGGCCTGAGCACATAAGTCCCGCAGTCAGAGCCTGAATGTAATAAAAAAGGGCAGCCCCTGGGCTGCCCTTGTATTCCGATCAGACTTTCAATCAGACATCCGAATCAGCTTACGCTGTTTCTTTTTCCTTCTCTTTCTCAGTCGCACTCACACCTGCTTTCTGCTCCCAGAAAGTGGCATTTTTGATACCCAGCTTAACCGGGTTAAAGGTGTACTTACTAACACCTGCTTTGCGCTGAGCTTCATAGTCTTTCAATGCGAGAATCGCAGGTTTGGCCATGAAGAAGATGATCAGAATGCCAACGATGTTCAGCCATGCCATCAAGCCCACACCAACATCACCCATGCCCCAGGCCAGATTCGCTGTTTTCACGGCACCGTAGAAAGTTGCGGCCATGATAACCACTTTCAGTGCTGTGCTCAGGCCCGGAATTTTAACCGTGCGCTGCAAGTAAGCGATATTGGTCTCAGCGATGTAGTAGTACGCCAGAATGGTTGTGAATGAGAAGAAGAACAGTGCAAAGGCAATAAATGGGCTACCAATACCCGGCAGCACAGATTCAATCGCCATCTGTGTGAACTGCGGGCCGTTAGCGGCAACATCAGCGGCTACGTTCTGCACCAGGAAGGCATCACCTGCACCGTGTACGTTGTACGCACCGGTAATCAGGATCATGAACGCAGTTGCAGAACATACGAACAGGGTATCAATGTAAACAGAGAACGCCTGAACCAGACCCTGCTGTGCAGGGTGCTCTACTTCTGCTGCCGCTGCTGCATGCGGGCCAGTGCCCTGGCCTGCTTCGTTAGAGTAGACACCACGTTTTACACCCCAGCCAATTGCAGCACCGAAGCCTGCCATTGGTGTAAACGCATCGTCCAGAATCATACCGATGATGCCAGGCAGCATATCAATATTCAGCAGTACGATGACAGAGGCGATAATGATGTAAGCCAGCGCCATGAACGGCACCACAATCTGAGTGAAGTTAGCGATACGCTTAACGCCACCGAAGATGATGAAGCCCAGTATCAGTACAACAATTGTACCTGTAACAATCTTGGCGAAGCTCAGTGTGCCCATTGCAGTGTCAATCATCGCACCGGAACCAAATGCCGCTTGCGCAGCGTTACCGATACTGTTTGACTGAACGCCCGGCAAGAAAACACCACAGGCCAGAATGGTTGCAATGGCGAAGATCCAGGCATACCACTTGGCACCCATAGCTTTCTCAAGGTAGTAAGCCGGGCCACCACGGTATTCACCGTCCTGCTCTTCTTTATAGATCTGCGCCAGTGTGGACTCTGCATAGGCTGTAGCTGCGCCCAGGAAGGCAACAACCCACATCCAGAATACAGCACCCGGGCCACCGAAACCGATCGCCGCAGCAACACCGGCAATATTACCAGTACCAACACGGCCAGAGAGCGAAACAGCCAGCGCCTGGAATGAGGAGATACCACGTTCTGACGCACGGCCAGACAGCAACAACCGCCACATTTCACCAAACATTCGTACCTGTACGAAGCGCGTGATAATCGAGTAGAAAAGGCCAGCGCCCAGACACAGATAGATCAGTGCCGGGCTCCAGATAATCCCGTTCATAAAATCAACAAATGCTTGCAAGGGAGGGTCCTCCGGTAGTGCGTGTTTAACCACGCTTATTAGACTTATTGTGCATGCAGGATTTTATAGGGCCCAAAACAAAGAAATCATCTTTTTTAAGATAAAAAACAGAAAATAAACCTATTTTGTAATTATTTTTCAGGAAATAACGTCTTGACGATGAATCAGATCAAGTAAAAGGCCATGTTAAAGCACTATCAGATGTATCCATCCTGATTTCGATAGCCAGAGGCCTGGGCCATAAGTTGTAGGCCAAGCAGTGGGATTACACTTAACACTACAAAGCTTTCTGTTAATATAGGGGTATACCCTTATTATTTCATTGCCAGAGAATCTCCCAACCTACCCCTGCACCCAGACAGATACACTCTGTAGCCGACAGCCGTACTGCTTCATTCACAAAGATGAGCAAGATAAGGGCAGCGACAGGGTAGAGGCGCCAAGATGACAGGTGTCAAATGACAGGGGCGAGAATATGGGCGATACATCTGGCAGCTTTACCACACAGGATGAAAGAGATGATTGATTACAAAGCTCCCCTGAAGGATATGCAGTTTGCGCTGCGCCATAATGCGCGTCTGCCACAACTGGCAGAACTGCCTCAGTTTGAGGAAGCCAGTGATGATATGGTTTCCGCCATTCTGGAAGAAGCTTCCAAGCTGGCAGGTGAAGTACTGTCACCGTTGAATGTGGTGGGTGACCAGACCGGTGTAAAACTGGAAGGTGATGATGTCCCAACACCTGCCGGTTTTGCTGACGCCTACAAACAGTTCGCAGAAGGCGGCTGGGGTTCTCTGCAATTTGAACCGGAATTTGGCGGCCAGGGCCTGCCTTACAGCCTGTCGATTCCTGTGATGGAGATGTGGCAGTCCGCCAATATGGCATGGGGCCTGTGCCCACTGCTGAGCCAGGGTGCTGTCGAAGCGCTGGCGGTAAACGCATCTGATGAACTGAAAGCTCAGTACCTGCCACAGCTGATTAGTGGTGAGTGGACAGGCACCATGAACCTGACCGAGCCTGGCGCGGGTTCTGACCTGGCCGCAATTCGCTGTAAAGCAGAGCGTGAAGGCGACCACTACCGCATTACCGGCCAGAAGATCTTTATCACCTGGGGTGAGCACGATATGACCGACAATATCGTCCACCTGGTACTGGCTCGCCTGCCGGATGCCCCTGAAGGGGTTAAAGGCATCTCATTGTTTGTAGTACCAAAATTTATGGTCAATGCAGACGGCTCGCTGGGTGAGCGTAACGATGCACGTTGTGTCTCTCTGGAGCACAAACTGGGCATTCATGCCAGCCCGACAGCAGTGATGTCTTTCGGTGATAATGACGGTGCCATTGGCTACCTGGTGGGCGAAGAAAATAAAGGCCTGGCCTGCATGTTCACCATGATGAACAACGCCCGCCTGGCCGTTGGCCTGCAAGGTGTTGCGATCAGCGAACGCGCTTATCAGCAGGCACTGGATTACGCCGGTGAACGTGAGCAGGCTGGTGTTATTCTGCGACATGCAGATGTACGCCGCATGCTGCTGACTATGAAAGCACTGACGGAAGCAGGCCGTGCACTGGCCTATGACGCCTGCGCAAGCCTGGACTTTGCCCATGCAACCGGCAGCAAAGCAGAAAATGCCCGTGCCGCACTGCTGACGCCAATTGTAAAAGGCTGGTGTACCGAACTGGCGCAGGAAGTTACATCCCTGGGTGTACAGGTACACGGCGGTATGGGTTTCATTGAAGAAACAGGCGCTGCACAGCACTACCGTGATGCCCGTATTCTGCCAATCTACGAAGGTACCAACGGTATTCAGGCACTGGATCTGGTTGGCCGTAAAACGCTGTTCGATAAGGGCGAAGCAGCACAGGCACTGTTCACTGAAATGGACAGCGCCCTGAACGCACTGCAAAGCACCAGCGGTTTTGAAAAAGAAGCAGAGCGCTTCGCAACAGCCCTGACAAGTGCGAAAGAAGCAAACGCCAAGCTACTGGAAGAAGGTGCGAAAGACCGCAAATGGCCAGGCGCTATCGCCTTCAACTACATGATGCTGATGGGCACCCTGGCCGGTGGCTGGCAGATGGCGCGTGCAGCTGTGGCAGCACAGACAGCTGAAGGTGATGAGACCTTCCTGCAAGCTAAAACACTGACCACCCGCTTCTATATGGCACAGATTCTGCCACGCTGCCAGGCCTATGCTGCAACGGTAATGAATGGCGCAGAAGACATTCTGGCCATGAATGACGAACAGCTGGCATCAGCCTGGTACAGCTAAAATTGGCCACACAAACGCCAGGCCTGTAACACGATAGAAAACCCCGGATAGCGAAACTGTCCGGGGTTTTTAAAGTTCTATCACCCTGTCGGTACATGGTAATTCGACCGGATCACGCAGCTCAAACAGGAAACGTCAGCTTTTCGGAAAGCTACTGCGCTTGAGTGGTCAGATTAAAACGCAAGACACCCAGTTGACCAAAATCGACCCGATAACGGCCAACACGAGCAGGTAATGTACGGTTCATTGCACCGGTCATCACCCATTCACCGGCCTGAATCTGCTGCCCCCGGCGGTTAAGCTGTTCAGCCAGAAACGTCAGTGCATTTAACTGCCCACCCATCACGTTACGACTGTAGCCTCGGGTATACAGCTGATTATTCCAGCGCGCTTCCACCTGCTGAGCATCGAGCTTAACAGTGTCTACAGGCCGCCATTCACCCATAATAAACCGACGCGCCCCGATACCCGTCGCCACCAGCTGCTGCCAGCTCAGCTGACGCGGGTCACTGAACATCAGGTCTGCCAACTCAATGGCGGGCGCAACATGACTGATTGCCTGCCATAACCGTTGTTCAGTAAAAGGGGGTCTTAATGTGCTTTTAAACTGAAATGCCAGCTCAAGCTCCAGTAGCGGTTTAACAAAATCACTCACAGGAATATCTGACTGGTCTGGCCGCTGCATGAAATCAAATAACCGCGCATACAGAGGCCCAAGCGCAGCAAAGGGACGACGTTCAGCAGTTAACCCCAGTTTATAACCCACCGCACTTGCACCACGTGCAACAAACGTCTGGTTAAGCCGCGCCTGAAACGCGTAAGCATCATCAGCATCAACGAACCTGATAAAATCACTGATGGGTGTTTTATCAGTGTATGCACGCAAATACTGAGCAACCGGTGAAGTCGTCACCGGTGAAGACCCGGTTGGTGCAGGCTCAGCGGGTGCAGCCATAGCTGCAGCACTGAATAATAAAGCACTGATAACAACACAGCCTGAAAAGCGATACATAATCAGAACACCTGAATATATTTCTGTAATATTTATAAAGGGTAGCGGATTACCTCCGGTATTGCTCTGCGACCTCTGTCCTGGCCAGCAGATTCACCGCCCGGTGCCCTTTCTGCACTGACGCCACCGGCTGGCTCTGTTATGCTGTGGCCTCTTTAAAACCGTAGAGCTATAGAAGAAGCGCTGAAAAATGAGCAGATACTGGAGTGATGCAATCAGGGATCTGACCCCCTACACACCCGGCGAACAGCCTAAAGTAGATAACCTGATCAAGCTCAACACCAACGAAAACCCCTACCCTCCTGCACCGGCTGTGGTTGAAGCCCTGAACAACTTCGACACCGACCGCCTGCGCCTCTATCCAGACCCGGACTGCGGCGTCCTGAAAGATGCCTTGGCGCAGTACCATAAGGTAGAACGACATTCTGTCTTTGTTGGTAACGGTTCTGATGAAGTGCTGGCGCTGGCGTTTATGGCGTTTTTCCGCCAGCCGGAACCACTGTTGCTACCCGCCACCACGTACAGCTTCTACGATGTGTACTGCAATCTGTACAACATTGACTACCAGCAGATTCCACTGACCGAAGATTTCCGCATTGAACTGTCAGATTACGCCCAGCCAAACGGCGGCATCATTTTTGCCAACCCGAACGCCCCGACGGGTCGGGCGCTGCCACTGAATGAAATTGAAGCACTGTTGCAGCGTAATACGGAGTCACTGGTAATTGTTGATGAAGCCTATGTTGATTTCGGTGCAGACAGTGCAATTGAACTGACACGTCGCTACGACAATGTGCTGGTGATTCAAACTTTCTCCAAATCACGCTCTCTGGCGGGTATGCGAGTTGGCTATGCTATTGGTCATAAAGACCTGATTGATGGACTGGAGCGGGTAAAAAACAGCTTTAACAGCTACCCACTGGACATGCTGGCAATTACCACCGCTGCGGCATCACTGCAGGATGAAGACTACTTCCAGCAGACCAACCAGAAAATTATCGACAGCCGCGAATGGACAGCCCAACAGCTGGAACAACTAGGCTTTGAAGGCCTGCCATCCGCCACCAACTTCCTGTTTACCCGCCACAACACACTGGCGGGTGCAGAATTGATGAGCTTCCTGCGCAGTCACAATATTCTGGTGCGTCATTTCAACAAGCCAGGTATTGATAACTATCTGCGTATCACCATTGGTACTCAACAAGAGATGGAAGCACTGATTAACACTCTGAAACAGCACCCAGCGCTTTAATCTTACCAGGCGCTTCAAACCTAAAACCTGTCGGACACTTAAAGCCTGCATGAACGTCAATGCGCCCGTAGCCCGACGTATCAAATTGCAGCGCCGGATTCCTCTGTTTTCAGGAACCCGGCGCTTGCCTGCCTTTCGCCTCGCAAGCTGAGCACCACCAGCCCAGTAACATACTAAGCCAATACGACAGGAATCAGCGGAAAAATCAGCCAGGATCATTGAATATGTATCCGTTAGCAGGTTCTTGCAGAGCCAGCCGCCACAGACAGCCTTTCACGCTGGTCTGCTGCGATCAGTGCCTCAGGCTGCGCCCGGAGATAAAGCAACAGGCTTAATCCAAATGTCAGTAACTCTGCAACTGGCAACGCGACAAAAGCCCCCTGAATTCCCAGCAACTGCCAGAGCATAACCACCAGCAACAACGGCAGCACCAGAGAACGACTGAGCGCGATAGCAGCCGAATGAGCCGCAGCCTGCATACCGGTAAAATAGGCTGAAACCGTAATATTAAGGCCATTAAACAGGAACAACGGCCAGATGATGGTGATAATATCCAGCGTCATCGCCAGGGTATCCCCTGCCTCTGCGCCAATAAACGCACTGACAATTTTTTCAGGATAGATCAGCAACAGCAATACCAGAGCAACACCCGTAGTCATGCTGCTCCACACTGCCAGCCTTAAAAATCGCCGGATACGTGCATGCTGACCGGCACCAAAATTAACACTCACCAGCGGCCCCAGCCCCTCCGCCGTACCATACGCCGTCATAATACTGAGCCAGATAATGTAATTAACGATGGTAAACGCCGCGACACCTGAAGCACCGATTTCCAGCATCAGAATCCAGTTGATAACAAACATTACCAAGCCACTGGAAATCTCATTAATAAACTCTGACAAACCGTTATATGCGGCCCGGAACAGCTCAGACCAGGCACCATAAGGCCGAATCAGACGTACACGGGCTATGCGACTGAACAGACGCCCAAGCAACATCAGCGCCCCCGCCACATAAGCAATACCGGTGGCATACGCTGCACCACCAATACCCCAGCCCCATACTTTGATAAACAGGGCATCCAGTAACACATTGAGCACAGCCACCAGAAGCAGGGCCGCCAGCGCAAAATTGGGCGCATCATCCACCCTGGCAAAACTGGACAGCGTATAGGCCAGCGCCATACCGGGCAGAAAAGGCGCAATCATCTGAATGTATTCAGTTGTTGGCAACAATACGGTACTTTTTGCCCCCATCATCATGGCGATCTGCTCAGCGTAGAAAAATGCCAGCGCAGACATCACCAGTGCATACACCAGAATCACCAACAAGGATTTGGTAAAAATATTGGATGCCTGATGCAGGTTGCCCACACCCAGCGCTTTTCCCACAATCACGGAACCGCCAATCACCATCATTACGCATAGTCCGAAAAACAGCGAGTACAGGGGCGTCACCAGATTGACCGCAGCCAGCGCGGTCGAGCCCACATAGCTACCAACAAAAATACCATCCACAACCCCGGCTGACGAAACAGCCAGCAGGCCGATAATGGAAGGTATGACAAAACGGATAAAATTTACCGTTGTGCCGCCTGTAAGCATGCGTTGTGCTTCATGGGTATGAGCTGACATGACGTAAATTCCTGAATAATCAAAGCGTTGCACAACACATCTGGCTACTTATACGACTCGGCTGGTAAGACGCACCTCAACTATGGCGTACATCTCACGTAAAACGTACATCTCAAGCAGAGCGTCCAACTTAAGCAGAGCGCACATTTCAACGCAGCAGAAAATGCAAAGAGACAGGTGAACGCTGACCAAGCGTTTTATCCAGCCGGACACCAGAGTTGAACATTAGTCCAAATTGGACACATGTTCAACTCTGTGCTCAACAAAACATAAAGCCAGACTTTTGTCTACTTGTCTAAACAGAAAACTGCACCTGACCAAAAAACTGCATCTGAACGGAAAATTGTTTCTTGACTGGAAATCAGTCACCATCGCTCTGTCCTGCCACCCGGAACGAGATACAGATGCGCTATCTGCCAAAAGAGGAAAAACGCAAAGCGATACTGGAAGCCACCCTCAATCTGGCTGCTTCCTGTGGTTTTGCGGGTATTACCGCCCGTAAAGTGGCTACCGCCATGGGCACTGCCACCGGCACGATCCACCACCATTTCAGTTCGCTGAGTGAGCTAAAATGTGAAGTGGTACGTTATGCTCTGGAAATAACCTGCGAGAAGGAAAAACAGGCGGTCAAAGGCCTGTCACCCTATGAAGCATTGATACAGTTGCTACTGCCGTCAAATATGCCCGACAGAGAGTTTGATACCCGCGTCTGGAACAGCGCTGCCGATGAAATCTGGCGCAACGAAGCGTTCAAACAGGAATACAGCCGAGCGATGCGAATCTATACAGGCAATCTTGAAGCGATTATCCAGCGGGGCTGTGATGAAGGCGCGTTCACTCCGGTACTTTCACCACGTCAATGCGCCTGGAAACTGCTGGCAACAGCCTTCAATTTATCTGATTACACCTACCTTGAAGACCCTGATTTTGATATTGACACCGCCAATAATATTATTCTGCAAGATATTCAGGTGACTCTGGCGATTCAGCCAGGTGATCAGACAAAACCACCCCAGGCTGTAAAGAATAAAACACCCCGATAATAAAACGGCGATTGCCAGCAGCTGAGTTTGCCGCTGTATCAATCGCCGCAGCACACCTGATACTGATTAAGGTCAGGCGCAGTTAAAACCAGAGCTATTTCAGGGCTATTACGGCTGACTGTTACCCACAATCAGCTGGCAGCAATGGCTTCTTCCATCGCTTCCATTGCCACAGACTCAAGCCATACCAGGTCCATATCTTTGTGTGCTTCACAGATAAACCATGGCTCGCGGGAGTCGGGCTCCAGCATCACCCCTTTGCAGATCAGATTGTGCGCGAACACTGTGTACAGATCACTATTGGTTTTCTTCCAGTCACGGTAGTTCTGCGGGACTTCACTGCCAAAATGCACACCAAACATGGAATCCGGGCCTGCAAAGCGGTGTTCTACACCAAACTTTGTAAACACACGGGACAGCAACTGCTGAATTTCAGCACCAACACGGTTTACTGTCACCAGTGCATCTGTGTCTTTCAACAGCGTCAGAGTTGCTTTAGCTGCACTGAGCGCAATCATATTGGCGGTATAAGTACCGCCATGGGTTACACCACCGTCGTTGAAGCTGATCATATCCATCACATCAGCACGGCCACCAAATGCCGCTACCGGGTAACCGTTACCCATCGCTTTAGCGTAAGTGGTCAGATCAGCCTTGATGCCGTACAGCTCCTGCACACCACCACGGGCTACGCGGAAACCGGTTTTCACCTCGTCCATAATCAGCAGGCTGCCGTTACTGTCACAGGTATCACGCAACAGCTGCATATATTCCTGGGTGGACGCAATGCTGCCGCAGTTCCCCATAATCGGCTCAATCACGATGGCGGCTATATCATCACCGACCCGGCTGAATACCTCAGCCAGCGCTTGAGCATCATTCAGCGGAATGGTTTCCAGATGCGCTTTGCTGCTTTCAGGGATACCCACACCAAATGATTTGATCTCTGGTGCCTGGCCTGAAGCCGGGTCCCAATTGTCGACATCGGGTTTCCACATCATCTCGTCATAAAGACCATGGAAGCCGCCTTCAACCACAACCACCTTGTTACGGCCAGTAAAGCCACGGGCCACACGCACAGCACCCAGCACCGCCTCTGTACCCGAGTTGGCAAAGCGCATCTTTTCGATATTCGGGCACAGTGCTTTAACCAGCTCAACCACTTCTGAGTCCAGCGCAGTAGAAAAACCACAGATGGTGCCCGTATTGCTGATCGCATCAATAACGGCGCTATCGACACGGCTGTCGCGGTAACCCAGAATAATCGGGCCGTAAGCCAGACGGAAATCAACAAAGGTCTGATTATCAGCATCAGTCAGCGTGCAGCCTTTCATGCTTTTTACAAACACAGTGTTCTGTTCACCCCAGTAGCGGTAGCTGTCAGCCACGCCCATCGGCATATGAGTGTGGGCCTGCTTCAGCAAGGAAACGTGCTGAGGTTTATTGGTGTCGGTCATGGTGGAGTCTTCTATCTGCGTTGGAGGGTCGTCGATCTGATCTGCTTATAGCAGATTTTTCGGGCCGGAATATTACGCGCAAGCAGCTAACATCGCCAGTGCTGTCATAAAGAACACACCGCCAAGCGATACCAGTCTGACCGTCATGGCCACCATAGCAAGGCGGACAATAGCAATGCGTGCAATAGCAACACGGGCCATAACAACGCGACGCAATATTCAGGCGTCAGGCCGCTTATCCAGCCTTGGCTGCATACTCAGAAAGTCCTCATCATAGCTGTCTTCCCAGGGAAATTTACCGTCCCTGTCTGGCCATACCATCTGTAGTGCTGGAAATGGCGCAGGTAAATCAGCGTAGTACCAGCAGGCATACCCTAAAAAAGCACCATAGTAACCGGTATCAACCGGCACAAATGCCATCGGCAAGCCATCCGCCAGATCATCGTATTTTCTGTATGGCTCCAGCGGCACCTCTTCAGCCAGAATTTTGATAGTTACCAGGTTCAGCATATGCTCCGCCGCTTCATCTGGCAGGCCCAGCACAATAATTTCCGGGTGATTCTTGTTATGAAAATGGCCAATGGTGAACACCGTTGAAGGCCATCCCTCTTCCGCTGAAATATGCACATTCTGCCAACCCGCTTCAGCAATCTGTGCCAGTAATTGCTCATCGTACTCATTTTCAGCTTCAGGCAACTGGAAGTCCTGTGGCATCTCTGTGGTAAACATGTCAAATGTCCTTATAGGTAATACAGCGTAAATATATGTGCAGAGGCAATATATGCAGAGAGAATATATGTGCAGAGATAATAGCAGGATCGCTACAGCTGACGTACCAGGATATATACGATTGCATTGTCAGCGGAATACTGTAGTGTGTACGCCTGATTTGTATTGACTGCACTTTGTGTTTTTGTAGACCGTTCTCCTCTCAACGTTGCTTCTGCTCCAACCCATCTGCTTTTTCTGATACAGCCTGTATGACACCTGCCCCTGTCTGGCACCTGCACTCTGCGCTGCTTTATCTACCTGCACAGAGTGCCTGACAACCGCCCAAGCGATAGCAATGCTTATCTGGCGCGGTACTGCTGAACAGAAATACCCAGCGTGTCTGTTATCACGGCCTCCCGTTTTTGGCAGGCCGTCCATACTTATTCAAAATTACGTTAGAGATAAATTTATGACTGACACACAACACAGCGTTCGACTGATCAAACACCCAGGCCTCAATGGCGATAGCTGGGTCTGCCAGCAGCGCTTTCCAGATGGTACCTGGAAAAACCGCCAACTCTGGAAACCTGTTACCCGCCCGCTGGGCAAAGCTGAAATGATCGACTGGCTCTCCCAGCATAATGACATCACCGATACCGCGAGCTATTTCAGCTGATGCTTACAAGCCACCGTTACAGCGTGCAAACCACTTACACTGTGGTCACGCTGAACGGCAAGGCAGCGCCGTTAAACCAGCTACGCACAACCGGCCCGTAGCATGGCAGCAGGGTAATATCATCCAGCGCTACCAGTGGGAGATGAGCCTGCAACAGGTAGCACTGCTGGCATAACTGAATCGCCTGGGCTTCGCTAACATAACAATCGAAAACACTTCGCCACTGGGTGC
>JAOXSF010000036.1 GCA_025800125.1 Marinobacterium sp.
GGGAGTGGTGCCGGGTTTAAATATACGACTTCGGTCTAAACGTTGGATAGATGGCTTTACTATCTGGCAGCTATTATGTGAGTATGCTTTAAAATCAGCAGGTTAGAATGATATTGAACTGGATATACAGCGGCTCGACTATCTAGATACGAGCGGCTGTATATCCCGTATATGCAAGCCGCTGTGTATTAAACTGTTAGAATTCAATCGGAGTAAATTTTGGACACTATTATCGAATGGCTTAGCAACAATCACACTTGGGTGTTCAGTGGGATAGGGATTTTTGTCATTGGTGGGGTAATTTCTATTTTCAAAAGAAAGGGGGCTGACGGAATTAGTCAGAAACAGCGTTCAGGAAATAACTCCACGAATATTCAGGCAGGTGGGAATGTTGAATTTACTCAGAAAAATGACAAATAAATCTAGCCAAAAGCAAGACGCAGGTGACAATTCCACAAACCTGCAAGGCCAACAAGTAATAGTTAATCAAGGCATTTCCTATACAGACGCCAAGGAAATTGCTAATGATGTTTTTAAAGCCAATTTTATTGAGCTAAAGCAAGAAGCGGCTGTTATAGCCCAAGAAAGAGCTGAAGAGGTAACCGAGAAGGTTATTTCAGAGCTTAATGAAAGACACCCGGAGTCCTTAAGTGAGTTCGAACAACCGGCCATGCAAGATGCATTGTTTAATGTGCAAAAACAATATGCAATCAGTGGTGATCAAGACTTGGGCGACCTCTTGGTAGATATCTTGGTGGATAGGGCTTCTGAACCCAAGAGGAACATGGTTCAAATCGTTCTTGATGAATCTCTTAGTATTGCACCAAAATTAACAACGGAACAATTCGATACTTTAACACTCAATTTTTTGTTGGTAAGCACCCGAAGAATGGATGTTAAAAACTATGACGAACTCATTGCTCATTTCAAGAAAAGAATTGTCCCATTTGTAGAGAATTTATCCGATTCTCACTCAGACTATACGCACCTAGAGTATTTGGGGTGTGGCCATGTAAGAGCTGGAAATTACGGGCAGTTGGAACAACTGCTGAGAGATACCTATAAAGCTTTTTTCTCAAGTGGATTCACCCATGAAGAGCTAATTGCTGAAATAGGTGAAGGTCACAACCTAGCAGGGCTAATAATTCAATGCTTTCATGATTCTAGTAAACTGCAGATTGGCGTCTTAGATGAAAGCGTTCTTGAGCACATTTCACGCGAAAATGGGTTCGATCAAGAACTAGTCACTAAGCTCAAACAGTACTTTAATAAAACAACAAAAAATCAAAATGACATAAAAACCATGTTAATAGATGCCATTCCAGAGATGGAAAAAATCTTTGACACATGGAATAAGTCTTCTTTTAAACAGTTTGAATTAACTAGCGTAGGTATAGCAATAGCACACGCAAATTATAGAAGAAGAACAGATGAAACTATGGATCTTTCAATTTGGATCAAATAATTCTAACAAGTAGCTGCACCGGAAAAAATACTCGCTGAGCTCGCATTATTCCGGTGAGCTAGGCGTTATTTAAAAGAGAGCTATTGCCAAAAATGAGCAAAAAATTCAAAGGCTCATGTCTATGCGGAAATATTAGATTTTCCGTCAATGAATTCAGAGAAAAAGTAGCGAATTTCCATTGTACCATGTGTCGTAAATTTAATGGTGCAGCCTTTGGAACGCTGGTTGGAGTAAAAGGTCTACACTGGCTTTCCGGTAATAATTTACTCAAAGAGTTTATAGTGCCCAATGGAACAACGCGGACATTCTGTTCTAACTGTGGTTCAAGTCTGGGGTTCAGAGTAAAAGGTGAACCTCCAGAAAATATTGAGTTAGCTATATCGACATTTGATGTGGATATTCCTTTGAAGGTCGATGCGCAAATTTACACGGCCTATAAAGCTAACTGGTGTGAATTACAGCCAGAATTGCCTGTGTATTCTGAAGGGCGTGCAGGTTAACCATAGTCCAAACCCCTTGCACCTTACCCACTTCTGTAGTCAGATAGCAGGGTGTCCGTTCGGGCATGTATTTTTATCAGGCTTGTCGAGAAAGGAGACGCCGGATACGACGTTGACAACTTACCTGTAATAACAACAAGCGCTACCACAGGGTCATCTCACCTACCCTGCGGCAGCTAACCACAACAGACTGCGCTAGGAGTCCGTAATGGCTACACATATTGTACGTCAGGCTAACCCCTGTTCAAAAGATTTTCCTTTTACTTTCATGCACTTACGAGTGTTTCGATTGCCTGTGCCCGTCTTATCGCACCCCACTGCGAGAAACAGGCAAACGCGAAGCAATCGCGCTGTTATCTGTGTCCTTTCGCGGGTTATTCCGCAGTGTAAAGCGCAGCCGTTCGGCTGTATTTCCCCCTTACCACAGCCAACGCTGCCGGTGCAGCCAGGGCTAGCGGCTTAACGGTCAACTGACGGTTTGCTGTAGCCCTTTGCAGGCCAGTTGCGACGCGCTGAATCATCAGATTGAAGCGCTGGCATGGGGTCGGTCTGCGTTTTGCGCAGTGGCCGTTATGTAGTGCTGTATTCAGCAATACAGGGACACGCTTCAAGGAAAGAACAGGGACACACTATGTTACTTATTACCGCTAATCGTAATGATATCACCACCATCTCAACCCCCTGTGGTGATCTGATCTCAGTTGCCATTAAAGGCTACCGCAATAACCAGTTTGTCGTGGGTATCGACGCGCCAGAAGAATATATGATTCTGCGCAGTGGACTGCGCAAACGCATCATCAACCAGATGAAAGACACCCCCATTTTTATCGTCAGCAGCGCACTACACTGCCGCTGGGCCATCGCCGCCCGCGATGAGGCGCTGGCAATCGCCTACTACCGCCAGCAGTACCCACACAGCATCGAAGTGGAAACAGAACGGGTAGAACACCCCAGTGAAAACTACTGGTTTGAGCGGATGGTAAACGCCTGGCCCACAGATGTTGATATACCGGTTGGGGTGAGGCTGCTGCTATAAAAACACTACGTTGAAACCCGGCCACGCCGGGTTCTGTTTTCAGTGCTCACCGCCGAACAGGCGATTTTATCTGTAAATCAGAGTTGTATAGCCAAATCTGGCACCACTCCCTCACCGACTCTGAGACACCCGGCTCTGACCGCTGACAGTAGCGATCAGCAAAAAATTTTCTGAGCGAAGCGAGTTTATTTTTTGCAGCGGATGACAGTGGTCAGAAACGGAAAAAGCGGCTCTGTACCACTACTCAACATACTCCTGAGTCGGATAGCTTACGAAACTAGAAATTATGCTAAGTCTCGCCGCCACTGCATTGAGATGAGATACAGGCAGAGCACATAGTCAAAGATTACTGCGGTAACTCAGGTATTGGTTTTGAAACCCAGAGTGCCTGATGCCTCCAGATTCTGGTAGACACTGATTTTCTCCCAGGCCTGTTTAAACTCACGATCAGAGAGTGTCGGATTAGGTGCCCAGCCTGAAGTTTTATCTGCATCAGTGAAGAGATCACCATTGCCAAAATGACGGAGTGTCAGCCCATCAGACGCACTGAACATTTCCACTTCCAGACGACTGCCATAGCGTTGTTCCAGCTGCTCACGAACCTCCTGTAAACGGTTACTCCCCTCACTTTTCAACGTCAGCGCAGCAGGCTTTGTTACAACTGTCTCACCGTCAAAGACTGCAGCTACCAATACTCCATCGACCCTGAACGTTGCCTGTAAAGACTTGTTCAAGGTTTCCAGATGACCTTTGGAGTACTGGTCAAAGGTAGCCAGCGGAACATCCGCTACTTTCGTAAACGGCTCATGGTTCTGTGTTGAGTCTGTTTTTACAGGCCTCTTACTAATTGGGGTTAAATCATGAACAGATAATACATTACCAGCAGAATTAATATTCATTAAAAATCTCCTGTGATTTAGCCAGATTAATACACATACCTTATGCTTTCTCAATTATACGATAAGACTTTAAAATCAATAAAAGCAGGCATATCCGCAGAAAACACAACAAACAAAAAAACCTGAAACTTAATAAAGACCTTTATGTTATTTATACAAAACCCTTTTGGTACATATACAAAGATTCAGCTATAAATTCTGAAACCCATATTGCAGGGGGTGAGGAAGTATATAAAGAGTACATAATAAACCCTGCAACCAGCAGGCGACCTCTTCAATCCAGCGTCACACGCAGCAATATCCCACCCCATGTCCACCCAACAAAAAACCCGGTCGCCTGAACAGATTTCGCTATCTGGCCCGCAGGCGGGCTTTCTTCAATAATTCCCGGTACTGAACACCCGGCCGCGCCAATGGCTGCGGACGTAACCCCGGTACCAGGAGATTCACATGCTGATTATTCGTCCGATCGACCATAACGATCTTGCCGCGCTGGAGCAGCTAGCGCAGAGCGCAGCGGGTAGCACCACTACGCTGCCGGATAATCGTGACTATCTGAGTGAGCTGATCAGCCAGACGCAGCTGGCGCTGCACCAGCCGGTAGAACGGGCGGGCAGTGAGAGTTACCACTTTGTGTTGCAGGATACCGCAGCCGACGAGATTATCGGCATTGCCGGTATCGACGCTTCCGTAGGGCTGCGCACGCCGTTCTACAGCTACCGGATTGATGAGATTGTGCATGCTTCTACCGAGTTGCAGATCCACAACCGTATTCCGGCGCTGCACCTGTGTCAGGATTACACCGGCTGCACCCGCCTGTGTACGCTGTTTATCCGTCCTGACCGTCGCAGTCCGCAGACACTGCATATGTTGTCCCGTGCGCGGATGCTGTTTATGGCGCAGCAGCTGCACCGTTTTGGCCGTCGCACCATCGCTGAATTACAGGGAATGATGGATGAAAATGGCCAGTCGCCCTTCTGGGAATGCCTGGGCCGCCATTTCTTCGAAATGGATTTTGACCGCGCCAACTACCTTACCGGCATCAACGACAAGGGCTTTATTGCTGACCTGATGCCCCATTATCCGGTGTATACCACGCTGCTCAGTGAAGCGGCGCGCCGCGCACTGGGCCAGGTGCGGCCCGATGTGGAAGAGGTGCTTGATCTACTGCTGGATGAAGGTTTCCGCGACCGGGGTTATGTGGACATTTTTGATGCCGGGCCCACGGTGGAGTGTCGCACCGACGATATGCGTTCTATCTATAACACCCGCAGCCAGGCCTGCGAAATCAGCGAGTCGGCGTCGGGCAATGGCCAGTGGTGGCTGGTTGCCAATGAACAATGGCGTGATTATCGCTGTCTGTTGCTGGAGGGCGATAAAAACGGCCTGCAACTGACACCACCGCAGGCCCGACAACTGGGGCTTGAAGCAGGCGCACCCATGCGCCTGCTGGCAATGGACAGTGCCGATCTGGGTTTTGTCTGAGCGACAGAACAGTTTCACTCATTTCACCGACTCTGAAGGCATGTCACCATGATGGTAGTTCGACCGATCCGCACCGACGACTGGCAATCGCTGCGCACTCTGGCCAGCAAGACCGGCCCCGGCTTTACCTCACTGCAAGATGATGATGTGCAGGTGCAAGCCAAACTGGATGCGGGCGTAGCGGCCTTTGACCCGAGCCGTGAGCCGAAGCAGGCCAGCTATCTGTTCGCACTGGAAGACACAGAAACCGGCGAGGTGGTGGGCTGCTGCGGTATTGATGCCGCTGTCGGGCTGGATAACCCCTGGTACAACTACCGGGTAGGCACCATTGTGCAGGCGTCAAAAGAGCTCGGCGTCTACAGCAAGACCCAGATTCTGACCCTGAGTAACGATTACACCGGTTTCAGTGAACTGTGCAGTCTGTTTCTGGACCCGGACTACCGCCACAGCAAAAATGGCAGCCTGTTATCGAAGGCCCGCTTCATGTTTCTGGCACAGTTTGCCGACCGCTTCTACCACACCATTCTGGCGGAGATGCGCGGCTACAGTGATGAAAACGGCGTTTCCCCGTTCTGGGAAGGGCTGGGCCGTCACTTTTTCACCATCGATTTCGACCAGGCTGATCAGCTCACCATGCACTCCAAAGTGTTTATCGCCGAGCTGATGCCCAAGTACCCGATTTACACCAATCTGCTGCCACAAGAAGCCGTGGATGCAATCGCCCAGACCCATAAAAACACCACACCAGCACGTCGATTGCTGGAAAACGAGGGTTTCCGTTACACCGGCCATGTCGACATTTTTGACGCGGGCCCGGCGCTGGAAGCCCCGCTGCAGGATATTCGAGCGGTACGCGAGAGCCGCCTGGTGACCGTGGTAGTCTCTGCTGAGGAAACCCACGGCCAGCAATATCTTGTCAGCAACACCCACTTTGCAGATTTTCGCTGCGTACTCAGCGCCCTGAACCGGGTAGGCCCGGACAGGGTGCAAATAACCCATAGCAAAGCGAAATCACTGAATGTCAAAACCGGTGACACCCTGCGCGTTGTCGCACTGTCCGCTGAAAGGAGTTTCTGATATGTCCAACAATCTCAATGGCCAGCTGTTTATCAATGGCCAGTGGCTCAATGGCCTTGGCAACCTGTTCCAGTCGCTGAACCCGGCTGAAAACAGAGTTATCTGGCAGGGCAATGCCGCCACCGCCGAGCAGGTGGACAACGCCGTCATGGCGGCACGTAACGCCTTTGAAAGCTGGGCAGATCTGAGCATCGACGACCGTATCGCCCAGGTACGTCGCTTTGCCGAAGTGCTGGACGCCAACCGTGAAGAGCTGGCCCGCACCATCGCTTTCGAAACCGGCAAACCGCTGTGGGAAACCCGCACCGAAGCGGGCGCGATGATCGGTAAAGCCGAAATTTCCATCAAGGCCTACAACGACCGTACCGGCTCGCGCGCGTCTGATATGGCCGGTGCCCGCGCTGCGCTGCGTCACAAGCCGCACGGCGTGGTAGCGGTATTCGGCCCGTACAACTTCCCTGGCCACCTGCCAAATGGCCATATTATTCCGGCACTGCTGGCGGGTAACACCGTGGTACTGAAGCCATCCGAGCTGACACCGATGACCGCTGAGCTGATGGTCAGATACTGGGAAGAAGCCGGTCTGCCAGCGGGCGTGGTTAACCTGGTACAGGGTGAAGTGGCCACCGGTATCGCGCTGTCCAACCATGACCAGATCGACGGCCTGTTCTTCACTGGCAGCTCCAACACCGGCCACCTGCTGCACAAACAGTTTGCCGGTCAGCCGGACAAGATTCTGGCGCTGGAAATGGGCGGCAACAACCCGCTGGTAATCGGTGAGATCAGCGACATCAAAGCGGCGGTACACGAAACCATCCAGTCTGCTTACATCACTTCTGGCCAGCGTTGCACCTGTGCCCGTCGTATGTTCGTACCAACTGGCGAGCAGGGTGATCAGTTCATCGCCCAGCTGATCAGCGCAATCAGGCAGATCCGCGTCGGCGCGCAGGAAGAAGACGTATTTATGGGCTCGCTGATCAGCGAAGCGGCAGCCGATGGCATGGTTGCCGCTCAGCAGGCACTGGTTGAGCAGGGCGCAACGTCGCTGGTTGAGCTGACCAAGGTAAAAGATGGCTGCGGTTTTGTAACACCGGGTCTGATCGACGTAACAGCGATTGATATGGCAGATGAAGAACACTTCGGCCCACTGCTGAAAGTGTACCGTTACGACGACTTCGACGCGGCGATCACTGAAGCGAACAACACCCGTTACGGCCTGTCTGCTGGCCTGTTCAGCGACAGTGAAGAGCAGTACAACCACTTCTACCGCCGTATCCGCGCCGGTATCGTCAACTGGAACAAACAGCTGACCGGCGCCAGCAGTGCTGCACCATTCGGCGGTATCGGTGCCTCTGGTAACCACCGTGCCAGCGCCTTCTACGCCGCTGATTACTGTGCTTACCCGGTGGCCGGTCTGGAAGCGGACGCCCTGACACTGCCAGCGACGCTGTCTCCAGGCCTGTCTCTGGACTGATCGTCCAGTGATACGCTGAAAAACGTTGGAAAGCCTGGCGCAACTGAACCTCCCGCGCCGGGCTTTCCACCCTTATTCTGTAGCCGTCCGACGGCAAATTTCCCGATTTTATGCACGGAGTGCCGACGCTGCGCTGGTTTTGTCGCGCGTCATCTTTGATTCGTGAGGATTTCAATATGAACGTACGCGCAACTGAAGCCAACTTTGATGGTCTGGTCGGCCCGACCCACAACTACGCCGGTCTGTCGTTCGGCAACGTCGCCTCCACCAGCAATGTGGCAGCACCGTCCAACCCGAAAGAAGCCGCGCTGCAAGGCCTGCAAAAAGCCAAAACACTGGCAGATATGGGTATGGTGCAGGGTGTACTAGCACCACAGGAACGCCCGGATATTCATACCCTGCGTCGGCTGGGCTTTACCGGTTCTGATGCAGCGGTACTGCAAGCAGCCGCGAAGCAGGCACCCAAGGTACTGGCAGCCTGTTGCTCTGCCTCCAGTATGTGGACAGCCAACGCCGCCACCGTCAGCCCGAGTGCAGACACTGCTGACGGCAAGATTCACTTTACCCCGGCAAATCTGACCAACAAGTTCCATCGTTCTATCGAGCACGAGGTAACAGGCCGCATTCTGAAAGGCACCTTTGCTGATCAGAACCACTTTGCCCACCACACCGCCCTGCCGGGTGTTGAGCATTTCGGTGATGAAGGCGCAGCCAACCACACCCGTTTCTGCCGTGAATACGGCGACCAGGGGGTAGAGTTCTTTGTCTATGGCCGTCATGCCTTTGATGCCAGCCAGCCCGCGCCACAGACATTCCCGGCCCGTCATACTTACGAAGCCTCGGAAGCGGTCGCCCGTCTGCATGGGCTGGATAACAGCAAGGTGGTTTACGCACTGCAAAACCCGGATGTCATCGACCAGGGTGTGTTCCATAACGATGTTATCGCCGTAGGCAACCGCGATATTCTGTTCTGTCATGATCAGGCATTCCACCATCAGGCAGAGGTGTACAACCAGCTGGATAAGGCATTTGGCGGTGGTTTGCGGGTCATTGAAGTACCGAGCAGCGCAGTGTCTGTGGATGATGCGGTACGCTCCTACCTGTTTAACAGCCAGCTGATCGCACTGCCAAACGGTGAAACCCTGCTGGTGCTGCCACAGGAGTGTGAACAGAACCCGGCAGTGTGGAATTACGTACAGCAGCTACTGAGCGAAAAACGCGGTATCGATCAGGTGAAGGTGTTTGACCTGAAACAGAGCATGAGCAACGGCGGCGGCCCGGCCTGTCTGCGTCTGCGTGTGGTACTGACGGAAGCGGAACGCCAGGCGGTCAACCCGGCCACGCTGATCAACGATAACAGCTACAACCGTCTGACCGACTGGGTGAACAGGCACTACCGCGACAGCCTGACCGAAGCCGATCTCGCTGACCCGCAACTGTTGATCGAGTCGCGTACCGCACTGGATGAACTGACGCAGATTCTGCAACTGGGTTCGGTGTATCCGTTCCAGCGGGTTTAATGCCGCTTGAATATCGCAACGCAAAAGGCAGCCAGAGTGGCTGCCTTTTCTGTTTCCAGACAATGAAACTCAGCGCTTACCCAGCCGTCGAATCGCCTGCGGGGTAAAGTCCTTATGGCGGAAGCGCTGGCTGAAGTCGAAGCCATTACCCTCTTCGTTGGTCAGACTACCCACCAGATAGCGGCCGGATTGCAGATCATAGAGTGCTTCGGCGGTCACCCAGGGCACCAGCGCATCACGGTACATAAAGGCGTAGGCTTCACCAACGCGCCATAATTCGCCACGGCCATCGTAGTGATCAACCACCGCGATACCCCAGCTGTCTTCGTCGATGTAGAAAGTACGTTTGGCGTAGATATGGCGCGCACCCTCTTTCAGGGTAGCTTCTACTTTCCATACCCGGTGGCGCTCGTAGCGCAGCAGATCCGGGTTCATATGGCCCTGTTGCAGAATCTGCTCATAGCGGAGGCTGCGGTCTGCCAGTCTGTAGCTGTTATAGGGGATATACAGCTCCTGCTTGCCCACCAGCGTCCAGTTATAGCGGTCAGGCGCGCCATTAAAGAGGTCGAGATTATCGGTGGTGCGCTGGCCATCGGTCGCAGTACCGGGCGCATCGTAGGCGATCTGCGGGGCTCGACGCACCCGGCGCTGACCGGCGTTGTAGGTCCAGGCCTGGCGGGGCTGATCAACCTGGTTAAGGGTTTCATGCACCAGCAGCACATTGCCGGTCATACGGGCCGGAGCCTGCACCTGCTGTACAAAATAGGACAGAATATTCTGGTCTTTTTTCGGGTTATAGCCCCCCTTGAGGTAGCTCGGCCAGCTGAATTTCTCATTGATTTTAACCGGAGTAAAAGCACCGTTGGCCTGCACCGGCACCTGCACAAAGGTACGCTCCAGCGCACCACCCCGGTAGCGGGTGAGGTGGTTCCAGATCACCTCCAGCCCGTTCTGAGGTACAGGGAAAGCCATCACTTCGTCAAAGCCTTTCAAGCCATTGCCATTAGCAACCAGCTCGGTTGAAGTGGCATTTTTACGCGCCACCGCATAGATATTTTCGGGCAGCGCGGCGGTGCGATGGCTGGGATAAACCGGCATCCGGTAGCTGTCCGGGTAGCGCCTGAACAGTGCCAGCTGACCCGGCGTCAGCTGCGCTTTGTACTGTTCGGCGTTGGCGGCGGTGATGGTAAACAGCGGCTGTTCACCGGCAAAAGGGTCAGCATAGCGGTTATCACTGCGGCTCAGGCCACCGCGCCAGGCGGGGATGCTGCCATCAGCATTACCGGCTTTCTCAGCCCCGGCTGGGGTCAGTTCATTGCCCAGTTTTGCAGCGTCCTGTTCACTGACAGCAGCCAGGACGGGACTGGCCAGCAAAGTCAGCAGGGCGGCTCTGATCAGCAGGCCAGAAGGCGTTGTGTTAAACGGTTGGTTCAGGTTGGACATATCGGTTCTCCACAGGGCTGATCAGAAAGAAACACTGGCACTGAGCGACAGGAAATCACGGTCATCCAGGGCGTTGAAATCACCGCCAAAGAAACTGGTGTAAGCCAGCTGTACCCGGTACTGGCTCAGGTAGTCACCGGTCAGGCTGAGGCTGAGGGATTTCTGCCCCTCGTTAAAGGCTGCGCCCGGCTGTGGGCCGTAGCCGTCAACGCCGTGGCTGAAGCTGAGCTGCGGTGTCAGGCTGACCCCGGCAAACGCATTGGGGTATTCCAGTTTGCCGCGCAGCACATAGCCCCAGGAATCCTGAGTGACAAAGCCCTCCTGGTCACCCGGTGTATAACCAAAGGCACCGTTGCGGCCAAATTTGAGTGCGCTGGCGCTCTCATCAAAGTCGTGGATATGGGTCCAGCCCAGTTCACCGATCAGGGTCATCCGGCTGGCACCCCAGATACGGTCGATAAAGTGAATAAAGGTGGACTGAATCTGGGTGATATCGAAGGCCTGATACCCCTGAATATCCGTACCTAGCCCCTCGACACCCGTTGGCACCACGCTGCCGTTGGCCGGGTTACCGGTCTGGGTACCCAGAGTCAGCATGGAGGCGACCAGCAGCGGGCCGTTGATCTGTATCGGCGCATCTTTCTTATGGCTGATTTCACCGGACCAGGCGGTTTCGCCCAGCGTGGTGTTCCAGCTCAGGCCGTAGATCTCTATATCTTCCGGGTACTCGATGAAGTAGCTGCTACCAAAGGCAGCAACGGTAGAAGCCGCCGCCGGATCAACTCCGGCAGCAATCAGAGTACCGGGGTGGGTCGGTGTTTTAACGCCGCTGATCAGCGGCAGGCGGCTATGATAGCGAGCAAAGTAGAGGCCAAACTCGGTGCTGTTCAGTTCTTCGGCAAAGTAACGAAACGCCAGACCAAACTGACCATCGTCATCCGCTTCACGGCGGCCATTGGCGTTGCGCCCCACTACCGGGTTAAAGGGCAGCTGTGCTGAATAGCTGTTGAAGTAGAACTGATCACCCAGCGCATTACTGTTGGGCAGGTTCGGCGAAATAATGCGGATACCGTCACAGCCTTCAGCGGCAAAATCATTGGTAGAAAAGTAGGTGCCGCAGCCATCAATCGCAGTCGGCTCCCACTCGATCTGATAGAAGCCCTCGACACTGGCGTTATCGGTCAGGGTCAACGAGGCAAAGGCCATATTACTGGGCAGCAAGCCCTCTTTTATCTCAGCCCCCGGTCGGCGGAACGCGTTTACATCAAAGGGGTTGATGGAGTTCAGGCCACCGGAGATAAAGGTGCTTTCCCCCCAGTTGATCACCTGCCTGCCCAGTCGCAGGTCCAGCAGTTGTTCACCCAGCTCAAATTCACCGAACAGATAAGCATCCAGAATTTCTGCACCCGAGAACTGAGCATAATCATTAAAGCCGTTATCGTTCAGTTCAGCGCCGGGTATATAACCATTAGCGGTATGGCCATGGGGACGGTCGCCGTCGGCCAGTTCAACGTCATACCAGTATTTGCCACGGATGAAGGCGCCGACATTCTCATACTGCAATTCCAGATCATGCACACCTTTGAAGGTCTGGCTGATGATGTCACCGTCGTCAAAGTTGAGGTTGCCATCGTCGTAGCTGCCTGAACCCCGGCTGCTGCCACCGTTGGCGGTCGATATCAGTGTGCTGTCGCGTGCTTCCACCCGCCAGCTGGCACCGATGGAAAGCTGTGAATCCAGCCGTGCTTCTATGTCGCCCAGCTGAAACTCCACCGCCCGGGCTGGAGCGCTCAGCATGATGCTGCTGACCGCCAGCGCTAGCAGACACCGGCCAGCATGCTGCCGGGCTGTGCCGAAACGCAGAGGAGTGGGTTGCTGTATTGCCATATCTGATCACCCGCAGTTGTTATTTTTATTAAGCCGTGCAGTTGTTATTTTTATTGAGCGGTAATGTTTAATACCTGTCCGTCAGCCATAACAGACACCTTGCACAGACGCTGAACTATCAGAACTGATAGTTTTACCGTGTTACTTTTGAACAGCTGCCCCTCAGGCACAATGACATTTGTAGCCAGAATGGATAACAAAACTGATCCCACCACCAGATCCGCCCGTTCACTACCATTTTGCTGCAGTTGCGTACAGATCAGCTCTTTTCTGCCAATATCTGCCAGCCGCCCGCTGTACACAGATGTGTCCGGGCAAGACAGTTGCAGACCAGGGTGGCCATGGTGTTTACTGCTTAACCAGCGTGTCACTGCCGCAATGGACTGACCCACGTTAGCGCACCTGATCTCTGCGCCAGCCCATAATCCGGCTCAGCCCATAAAGCGATGCAGTACAACCAGACCGGCCAGCCAGGAAGACTGGCCCATACAATAAGAATTCACAGCCCGGCACTGAGCCATTCAGCCGACCGGGTCACGGGCATGGAGGTTTACGATGGAGCGCAATATTACGGTTCCCACCAGCTATGTCAGCACCCTGCTGGCCCAGGCGGAAGCGCAGGGCTACGACACCCAGGGCTTACTGGCAGAGATGAACATAGAGTTATCCAGTTTGCAGCAGGTCCAGCAGTTTTCCGCTGAAAAGTTTGGCCAGCTTTACCAGAAGCTGATGTATGAAGCGCAGGATGAGTATTTTGGTATGCTCAGCGGTGGCCGTATCCCCAACGGCACTTTCCGCATGATGTGCTACAGCATTATTCACTGCCAGACGCTGGAAAAAGCGATCTACCGCGCCAGTGATTTTCATGAAATCTGCCGGGGCGCACAGATCAAACCGATGCTGGTACGCAAGGGCCGTTTTGCCCGCGTCAATTTCGCCCCGACGGACAGCGCCGAAGTTGATTTTGACACTCTGATCAACAGTGAATCACCGGACCGCATCCGCACCTCACTGTCGATGTGGCATCACTTTATCAGCTGGCTGATTGGCTGTCGGGTCGAGCTGCGCGCCGCCTATTTCAGCTTTCCCGAGCCTGATGATGCCGACGACTATGCCCTGATCTTTCAGTCAGAACTGCGCTTTGATCAGCACGACAATGCACTGGTGTTCCCCGCCAGTTATCTGGATTACCCGGTGGTGCAGTCCGACAACACACTGCGCACCTTTCTGCGCACCGCCCCCTACCAGCTGATCACCATGGTCAATAATGATCGCAGCCTGAAAGCTCAGGTGGTGGCGCTGATCGGCAAGGATTTCAGCCGCGAGCTACCCGGAGCAGAACAGGTTGCCTCAGCGCTGAACCTGTCGGTCTCAACACTGCGCCGCCGGTTACTGGAAGAGGGCACGTCCTACCAGAAAATCAAGGACGAGTGCCGGCGCAAAGCCGCCATCGGTTACATGAACTCACAACAGCTGTCGATCAACGATGTAGCCGCCCTGATGGGGTTTGATGAACCGTCAGCGTTTTTCCGTTCATTCAAGAAATGGACCGGCCAGACACCGGGGGAATACCGCCGCTCCCTACAGGAGAGTCAGCAATTGCAGGCGTCCTGAAAAACACTGTCCGGTACAGCCCACCCTGCACAGCACTGGAGCGACGTTAACGGCCGTCCACATCTGCTAGACTGGCCGTTTTCGACCTGAAACCCTGCTGTACAGGAGCCCATCATGACCCGCCTGCTGCTGATCCGCACCGGCAACACCTTTCCTGAATGTATCGAACGCCATGGTGATTTCGACCAGCTGTTTATCCATGCACTGGGCGACAGCCCGGTCGAGGTCACCATGATCGACGCCCGCCACGACAGCCTGCCCGATCTGGCAGGGTTTCAGGGCGTACTGATCACCGGTTCGCACCATATGGTCAGCGACCATGAGGCCTGGAGTGACGCCCTGCTGCCCTTTATTCGCCAGATGGCTGCGCGTCAGCTGCCGGTTCTGGGGGTCTGCTATGGTCACCAGCTGATTGCGCAAGCACTGGGTGGCAAAGCCGGTTATCACCCTGACGGGCCTGAGGTGGGTACTTTCACCATTAAATTGACACCCGCAGGCCAGAAAGATCGCCTGCTGGGCCAGCTCCCCGCACAGTTCCCCGCCCATCTGACCCACTCACAGTCAGCGCTGACACTGCCGGATAACGCGGTAATACTGGCCTGCAACCACCACGAACCCCATCAGGCGTTCCGCATTGGTGAGCAGATCTGGGGGTTGCAGTTCCACCCGGAATTCAACACCGATGTCTGTCACACCTATCTGGAACGCCAGCAACAGACCCTGACCGAGCTGGGCCAGGATGTGGAACAACTGCACAACCAGGTACAACGCACCGAAGCGGCCGCCACCCTGATCCGCCGGTTTGCAACGCTATGTATCAACCCGCAGGCCACTGCCAGCTAACAACCCGGGCTGGCTAATCTGCGTGACAGATTACAAAACACTGACACAGGCAGCCCGAACGGTTACCAGCCTCGATACAGGCTGATCCAGATCAGTCTGTGTCATCATATCTGAACACGCCTTCCGTATATCGGTACACAACCAATTACAATGCCCTTCCCACGGTTGATGGCCCGATGTAATGCGTTAATGGCAACGCGCAACAGGCCGTTAACCCTGTCGCGCTATCACCGTCAGCACAGGCAAGCCTGCTACCACCAGCAGGACAATGGATGCAGTAAAGGAGTTAAGGCCATGACTATCGAATTCAGACACGAACCTGATCGCAGTTCGCTGTCGTTCCGGATGGGTAAACTGATTGAGCGGATACTGATCGGTGTCGGCCTGCGTACGCTGAGCGCTCAGTTTATGGCCTCCTATCTGCTGATTTTCCTGCTGACGCTGGTTGCCGCGCTGACCGCCTGGCTGGCCGATAACCGTCACCCACAGCTGGATCAGCTCAATGACAGCCAGCGCCTGAGCGCCCAGGTGCTGTTACGTGATGCCCTGATCAGCGAGCAACAGCCGCAACTGGCACACGAGATCCGCCAGCAGATCAACCGGTGGCAACAGAACCACCGGCTGATGTCCGGCAGTGCACTGGAGCAGGTCGGCAGTGAAGCACAGACAGAGATTCGTCAGCTGTTGCAGCAGGTTAACAGCCAGTGGCAACGCTACAGCACCAGTCTGCAACAGTACATTCAGCAACCAGAACCGGGCTTGCAGCCACAACTGCGCCAACAGGCAAATCAGCTGCTGAGCGCCCAGCAGGCAGTCGTTGAACGTATGAACCGTTACTACAACCAGCGTTCTGACCGTTACCTGATCATCTCGCTGGGGCTGTCCGGCATTATTCTGCTACTGGTTGTCTGGGGCCGTTACTTCGGTATGGCGGTGATGATGTCGCAGATCAAAAACCTGCGTGACCATCTGCGGCTGCTGGCCACCGGCGATTTCTCACAACCGATTACTATTGATAACCCGGACAACGAAATCGGTCAGAACTACAAAGCCTATAACCGGATCATTCTGCAAGTGGGTCGATTGCTGCTGAAAGTCACCCAGACCGCCGGGCGCATCAGTACCGACAGTGATCAGGTTGCCTCGAATCTGGACGACACCCGCCAGGGAGTGAATCGCCAGCATGAAGAACTGTCACGACTGGCCAGCGCCATCACCGATATGTCTGACTCCATTGCCCATGTGGCGGAAAACGCCACCAATGCCGCCAGTTCTGCCGACCAGGCAGCCATGGCCGCAGACAATGGCAACCAGGTACTGCAACGTTCGGTAATCAGCATCAACAAGGTGTCAGAGCAGGTCAGTGAATCCGGCGAGGTGATCAACCAGCTCAAACAGGACAGCGAAGAGGTGGGACAGATTCTGTCCGTGATCACCGAAATTTCTGAACAGACCAACCTGCTGGCATTGAACGCCGCCATTGAAGCCGCCCGTGCCGGTGAACAGGGGCGTGGTTTTGCCGTGGTAGCCGACGAAGTACGTGAACTGGCCCGCCGTACCCAGGCGTCAATCGACAGTATTGACGCGATTATCCAGCGCCTGCAAGGACAGTCAGACCGCGCCGTCGAGGTAATCGCCCGCAGTCAGACAGAGAGTGCCAACTGTGTCAGCGAAGCCCAGCTGGCCAGTGAAGAGCTGGAACGTATTGTTGCCCTGATCGCTGAAATTCTGCAACGTAACACCCATATTGCCAACGCCGCGGAAGAACAGAGCCAGGTGGCGCGAGACATGGACAGCAACGTCAATGCCCTGTCCAGCCTGTCGGGCCGTACCAGCCGTTATGCCAGCCAGACAGTATCTGCATCTGGCCACATCACCGACCGCCTGCAACATCTGACCGGCGAGCTGGGCCAGTTTAAAACCACCGTTGCCGGGGTTGATCTTGGCAAAGCCAAAGCCGCACATCTGGCCTGGAAAAGCCGCCTGCGCAGTTACCTGGATGGCAAAAGTCACCTCAGCCATGAAGAAGCGGTATCCCACCGTGATTGCAGCTTTGGCAAGTGGTTTTACAGTGAAGGGCTGAAAACCTACCGCAACATCCCCGAGATACAGCGCATTGAAGCACCACATACAGAGCTGCACCGTCTGGTAGGTTGTGTCATTGACTGCCGGGAAGCCGGTGATAATGAACAGGCCGAACAGCACTATGAACGGGTGTCTGAACTGTCCGGTGAGATTGTCGAATTGCTCAACGCCATTGAAGACCGGATTGCAGAACAGGCGGAGCGCACCAGCGATAACAGCTACGCCTGACGGCTAACAGGCCATTTATAGCTATAAATAACAGCCCCCCCCGTCAGCACTGCTGGCGGGAGGGTTCATGGTGTCGACATCACACCAACCGGCAGGCATTACCAGGCGCTCACCTAGCGCGCCGGGCCGCACACCTCTAATCTACCCAGCTGCCTGAAGGAACACACATAATCTGAGAGACTCAGACCGAGAAGCCATCAGAGCAAGCACCAGAACTGATACAAAAATGACTGTAAGAAAAGAGATAGCTGGCAGAGCACCTTGAATTCAGATAATAAATGCAACACTCATGATTGAACGGTAAGAGGTGGCACAACCGCTGATTGTGCAGGAATACACGCCCGCAGAGATCAGCCGTCAGATTAGCGTACACCGGGCAACAGTGTGCCGGGAATTGAAACGTAACAGCTGTGATGGCAGATACCGCACTGAATCAGCGCAGTACAAGGCCAGTCGACGACGGACCAAGGCTATCAAGTATCGAATACCTGACAACACTGTCTTCTATAGTGGAATGGGCACTCACTCTTGACTGGAGCCCTGAGCAGATAAGTGCAAGCGCCTCGCTTATCGCGTCAGCCACGAGTGGATTTATCAACACATTTGTAGTGATCAAAGCGGTAGGTACTGAGCGCAAGAGCCGTATGTACCTGGTTCAGAAAGTCGAAACGAAAACAGCCACTGCGGTTGCTGATATCATCATTGATATGCTGACGCCCTATCAAACACAGGTACATACCATTACAGCGGACAACGGCTCAGAATTTTTAGAGCATCAGAGGCACTGGAGGCGTCGTTCTTTTTTGCGAACCCTTACGCAGCCTAGGAGCGCAGGCTGAACAGAGAGCTTTAATGGTTTATTACGTCAGTATGTGCCGAAGGGGTGTAATTTGCGCACTGTGACGAGTACGCAGCTGGCACAGACCCAGCAGCGGCTTAACTTGAGGCCTCGAAAATGACTTGAGTACAAGCAGCCTCAGACAGTATTAAATGGCTATCTGAAAACTGCTTGAAATGAGGAGTGTTGTACTTCGAAGTTAAATTCGCGGCGCTCAAGTAATCTGAGGGCCGTAATTACGACCTAATACCTGTTTTGCATCCGAACTACGTTGTTGCGCTTTCTTTCTCAGTTCTGCATACTGCTCAAGTTGCTTATCCATTTCCTGGAAGACAGGGTGGTTCGATATGTCACCGGCAGGGCTTCTGCCTCTCTGTGTATTCCAGCTATTGCCACTATGTTTCAGCCAGCGGTCGAAATCCTCCATTCCGGACTGTTTCTCCATTAAGCCAGCTATCTCTTTTATTTGATCTGGACGAGAATCTAACCAAGCTTTAATATCATCGGAGCGAGAATGAGGATTACCGTAGTAATCTACTATCTCTCCCCCATTCTGATAGTTATCCCAGTTATTGTGTAGTAGAAATACTTCGTTCCCAGGAAGGTCTAGCTCCTTCGCGGCCTGGTAAGAGACTTCGAACTGCAAGAGAAATATTGTAGCGTCTAGCTCTCCTCTCCTCTCAGCCCATTTCCCTTTCATCAGTGACTCATAAAGCTCTTCGGGAGGAGCTGATTTATTTACTACTTCGTCCAAGGATGCAGGAAACGCTGTTTTACCAGAGTTATAACTTCTCTCTCTTGGAGGAGAGCTGTTATTCAAGTTTAAAGTGTTACCACTCAAAAATATCATACGGCCGGGTACATTTGAAATAGACATAACCTCTCCCTGGAATGTGCCCTGACTCAGCCAGGACACTGACTTTTTCCAATTAAAAAATAAGGCCTAAGAGCTCGATATTGTTGGAGTCATACACATTCTCAATTGTATCGGACGATACAAAAAAGTCCTCAATAATGACGCCGTTAGAGGGAAGGCCGCTTGCCCAGTTATCACCCTGTCGGGAGAAGATGAGATCATCTCCGTCAGCGCTTTGCCACACTTCAATTTCACCAGCAGCAACAGACCACGCCAGATACACCTCATCATTAGCACCAGTACTGTCGTCTATAAACGTACGTCCAGATTGATTGCTTGCAATGTACTGATCATTACCGCTACCACCAAAGAGTATGGCCTCTCCGTTTCCGTCATGGTGCAAATCATCATCACCGCTTCCACCATGCAGTTCGTCAAAGAGATTGAATGAGACAGCTGCTCCAGCACCGGTGCCTAGTACATCATCGCCAGCCCCCCCGAAAAGCTGGTCAATATCTTCATTCCCAACAAGGATGTCATTGCCATCATCACCGTAAAGAATATCATTACCTTGGCCACCAATGAGTGTGTCGTTATGGATACCTCCATAGCCACGGTCATCGCCATTCCCGCCTACCAAAGTATCATCTCCATGCCCGCCATTAAGGGAGTCATTTCCATTCTCACCAAATAATAGGTCACTACCCTCATCACCTCTCAGAGTGTCATTTCCGTCCCCCCCTTGAAGTTCATCCTGGCCCGCACCACCGATAAGACCATCATCTCCCTCTTGCCCTACGATAAGGTCATCACCTTGTTCGCCATACATCCAATCATTACCGGTTCCACCAAAAATGGTATCGGCATTATCTCCACCATAAATTTGATCACTGCCAGAACCGCCATAGAGTGTGTCCACACCGACGCCGCCGTAGATTCTATCGTTGCCTCCATTACCCCAGACTCGATCATCACCTATTCCAGCATATATCAGGTCTCCCTCTGAACTCCCATTAACGGCATCGTTTCCAGCATGGGTCCATATTTCATAAGCCATTCCTGTACCACTAACATCAATTGAATCAGCTTGATTTGGTACACGCTGAGTAACATCCCATTTCAAATACTGGCTCATCTATAACGTCCTTTGTTGTAAGTTGATTGGAAATCAGAGGATATATAAACAAAAATCAGACAAATATAACCTAATGGAATGACAGAGTATTTCCTATAAAAAACAGAGGCAAACCAGGGCGATGTCATAAGCTTATTTTAAATTGATTAATGTCATATTGATGAACAGGGCGAGAGCATGAACGCCTATCAGGCATGAATGACCTTTTCCAGGTAACGCACATCCATAGCTGCCAGTCGTCGTTTCCCTGCGTAATTGATTTGCTGCAATATGGCGTAGAACCGACAGGTTACAGGCTCCATTATCTCGACTGATTCGGCAGGCATCTTCCCTGAAAACGACATCAAGTACCCAGTGTAAGCGGTTTTCCACGTCCCAGTGGCTACGCACTGCTTGCGCGAACGCTTCTTCATCCAGCATGGCAGAGCTGATGTAATAACGGTGGTCCAGCGTTTCCTTGCCTGATTTATCGCAACTGTAACGCATTGCAACACCGATGGTTTTTAAACCGGGCCAGTCTGGTAGCGCTTCAAGATTGCTGGCATCAAGGACATGATATTCCCTGTACTCCTGACGACCATGACCGGACTCTATCTGCCGATGGCCTGACGTATCATCCAGTGATGGAGCAAACGCCAGGAGAATCACCTAGTGCAGCGCCTTCTGATTGCCTTTCACTGCCAGAAGATAGTCACCCTTGCGATCAATGATGGTTGTTGCAATCTCTTTCTGGCAACCCATAGCATCCAGTGTGACCACACTGTCCCGTAGATCCAGCAATGATAGCAACTCTGGTATTGCCTTGATTTCGTTAGACTTTTCATGAGTTTTCAACTGCCCCATTACAACACCATTGGCAGTGGAAAACGCGCTGACCATGTGAATGGCAGATTGCCGGTCTCCGGGTTTATACGAGCTGCGCAGTGTTTTGCCATCAACAGCAATGATCTGCTGTTCTGAATGCTGCTCGATGTCTTTCATCCACTGGATAAAGCGTTCATGGAGAACATCCGGATCAACCTGGCTGATTACACGAGCAATGGTGTCATGAGCAGGAACACAATCCGTGCTTCGCCAAAGTCCTCGATTTCTTCCCAGCCCGCACAGCCAGCAATAACGGCGGTGACTGCAAGAAACAGGATATCGAATAATGGATAAAGCGTTTTGCCACTCTGGCGAATGTCGTTAATACCGGACAGGTGCTGCGCAAGGATGTTCAGGCTCATAATCTGATCGTAAATCAGGTAGCTGAACATATTGGCCTGACAGGTGAAACCTGTATTCGTCAGATCACTCTGCGTTCATGCTCTCGCCTTGGGTATGCACCAAACAGAGTCACTCTTCATTTCACTACAACCTCGCGATAACACACTACCACAAAGCTCATTGCACCAGCCGTCTATACATTCTCCAGACGAGGCTGTCTGAACAGTTGTGTCAGTGACCTTGGCGTCTGCTGTTATTGTTGCAACTGCGTACCTGACTAGACTGACCACAGAGCCTATAAAACGCGGTGTTATCAGCCTGACAGGCCGATAAGCCGCTACAACAATAAACAGCCCCGGAGTCTGACCATGTTGATGGAAGGAAAAACAATCCGTATTGCCGCTGTTGAGAACGGAATCTGTGAGCTGGTCTTCGACAACCAGAACGATTCAGTCAACAAACTCAATCAGGCCACCATGGCCGAGCTGCATGAAGCGATCAGCCTGCTGGCCAGCCAGTCTGATATTACCGGCCTGCTGCTGAGCAGCGCTAAAGACAGTTTTATCGTCGGTGCCGACATTACCGAATTCACCCAGATGTTCAGTCACAGCGAAGACGAAATCAGCGCCGCGCTGGCTGAGCTGAACGGCACAATCAATGCGCTGGAAGACCTGCCTTTCCCGACCGTCACCACCATCAACGGTATCGCACTGGGTGGTGGCTTTGAGGTCTGCCTGGCCACGGATTACCGGGTTGCCGCCAGCGGCGCTAAAGTTGGCCTGCCAGAGGTCAAACTGGGTATCTATCCAGGCTGGGGCGGCACCGTGCGACTGCCCCGGCTGATCGGCGTCGACAACGCCAACGAGTGGATCTGTGGCGGCGTCGAGAAGAAAGCGGAAGCAGCACTGAAAGACGGCGCGGTAGATGCGGTCGTGGCCGCACAACAGCTGCGCGAAGCAGGCCTGCACCTGTTACAGCAGTGCATAGATGGCACGTTTGACTATCAGGCCCGCCGCCGCGAAAAGCAGAGCCCGATCCGGCTCAATCAGATTGAGCAGATGATGGCGTTCGAATCTGCCAGGGGTGTGATCGGCCAGAAAGCCGGGCCACACTACCCAGCGCCGATGGCAGCGCTGGGGGCGATTCAGAAACACGCCAACATGAGCCGCGATAAGGCACTGGCGGTTGAAACCCGCGGCTTTGTCAAACTGGCCCGCAATGAAGTCACCCGCGCACTGGTCGGTCTGTTTATGAAAGACCAGCACGTAAAGAAAGTCAGTAAAGGCTATGAACGCCAGGCCGCTGCGGTTGATCAGGCCGCCGTACTGGGTGCAGGTATTATGGGCGGCGGTATCGCCTACCAGGCGGCGGTCAAAGGCACACCGATTCTGATGAAAGACATAGCCGAACCGGCGCTGGAGCTGGGCCTGAATGAGGCCAGCAAGCTGCTCGGTGCGCGGCTCAAGCGCAAGCGCATCAGTCAGACACAGGTGGCCGAAACGCTGAACCGTATCACCCCGACGTTGAGCTACGGCGACTTTGGCCGCGCAGACCTGGTGGTTGAAGCCGTGGTTGAAAACGAAGCGGTGAAAAAAGCAGTGCTGGCAGAGGCAGAACAGCAACTGCCGGAAGCTGCCACCCTGACCTCCAACACCTCCACCATCTCCATCAACCGGCTGGCTGAAGGGCTGGCCCGGCCGGAAAACTTCTGTGGTATGCACTTCTTCAACCCGGTACACAAAATGCCGCTGGTTGAGGTGATTCGTGGAGAGAAAACCTCCGAAGCAACCGTTGCCCGCACCGTCGCCTGGGCGCGCAAGATGGGCAAAACGCCGATTGTGGTGAACGACTGTCCGGGCTTTCTGGTAAACCGGGTGCTGTTCCCCTACTTCGGTGGCTTCTGCAAGCTGATTGAAGATGGCGCAGATTTCATGCAGATCGACCGGGTGATGGAGCGTTTCGGCTGGCCGATGGGCCCGGCCTGGTTGCTGGATGTGGTGGGTATTGATACCGCACACCACGCCGACAGTGTCATGGCCGCAGGTTTCCCTGATCGCATGAGCCATGATCATGAGAGCGTGATCGACCGGATGTTCAAACTGGCGCGTTTCGGCCAGAAAAACGGTATCGGTTTCTATCGCTATGAAGCCGATAAGCGCGGTAAAACACAGAAACTGCAAGACGACAGTGTACCCGGCCTGCTGGAGGGCGTGGTTGGCAAGCGCGGTGACATCAGCGACGACGAGATTATTGCCCGTATGATGATTCCACTGTGTATCGAAACCGCCCGTTGTGTTGAAGAAGGCATCGTCGCCAGTGCCGCCGAGGCCGATATGGCGCTGATCTACGGTATCGGTTTCCCACCGTTCCGCGGCGGCGCACTGCACTATATGGATCAGATGGGCATGGCAGCATTCTGCGAACTGGCAGCAGGCTATGAAGCGCTGGGGCCACTTTACCACCCGACTGAAAAGATGAAAGCGATGGCCGCCAGTGGCGGGACCTGGTTCTGAGCACCGCTACCTGTAGCGACCTCAGCTTCCGAAAAGCTCGCAGGAGACTGTCATGACACTGAATCCGAACGACGTGGTTATCGTCGATGCAATCCGTACCCCGATGGGGAAATCAAAGAATGGTGCGTTTCGTAATGTCCGTGCCGAAGCGCTGTCAGCCGCCGTGATGAACGGCTTGCTGGCGCGTAACCCGAATGTAAACGCCGCCGAGATAGAAGACATTATCTGGGGCTGTGTAAACCAGACCAAAGAGCAGGGCTTCAATGTCGCCCGTAATGCGCTGGTGTTGGCAGGCTTGCCACACAGTGTAGCAGGCCAGACCCTTAACCGGCTGTGCGGCTCTTCAATGGCCGCTATTCACAGCGCCGCGCAGGCAATCATGACCGGTAACGGTGATCTGTTTATGGCCGGTGGTGTTGAACATATGGGCCACCTGTCCATCCTGCACGGCATTGACGTTAACCCGCAGATGTCGAAACAGGTCGCCAAGGCGGCCATGATGATGGGTGTGACCGCCGAGATGCTGGGTAAAATGAACGGCATCAGTCGCGATATGCAGGATGAATTCGGTGCCCGTTCCCACCAGCGCGCCCATGCCGCACAACTGGAAGGCCGATGGACAAACGAGATCATCGGTATTGAAGGCCATGATGAGAATGGCTTCAAGATTCTGCTGGAACAGGATGAGGTGATCCGCCCGGACACCACCGCTGCCAGTCTGGCTGAACTGAAACCGGCCTTTGTGCCGAAAGTGGGTACCGTCACTGCCGGTACTTCATCCGCATTTTCTGACGGAGCCTCCGGCATGCTGCTGATGTCCGCCGAAAAGGCACAGCAGCTGGGTTGTACCCCACGGGCGAAAGTACGCAGCATGGCGGTAGCAGGCTGTGACCCAAGCATCATGGGCTATGGCCCGGTACCCGCATCACAGAAAGCACTGAAACGGGCCGGGCTGACCATCAATGATATTGATTATGTCGAACTGAACGAAGCCTTTGCAGCTCAGGCTCTGGCGGTTATGAAGGGGCTGAAACTGCTGGATGTGATGGACGACAAGGTGAATCTGCACGGTGGCGCTATCGCCCTGGGCCACCCGCTGGGCTGCTCTGGCACCCGTATCTCCACCACGCTGCTGAACGTGATGGAACAGAACGACGGTGAACTGGGCCTGGCCACCATGTGTATCGGCATGGGTCAGGGCATCGCCACGGTCTTTGAACGCCTGTCGTGAAAACCGTCGCAAACAGATGAATTGCCGACGTTAACAGATTATATGCTCACAGCAGCACAGGCTAAGCTTGACCGGGTTGTGTAGCGCTGATCTGTTAACGACGGTGCAACAGCACGGTTTACCGCACCTGTTGCCCAGCTGTTGCAAAGACGCCCTGGTTATGAACACCCTTTTGGCAGCACCAGAATCCCTTTCGATGCTGTTTCCCCGGCCAGCGCCACCACCGCTGGCCGTTTTTTATCTGTCTGCCCCTCTGGTTTACCTTCGCCGCTGCACCCGCTTATGCCGCTCCCATCAGCAGGGGCTGATCCGATAGCTGCAACGCAGATCATCCGATAGCAGGTGCTGCTGGCGTTCCACCGTTGCCAACGGAGCCAGTAGCTGCTGAAAGATGTCCAGTTCCGAGCGGCAGAAACCCTGGCAGCGAGTCGCGGCAGCGCAGATCGGGCAGTGGTGTTCGAGCAGTATAAAGTCGCCATCCTCCAGCGCCTCCACATCGGCCATATAACCTTCACTACGTCGCAGCTGTGCCAGTGCCTGCACCTTGTCTGCCAGCTTGTCCAGCCCATCCAGAGCCTGGCGATACTGGCTGAGCTGTTGCTGCTCCCGCTGGCTGATCAGGCGCTCCAGTCCCTGTTCACCAAACAGTTCGGTTACCGAGTCGATCAGCTGCAAGCTGAGTTCGGCATGACGGTCAGGAAAACGCTGCATCGCGCGCGCTGTCAGATACCAGCTGCGTTTCGGCCTGCCACGCCCGGCCACACTGTCCTGCCAGTACACCAGCTCCTGTTCGGCCAGCGCCTGTAAGTGGCGACGGGCACCCATGGAGGTCATCCCCAGGCTTTTACCCAGCTCGGCAGCTGACAGCGGGCCTCGGGTTTTCAGTAGTTCAAGAATCTGATCTGCATTGCTCATAGGCCAGGATTATCAGCAGACCACTTTATTTAATCAACAAATTTGTTTACTAATTTGCACACCATCAATTTAATAAACCTTTCAGTTTATTAAATTTCCCACAGGCAGTCTCCCGATACAGCGTACTGAATGAGCACTGTGTCTGACTGTTCTGCTGGCAGCAGCAACCGACCAGACATTACGATTGTGGTGTCTGATGGGATGTATGGCGCTGTACCCACTGGGCCAGCTGATCTGGTCGACCACAGCCGGGGCGGCACGGACAGCGTCTTGACTGACCGCGCCTTGACTGACCGCCTTGACTGACCACCTTGACTGACCGCGCAAAAAGATTGCCGTCGCTTCCGGGAACAGATCAGTTATCGCGCAAGGTAACATATTGTGGCGGCTGGCCGGGGCTCTGGGCGATCACCAGCACCAGCTGTTTTTCCACCGGCCCGTTCGGTGTATTCATCCGGGTATTACACTGAAAACGGTACAATGTTACCCGGTTCGTGCGGGTCGACACCGCTGTCGGGGTCAGCTTGCGACCGGCAAATGCGTCCATACAGTGATCAAAACGCTGCTGGTCTTCCACGGAAAGCGGCTGGTACGGGCTCCAGTTACCGGGGCGGGTGGTTATTTCAGTCATCATCCATATCCGTTACTGCTGTGTTCATGACGGTGTTATCCGGTACAGCCTGCTCTGATAGCTGCCCGGTGAAATTCATCGGCACACGCCAGACGACCTTTACCTGTATGTATGCTCGTCTGTTTCAGGCGAGCATCCTATCCTGTCTGGCAGGTTGCGCTATTACAGAACATTACAGCCAGTATCGGCCATCGCCACCGGAGGCCTTACTGGAGAACGACTATCCAGTAACAAACAACTATCCAGTAACCAACGACTACCCGGCAACCACGCCATAACGTGCCATAAACATACACAGCGCATCATCCACAATCTGCTGGCAGCACTGCTCATCCGGTAATGGCTGCCCCAGCATCAGTTGTGGCCAGAACGCAGCAGACTTGATCAGGCCGACAAACTGCCCGGCAGCAAAAGCCGGGGCAGCAGGTTGCAAACGCCCCTCAGCCATCGCCCGCGCCAGCCAGTTTTCCAGGCTATCCTCCTGCTGGTTCATACGCGCCAGCGCCTCTTCAGCCAACGCCGGATTACGCATACACTCCGCCATCATCAGCCGCGCCAGTTCAATAAAACGGTCTGACATCAGCAGTGCCAGCTGCTTGTGGGCAAAAACCCGAAGCTGCGCTTCTACTGGCTGTTCAGGGAGATATTCAAAGCAGGTCATCTCGAGATGCCGGGTGGTCAGCTGCTCGACAATGGCAGCGAATAACTGTTCTTTGCTGGCAAAGTGGTTATAGACCGTACGTTTCGACACACCCGCACGGCTGGCCAGGTCATCCATGCTGGCACTGGCAAACCCCTTCTCCAGAAACTCATCAACGGCAGCCGCCACAATGGCATTTTTTTTACGCACGGTAAGCGTCTGTTTTTCAGTCATTTTTTACCTTTAAAGCCAGATTTTTAGCGATCAGACATAGCAAAAACTATACTCTTGGGTTTACTTTTATAACGCACAGCATAAACTTGCACTCTAAAGTTTACTTTTGATCGGCATCCGAGTTAACCAGCCACCCGACGCTACTTCTGCTTGCACTGTTTACCCGTAGCCGGAGTTTCAAATTAACTGCTTTAACACTTAGCGATCTCACCCATTGACGATGCGACTTTCTATTACGCTTTGCATACTGACAGGAGCCCTGCTGATGACCACGTTCTACGGCTGCAGTACGCAGCAGACTACCGATTACCGCCAGTCGCCACAGCACAGTGGCACACGTTTTGAAAATACTCTGGCCACCAGCAGCGGTGATTTCAGTACCCTGGCGCAGATTCTCTGGCGTTATATTACCGAAAAGCGCGAGCAGCCGGTGCCCGTTGCCCCCATACCGATGCAGACACTGAGCCACAGCCAGCTGATTGCTGAAAACGATGGCAGCACAGCACTCTATCGACTGGGACATTCCAGCCTGCTGCTGAACCTGGCAGGTGAGTTCTGGCTGATCGACCCGGTATTTGGCGAACGTGCTTCACCGGTCAGCTTCGCCGGGCCCAGACGCTTTCACCAGACCCCGATCAGCCTGGACCAGCTGCCGCCGATCCGTGGTGTTATTATCTCTCACGACCACTACGATCACCTGGACCAGCCAACCATCAGTTACCTGAAAGATCAGGTTACCCAGTTCATCATGCCGCTGGGCGTGGGTAACCATCTGCGCAAGTGGGGCGTCGAAGACAGCCGGATTACCGAACTGGACTGGTGGCAACATCATCAGCTTGGTGCAGTCAAAGTCACGGCCACACCAGCCCGCCACTTTTCTGGCCGGGGCCTGAGTGACAGTAACCAGACATTGTGGGCATCCTGGGTGATCGAAACCGGTGACGACAAACTGTTTTACAGTGGTGACAGCGGTTATTTCGATGGTTTCAGAGAGATTGGTCAGCGTATGGGGCCATTTGACCTGACACTGATGGAAAACGGTGCCTATGACCGGCACTGGTCACAGATTCACATGAACCCACAGGAAACCCTGCAAGCCCATATTGACCTGGGCGGTAAAGCGCTACTGCCGGTACATAACAGCACCTTTGATCTGGCTTTCCACTCCTGGAAGGAACCGTTGCAGCAACTGACCGAACTGGCTGCCGAGCAACAGGTGGCAGTGATTACCCCGATCATGGGCCAGCGGCTGACGCTGGATACGCTGGCCGAACAGCAACAACGATGGTGGCAGGCGTTGTAATACAAACGCCTGCTGTACGCTCAATCCCTGCGACAAGCTGAGCCCTTGCGATACGCAGAGCCCTTGCGATACGCAGAGCCCTTACGATACGCAGAGCCCTTATACAGGCTCAGCTTTTGCTGCCCAGCCAGCGTACGGCACCGTCCTGGCCGTACCAGGCGTTACCCATAAATTCCAGCAGCATGATCGCTTCGTTCTCATCACCGGGTGAATAGTAGGGTGCGCGTTCTTCCGGCAGGCCAGCATTCTGGCCCAGCAGGCGGGCAAAATGCGGGTTGGCTTTTACCGCCCGTTTCCGGGCAGTAGATGCTTTCAGGCTGCCACGTTGCTCAATAAACATCAGCAGCGCACGGGCGTAGTGGAAAAACACCGAGCTTTCGTCAAACTGTTCCATCATTGCGTGAACCCGGCTGTACTGGCGGGTTTCCAGCAGCATACCGATCAATGGATAACGCAGCCCCAGGTTATCGCTCGGACACAGCTCCAGCGCATACTCCGCTTTTGCCATCGCTTCATCCAGCTTGCCCTGCATCTGCAGGCATTCCATCAGCAGTGCCAGCGCCTGCATGTACGGGCGGGTTTCATGCACCAGCCAGAATGCGCCCTTATGCTGGACAAAGGTTTGTCGGCCCAGCGCATCTTCAGCGGTATTCAGTGCGCTCTCCAGCAGCTGTTGCCGTTCGCTCAGATTCTCAGCCTGCATGGCACTTTCCCACAGCTGTTCGAGACGGTCGGCTTCATCATCTGCCAGCTGCGCGTCCATGCCTGCGGGCAGGTCAAACGGTGGCAGTTCACCAGGCAGCGCTTGCAGCGCCCGGGCGGCCAGCTCTGGCTTGCTCTGTAACCACTGACGCAACTCATTGGTCACCGCAGCATAAGCTTTAAGCACCATCGGCAGGTCACGACGTACGCTGACACAACTCTGCTCCAGCGTCATGGAGGTAGTACCAATCATCTCGGCCGCTTCAGGCAGATCAGCAAAGAAACTGAGCATACTCCAGCAGGCATCGAGTTCTTCGGTCAGGGTTTCATCCAGTTCCGGCAGCAGCACTTCCCAGCTGCTGAACGCCTGCCCCATGCCGTCATCAAAGCCACGGCTCCAGTCAGCCAGCGCTACACCACGACTGAAATTATCGCGGAAGTCTGACTGCAAACCACAGCCCGCGGGCAGTTTCGGCGTCTCCCCTTGCAGGTCATGGGCGATCAGCGCGAACTGCTGGTGCAGCAGGCTGTCCAGCTCATCCGCCCGTAGCGGGTTCAGTAGCGACCCGGTCGCATCCGCCAGCGGCAGCGATGCCAGAGCACAGAGATAGCCACGCAGCCAGGGCAGACTCTGATGGTGAGATTTACGGGCCCATTGGCCCAGTTTACGGGCCTGTGCCGAGGTCAGTGCAGCAGGAGAATCAGCCATTACGTGTGTCAGTTCCGCTCAGATAATCCAGAAGATGGAGAATAAAGGGGGCAGTTTACGTGTTGTGACCGCCCTCTGTAAAAGGGCATGACAGTCGAGCCCTGCCATGGCTATACGACTGCTATGAATTGTTACTAAAATTGGTAGGTTTTGCCATTGGAGGGTTCAGGACGATAAACCATGCTTTCAGGCATGCAGCGGGCCTTCAGTAACAGCGCCCGACCCAAGGACAGTAACGAGGTAAGCCACCATGCCTGAATATAAAGCCCCCCTGCGGGATATGCAGTTTGTACTGAACGAAGTACTGGAACTGGAGCAGCATTACCAGCAGCTGCCAGGTTGTGAGGACGCCACGGGCGATATGATCAACGCCATTATGGACGAAGGCGCAAAGTTCTGTGAACGGGTGCTGTCACCACTGAACCAGGTGGGTGATCAGCAGGGCTGTCAGTTCAACGACGGCGAAGTCACCACCCCGGACGGCTTCAAAGAAGCGTATCAGCAGTATGTTGAAGGCGGCTGGCCGTCAATGACCCATGCGCCGGAATGGGGCGGTCAGGGGCTGCCGGAATCGCTGGGTATCATGATCAACGAGATGACCGGCAGCGCCAACTGGGCCTGGAGTATGTACCCCGGCCTGTGCCACGGTGCCATGAACACGCTGGAGGCCCACGGCAGCAAACAACAGAAAGAGACCTATCTGACCAAACTGGTATCCGGTGAATGGACCGGTACCATGTGCCTGACCGAACCCCACTGCGGCACCGATCTGGGCCTGCTGCGCACAAAAGCTGAACCACAGGCCGATGGCAGCTACCAGATCAGTGGTACCAAAATTTTCATCTCTGCCGGTGAACACGATATGGCCGACAACATCGTGCATATCGTGCTGGCTCGCTTGCCGGACGCCCCGGCGGGCACCAAAGGGATCTCACTGTTTATCGTACCGAAATTCATGCCAACCCCGGATGGCGGTGCAGGCGCACGTAATGGCGTCAGCTGCGGCGCCATTGAACACAAGATGGGTATCCACGGTAACTCTACCTGTGTGATGAATTTCGATGCGGCTACCGGCTTTCTGATCGGGCCGGAAAACAAAGGCCTGAACTGCATGTTCACCTTTATGAACACCGCCCGTATCGGTACTGCGCTGCAAGGCCTGGCCCATGCGGAATGGGGTTTTCAGAACTCGCTGAGCTACGCCCGCGAACGTTTGCAGATGCGTTCACTGAATGGCCCGCAAGCGCCAGATAAAGCGGCCGACCCGATTATCGTTCACCCGGAAGTGCGCAAGATGCTGCTGACCCAGAAGGCGTTTGCCGAAGGAGGGCGAGCGCTGATCTATCTGTCTGCGATGCAGGCCGATATTGCCGCCAAAGCGCAAGACAGCCAGACACGGGCCGAAGCTGACAACCTGCTGGCACTGCTGACCCCCATTGCCAAAGCCTTCCTGACCGAAACCGGTTTTGAGTCCGCTAACCACGGTTTGCAGGTTTACGGCGGCCATGGCTTCATCAGCGAATGGGGCATGGAGCAGAACGTGCGCGACTGCCGTATCTCCATGCTGTATGAAGGCACCACCCAGATTCAGGCGCTGGATCTGCTTGGTCGCAAGGTACTGATGACCCAGGGTGAGACGCTGAAAACCTTCACAAAAATCATCCATAAGTTCTGTAAAGCTCAGGCAGACAATGAAGCACTGAAAACTTTGATTCCCACCCTGGCCAGCCTGAATCAGGAATGGGGCGAGCTGACCATGAAAGTAGGTATGAAAGCGATGCAGAACCGTGATGAAGTAGGCGCTGCCTCGGTGGATTACCTGATGTACTCAGGTTACATCACCCTGGCCTACCTCTGGGCCCGTATGGCGGCAGTGGCCGCCAGCAAGCTGGCAGCCGGTGAAGGCGATGCCGATTTCTACCAGGCCAAACTGACCACCGCCCGCTTCTATTTTGAACGCCTGCTGCCACGTACCCGCAGCCTGGTCGCCACCATGGAGTCCGGCGCAGATAACCTGATGGCGCTGGACGAAGCGCACTTCCGTTTCTGAGGCCAGCCACGTGCGTTTTATTCAGCGCCTGGCAGGCAGCCGGGCCGGTGCCGGAGCGGTCAGATTACTGCTCCCGGCACTCTATAAACTGCAACGCTTGCGGGCTGGCCCCCCGTCGCAGCGGCAAGCACAGTCGCAACGGCAGGCACAGCTGCAACGGCAAGCACAGCCACAGCCACAACAGGCTGTACCGAACTCAACTGATAATAACAACGAGGCAACTACCATGTCTGATCTGAACACGCTTTTCAGCGAGATGAAACAGCGCTTTAACGCTGACGCCGCTGCGGGTATGGATACCGTTTTCCAGTACGCGATTGATGACGACAACCACTGGTATGTCTGTGTCAGCGACGGTAACTGTGAGATCAGCGAAGGCGAGCACGACGACCCCACCGTGACGCTGGCGATGGACAGCACCACCCTGCAGGAGGTGATGTCCGGTGAGACAGATGGCATGCAGGCCTTTATGACCGGCCGCATCCGCGCCGATGGCAACATCATGGAAGCCACCCGACTGGCAACGCTGTTCCCGGTCAACTGAGCAGCCACACAGCCACAGGGCAGCCGTATG
>JAOXSF010000038.1 GCA_025800125.1 Marinobacterium sp.
GCTGTCGCCGCAGGAAGAACGTCCAACCGATGTGTACCTGGGTAACCTGCAATTTGACCCGACCATGGTGGGCTACTTCTATAAAGCAGGCCCATTCAAGCTGGATGTCAGCAAAAAGGGTAACCTCAATGTTGGCCATGAATTCCGTGGTAATGGTAAAGAGCTGGGTAACGGTGTGATTGGTCGTGAGCTGAGCGTTAATGAGCGCTGGGCACTGGTTGAGTACCTGAAAACGTTATAACCGGTTTGCTTTACCGTACTGTGCGTTAACGTTCAAAGGGCTGCCATCTGGCAGCCCTTGCTGTTTTCAGGAGGCCCTGACTGATAGTTGTAAACAGAACAGCAGTAAACAGAACAGCAGTAAACCGGGCTGTGCCCTGTCATGCTTCATCACGAATAAATACCCAGCTGTCACCCTCGGACATGCTGTCAGCAAAGCGGTAACCGGCCAGATCAAAGCCTTTCAGTTGTTCCACATCAGTCAGGCCGTTTTCAATGATGTAACGGCTCATCAGACCTCGTGCTTTCTTGGCATAAAAGCTGATGATCTTGTACTGGCCGTTTTTCAGATCTTTGAATACCGGGGTGATCACACGGCCTTTCAGGTCACGTGCTTTGACTGCCTTGAAATATTCATTGGATGCCAGGTTGATCAGTACCGGCTCTGGCTGTTCTGCCAGTAAGCGGTTCAGCTCGTCGGTCAGCAGGTTACCCCAGAACTGGTACAGGTCTTTACCACGCTGGTTCGAAAACTTTGTCCCCATCTCCAGCCGATAGGGCTGCATCAGGTCTAGTGGACGCAGCAGACCATAAAGACCTGACAGAATACGCAGATGCTGTTGGGAAAATTGCAGCTGGCTTTCATTCAGGCTGGCTGCATCCAGCCCTGCATAGACATCACCATTAAATGCCAGTAAGGCCTGTTTTGCATTGCCGGTGTTAAAGGGCTGGCTGAATGACTCATAACGGGCCACGTTCAGGCTTGCCAGCTTATCACTGAGCTTCATCAACTCGGCAATATCCTGCACGGACAGCTCGCGCAGCTGATCGATCAGTTCCTGGCTGTGGTTCAGAAAGTCCGGCTGGGTGAAGCTTGTGGTATTGGCCGGGGTGTCATAATCCAGGTTTTTCGCAGGGGAAATTACAATCAGCATAGGGCGTTATCAGCTCATTCCAGGGGTGAAGTTGACAGGTTGAAAGATAGCTGTTTGAAGCAGGCGTCATGATAACGGTTGTGGGCAGGCTTGTAAGCTATTGCCGGGATTGCGACAGGCTATAAAACAGCCGTTGATAAACAGCAGGCAAAAAAAACGCCGATGCAGGCATCGGCGGAATCTGGAGAATGAAGTCTGAGGTGACCCTGACTGAACAGGCGCTAATTACTGCTTATGAGGTATCCGAAGGCGGCTGTCGAGCATATCAACCGGTTCACACCAGTCGGCATCCTGTTCCAGTGCTTCGCGCAGAAAACTGGCCTGTGACGGAGACCAGAATGTTGCTTCGGGGAGTGGGATACTGTCTGAGTATAGCTGATGTGTTGCGATGAAACGGTCTATATCCCGGTCACTGCTGGGCAGGCCAAGCTGTGAAAACAGCGCATTGAGCGTATGAGCCGATGTATCCACGGTGACCTCCACCTCTTGGCGGTTATTAGCGTTGGTCTCAGTCTTGATCAGGGACTGGCGTCTGTCAAAGTTGCCGCACACAACTGAATTCAGCGGCATAATCATGCTGGAAGTCACGGCTGGTAAGGTGTTCAGCGATACCTGGCTGGCTGAAACCGGGCTGAAAAAATATAGACCGTTTTGTTATCAGAATGTGTCTTAATATTCTGGAACTCACACCATAATATTGTTGTCATGAGCCAGATTTCAGCGTGGTCACAGGCGAAGCGCGGGTCTATTTGCGGTATGATGAAAACCCTTTTTTACAGACAAGACAGTAACCAGGAAAGTAACTAGACAGATGAGTAAAAAGACCGTTCTGACCGGTATTACGACCACCGGTACGCCACACCTGGGTAACTACCTGGGCGCGATTCGACCTGCCATTGAAGCCAGCCGTAATGCCGACTTCAACAGCTTCTTCTTCCTGGCGGACTACCATGCTCTGATCAAGTGTCATGAGCCGGAGCGAGTGGCCCGTTCGACCCAGGAAATTGCAGCGACCTGGCTGGCGCTGGGGCTGGATACAGATACGGCAACCTTTTATCGCCAGAGCGATATTCCTCAGATTCCGGAACTGACCTGGCTACTCACCTGTATGACCTCAAAAGGTCTGATGAACCGTGCCCATGCCTACAAAGCGTCAGTCGATGCCAACCGTGACGCCGGTAAAGAAGATCTGGATGATGGCGTTACCATGGGCCTGTTTTCTTACCCGATTCTGATGGCAGCAGACATTCTTATGTTCAACGCTGACATTATTCCAGTGGGCAAGGATCAGATTCAGCATATCGAGATGGCTCGCGATATTGCCGGTCGTTTCAACCACAGCTTTGAGACGCTGTTTACCCTGCCGGAAGCGCAGGTAGATGAAGCGACTCAGCTGATTCCCGGGCTGGATGGGCGCAAAATGTCGAAAAGCTACGATAACACCATCCCGCTGTTTGCCAGCGCTGACCAGCTGCGCAAGCTGATTAACCAGATCAGAACTGACCTGCGTGAGCCGGGTGAGCCAAAAGATGCCGATGGCAGCACTATTTTCCAGCTCTACAGCCTGTTTGCCAGCGATGCTGAAGCTGCCACTATGCGCCGCCGTTTTGAAGAAGGGATTGCCTGGGGAGATGCCAAGAAGGAACTGTTTGAGTTCCTTAATGCCCAACTGGAAGCACCGCGTCAGCGTTACAACGAACTGATGAATGATCTGGGCCATGTGGAAGCTGAGTTGCAGAAAGGCGGTGAGAAGGCGCGTGAGTACTCTGCGCCATTTATTCAGCAGATACGTGAAGCGGCGGGTATTCGTCCGTTGACGTTTGTACCGGCGCAACAGGCGGATACAAAACAGAAAAAAGAGAAAAGCGCGGAAGACGTTGCGCGGGCAGAACAGGGCCGCCGCCGGGCGATTCTGATGCAGCTCAAAGCCGAGCTGGAGCAGGTTGCAGCGGCAGATGACAAAGCGGCTGAAGCGGTTGCTGTGCTGGCCGCCAAACAGGCTCAGGTGGAAGGGCTGAAGAAAAAAGCCCGTCAGAAAGCGGAAAACGAACTGGACGTGCTGCGCGAGGAACTGGCCCAGTATATCGACTGAGCCTGATCGCCGGTCCGACAGCACTGCGTTAACAGGGAGCCCGAAAGGCCTCCGAGGGGGAGAGCGATGTATACCACACTGGTAACAACCGGGCAGTTAAACCAGCATCTGGATGAGTGGCTGGTACTGGACTGCCGTTTTGATCTGGCTGACCCTGATGCGGGTCGTCGTGCTTATGCGGCTGGTCATATACCGGGCGCGTTCTTCCTGCATCAGGAAGATGATCTGTCGTCGGTAATCACTGAGCAAACAGGCCGCCACCCATTACCTGACCCGAACCGGCTGGCTAACCGGCTGGCGGCGCTGGGGCTGAGTGAAGGGCGTCAGGTAGTGGTTTATGACGATATGGGCGGTGCTATGGCTGGTCGGCTGTGGTGGCTGTTGCGCTGGCTGGGGCATGATGCTGTTGCCCTGCTGGATGGCGGCTTCCCGGCCTGGCTGGGTGACGAGATGGATGTCAGCAAGAAACCGGTGATGGTGCAAAGTGGTAACTTTGAATACCATCTGCGCCCGGAGATGACCCTGTCAGTTGATGATATTCAGCAGCAGTTGTACAAACCGCATCTGACATTAGTAGATGCCCGTGCTGAAGCCCGTTTTCTGGGTGAGCAGGAACCGATTGATCCGGTTGCCGGGCATATACCCGGTGCATTGAACCGGCCGCTGATGGACAATCTGGTTGATGGTCGTTTCAAGCCTGCTGGCGTTCTGCATGCCGAATGGACTGACCTGCTGGCAGGTCGCGGCGCTGATCAGGTGGTGCATATGTGTGGTTCCGGGATCACCGCCTGCCATAATCAGCTGGCGATGGAGGTTGCCGGGCTGACCGGCTCTCGTCTCTATCCTGGTTCCTGGAGTGAGTGGATTCGAGACCCGGCACGGCCAGTAGCAACGGCCTGATCAGGCCGTTGCATATTGAAAGCCGGGTTAACAGCCCGGCTTTTCTGTTTTTGCTGCGTTGTTTCTTAATAAGTGGTTGGTCGTCAACAGCATTTTGCTAATAGCTTTTTGTTAATAGCTTTTTACTATTGATGTTGCTGTTCTGTTTAACTGGCCTTGTTACAGTGGCGCTTTATACTGGAACCAGATCGTTTCAACCGTACCAAGACCACAGGAGATGGCGATGGCGGCACAGTTTCAGTCTGGAGTAGTTGCTCCGGCCAGTCAGGATGCAGTTTTTCTTACCTTTAATCACAGCGATGCAGCGGATGCACTGGATAAAATCCGGCAGGTGCTGGCGAGTGTGCCTGCGTTGCAGCGCCAGTACAATGAACGTTACCCGGAAGCGCATCTGCATCTGGTGGCTGCGATTGGTAGCCATTTCTGGTTACAACTGGTGGCAGGCGCTGCTCCAGCGCAGTTAGCGCCATTCCCTGCGCTGGCTGAAGGTGAGCGGCTGGCACCGGCGACCCCGGTAGACCTGCTGTTTCATATCCGCAGTGAACGTCATGATCTGAATTTTCAGCTGGCCTGGCAATTGCGGGAACAGCTGGCAGAAGCCACTTGCCTGGTGGATGAAGTACATGGTTTTCGTTATTTGGATAGCCGTGATATGACAGGCTTTGTTGATGGCACTGAAAACCCTCAAGGTGAACACCGTGCTGAAGTGGCTGTGGTCGGTGAGGAAGATACAGCGTTTGCTGGCGGCAGCTATATTCATCTGCAAAAATATATCCACCGTATGCCGTTGTGGAATCGTCAATCACTGCAAACTCAGCAAGATACCGTCGGGCGTACCAAGGCCGACAATATTGAATACGCTGCTGTGGATAAAGCTGCAACGGCACATACCCGGCGCACCTCACTGAAGGATGATCAGGGCACTTCTATAGAAATTCTTCGTCATAGCATGCCCTGGGGGAACAGCCGTGAGTGTGGGCTGATGTTTGCCTCTTACTGCCGCACCCCGGATCACTTCACCCTGATGCTGGAAAGCATGGTACAGGGCGATGGTGAAGGACACTGGGATCACCTGCTTAAATATACCCGTGCCATTACCGGGCAGGCGTTTTTCGCACCCTCGGTTGCAGTGCTGGAGGCACTGTAAAGCGTCAGGTGTGACCCACTCCCTGGCCTGCCTGGCTCCAGCGTCGTACGGGGCCGGGCAGGGTTGAATCAATAAATAGCTGCAAAAAGTGGAACAGCACACAAACCAGCAGCGCCTCCCCTACTGAACTGTTCAAGGCTGCCAGTACGCTGACAGCTACGGGCAGTGTTTTCTGCGCGGCGGTAAACACCAGCGCAATCCGTGCCTGCCAGTCCAGCTTTACCGCACGACTGGCCAGTACTGACACGGCCAGCAGTAACAGATGTACCGCTACCGACACCAGCGTGATCTGTAACAAGCTTTGCCAGTGCAGGCTGATGAACAGCGCGCTGGAGCTGGACAGTGACATCCATACCGCAGCAATCACGCAACTGGAGGGCAGGTACTGCAACACCGGGTGTTGTGGCTCTGGCAGAAACTGCGTGTTCAGGCTCAGCAGACGGCGTAGCAGAGCACCGATAGCAAACGGGATCAGCACCAGCTGCACCAGGGTCTGTAGCAGGGCAAAAGGGTCGACTGTCAGCGTGCTGCTCTGGCCCAGTGCCAGTGCCAGTACGAAAGGCAGTGTGAAAACGCCAACTACATTCAGCACCAGTGTCAGTATCAGCGCCCAGAGACCATAGCCTCCGGCCAGTTGTGTCAGCACGATACAGGTGGAAAGGGTGGAAGGCACTGCGGTTTTGACAATCAGCCCCAGTGTTGCCCCTTCTGATAACCCCGCCAGCCAGGCAGCTGCTACGCCCAGCAGTGGAGCCAGTAGCAGGTTGATCACTGCTGCAATCACGACCAGCACGCCAAACTGGCGGTTTCGTGGCAGTTCTGCCAGGTTTGTCTGGTAACCATTAACAACAAAGATGGCCACTACAACCCAGGGAACCAGGCCCAGTTCTTTGAGGTGCTGGCCCGGTGCAGGCAACAGCCAGGCGACAATAAACGCCAGTATCAGACCGGCAGGCAGAAAAGCAGACTTCACAGCAGGTTCCTTGCGCAGATTGCGGTTGCAGGTGGGCGCAACGTAGCAGATCTGCTGCTGGAATACAGCGATAAGTGCAGAATATGGCCTTGTCAGTTTTGTAGTTTTATTTCACAAAATGACCTTTTTTCGTCAGATTACCGTCATCTGCTTGCCATATTTTTCCGCGAGACTATCATTGTTTGTACTAAAACTACAAAGATGCCAGAGACGGCTACCTGAGCAGAGCAAGACTGAAGTTATAACAGCCCGTAATGGTTTTACTTCAGTGGCGTAATTACCAGGGGCAGACAGGCAACGGCTAAGGAGTCTGGCGGTTGCACAATCATAACTACAACTGTTCCTGTCACCGGGTAGCTGATAACTAAAAAAGGGAAATAAAATGCAGACCGAAAGCACTACACGTAAGATTGCGATTCTCGCTGTTGATGGCGAAAACTTCGAAGTCGATGGTCATTATCAGGGCGCTGACCGTAAAGCGCGCTGCTACAGCATTACCAAGGTCAGCGATCGTTCCATCCGGGTAGAGAATGTCGCGCAGTTTCCGACGCACCAGTCCATCCGTGATCAGTTGATGAACTGAGCCTGTCGCAATGCCTCTGCTGGAGGCTGAGTACACTGAAAATGCCGGTCACCTGTCCAGGTGATCGGCATTTTTGTGTCTGCACTAAACAGGTGGGAGTAATGTCTTCGCAATACCTGCGTTATAACCTGAACTGTGCCATCCGGCTTTCTACCTGTTGCAGCGCCTGTTCCAGTGCCTGACGGCCCTGCTGGAGTTGACGGGTGATGCCGGCGGTTTCATCCGCTACCTGATTAACATTATCCACATTGCGGTTAATCTCCTGCATGCTGGCACGTTGCTGTTCGGTTTCGACGGCAATCTCCTGGTTCATCTGCTCAATGGCGTCTACATTGCCGCCCATGGTTGTCAGGGCGCTGGAGACGGCCTGGCTCTGTTCAACACAGTGAATTGCCAGTTCACGGCCCTGATCCATAACCTGGCGGGCATCCTGTACCCGCTGTTGAATACTGCCTACAGTCATCTGGATATTGTCGGTAGATTCACGGGTTTTCATCGCCAGTGAACGCACTTCATCAGCGACCACAGAGAACCCCCTGCCAGCTTCTCCGGCACGGGCTGCTTCAATGGCAGCATTCAGTGCCAGCAGGTTGGTCTGATCAGCAATAGACTCAATAACCGTTAACAGCTCACTGATGGAGTCACTGGCGTCTGCCAGTTGCTGGATACTGGTACTTGCACTGGCTACTTCATCGGCCAGCCGTGTAATGCCTTCACCGGAGGTTGCAACCAGTGTCAGGCTCTGGCGGGTTTCTTCGTTGATCAGTTGGGCCTGATCGCGAGCACCATGGGAGTTGCCCGACACCGATTCTACCGCATGGGTGATCTGTTCAACGGCAGCAGCGGTTTCCTGTAGCTGGCTTTTCTGACGCTCTACCCCCTGGTGGGTATGTTCTGTCATGCTGGCCAGTTCCTGTAGTGTACCGGAGGCCTGTTGCAGAGCCTGCCGGGTGTCGCTGACCAGCGTGTGAATCTGTTCGATAAACAGATCTACCTCATCGGCCAGCTGACCCAGTTCGTCGTTACGGTTCAGATTCAGGCGGCGAGTCAGATCACCATCACCCCGTGACAGTTCACGGATAGCGCTCAGCAGTTGTTGCAGCGGTGTGGTCAGACTGCGGGCCAGGCCCAGTGCCAATGCCACGCCCAGAATTACGGTAGCGGCCAGTGTGATTGTAGCCAGAGACAGCGCGCTGGCAACTGAGGCCTCTGTCTGTTGTTGCTGTTCGGCGGCGGCTTTCAGACTGTTACTGACCAGAGCTTCCAGTCCGGTGTGCAGGTCATGTTCCAGTACTGTCAGTACACGTTCATCCGGCAGGCTGGATTGCGTTTTACCGCCAATGCGTTGCTGGTTCAATTGATACCAGCGTTGGGCATTCAGCCGTAATTGTGCAATATCTCCGCTGACCATCAGCGCGCTGGTGGCCTGATGTGCTTTCTCCAGCTGGGCCATAAACTGTTGTTGCAGAGTTTGCAGTTGCTGGCCATCCTGGCGGGCGTCGGCAAACTGAATGCGTGCCAGTCGTTTATCAACCAGCTCCCGGCTGCTGCGGAAGGTATCCCAGGCCGCACGGCTCTGGTCAACGGCGGTCAGGGGGTGCTCAAAGGCACGCAGAGCATGGTTGCCCAGCTCATTTAACTGATAACTCTGGTACAGCCCCAGGCTGCTGAACAGCGTAATCAGCAGGCCAAACCCGAGCCATAATTTCTGTTTGATACTCATAGAGGGTGCTCTGTATTAGATGCTTCGGTATCCGGTGTTTTGTATTAGATGCCGTGTATCGGCGTTGTGTTGCCAGATACAGCCAGATCGCTGTTACCAGCTATCAGTACGGCAGTACCGGCAGGCTGACGGGCTGGTCGGCACCGGTCAGGCTGTCCAGAAAGGCTTCCAGGTCTTTCATCTCACCGGCGTTCAGTGGCACCGGGCGCATTTCGGGTGAGCGGCTGCTACGTGGAATGCCGCCACCGATATAGTGGATGATGACCTGCTCAAGTGAAGCCAGACTGCCATTGTGCATGTAAGGTGCCCGCTGGCGGATGTTACGCAAGCCCGGAGTTTTGAAAGCATGCTGATCATTCGCTTTGCCGGTAATGCCCATACGGCCGTTATCATCCGTGGCCAGGCCAATATCGTGGAACTGGTTGTCGGTGAAATTCCAGCCGCTATGGCACTGGTTGCAGGCTGCTTTGCCGTTGAACAGTGTAAAGCCACGTTTAGCAGCGGCGCTGATTGCGTTTTCATCGCCTTCAATCCAGCGGTCAAACGGGGCGACGCCTGATACCAGTGTGCGTTCGTAGGTAGCAATGGCTTTCAGAATGTTATCGCTGGTAATACCCAGGCCAGGAAAGACCCGTGCAAACCACTCCCGGTAGCCTGGCACTTTGCTCAGCCGTTCTACAACGGTGGTCAGTGGCACGTTCATCTCATTGGGAGACTCCACTGGCCCGCGAATCTGCTCTTCCAGCGTGGGTGCGCGACCATCCCAGAAAAAACTGGTGCTCCAGGCCATATTCAGTGTGGTCGGGGAGTGGCGAGATAACGTTTCACCCTGTCCCCCAAATGCACCTGGTACGCCATCCTCCCAGCCCAGTGACGGGTTATGGCAGGTGGCACAGTTCATATTGAAATTGCGGCTCAGGCGCTGGTCAAAAAATAGCATCTTGCCGAGCTGCGCTTTCTCTGCACTGTATGGGTTATCGGCGGGAAAGGGGATGCTGTCCGGGCGCTGATAACCAGCCTTTTCACTGGCTGTTGCGGCCGTAACCGATGTGCTGGCCAGCAGTGCAATGACGCCTAAGAGCGCAATTAGGGTCAAGGGTGCTATGGGAGCGTGTGTCAGCAGGCTGCGCCAGGTGTTTTTGCCTGGCCTGTCAGTGCCAGGGGGCTCAATAGTGCCTAGAGGATGAAAGGTGCCTGGAGGATGAAAGGTGCCTGGAGGATGAAGAACGCCCAGGGGATAAATAGTTTGCTGCCGTGCTGCCTGAGTTTGCATGAGGTGGGCACGGCGGGAAAAAAGATGTCCCATCAGAATTGCTTCCTGTTGTTTGTAAGCTTGTTCTTGTTGTTCTTGTTGTTCTTGTTGTTCTTGTTGTTCTTGTTGTTCAAAGATGCGGTGGGTGCATTCGAATGCGATTCGACCTGAACGGTCGTTCTTTTCCTGACTATAAATTCAGGGAGCGTCGTGGACAACAACTAAAAAGTATCAGCATGTACAGTGCCCCGTTGTGGTTATTTGCAAGCGCGGTTATTTGCAAGCGCGGTGATCTGAAGCGTAGGCGACAGCTAGCGCGGCTAATAGATAGCTGCTGTCGGGTAAAGTTCCTGTGAATTGCGTTGCTGTGCATTAAGCGCCTGTGAATTATGTTGCTGTGAATTATCGGGCTCCGGTACTGGAAGGCAGAATCTGCTGTGTTTGATACAAGGTTTTTCAGCCGCTGGGGTGTATGCTGTCAGTGTCTGTTTTCATAGCCTGACCGAGGATGACCTATGCTGACATTGTTTCCCGATATACACCCTTACCGTGAACGGATGCTGGAAACGGGGGAGGGACACACCCTCTACGTAGAAGAGAGTGGTAATCCGGCGGGTATTCCGGTGGTGTTTGTTCATGGTGGGCCAGGTGGTGGTACCGCCCCTGCGCATCGCTGTTTTTTTGACCCTGAACGTTACCGCATCGTGCTGTTTGACCAGCGCGGTTGTGGTCGCTCCACGCCCCATGCCAGCCTGGAAAATAACCATACCAGCGCGCTGATTTCAGATATGGAGCAGATCCGTCAGGCACTGGGCATCGAACAGTGGCTACTGTTTGGTGGTTCATGGGGGGCTACCCTGAGTCTGCTTTATGCGCAGGCCCACCCTCAGCATGTGCTGGGCCTGATTTTGCGTGGCATATTTCTATGCCGGGATGAAGATGTTCACTGGCTTTACCAGCAGGGCGCTAACCATATTTTCCCGGATTACTGGCATGACTTCGAGGCGGTCATTCCACAAGATGAACGTCATGATATGTTGCAGGCGTACCATAACCGCCTGACGTCCAGTAACGAGATTGCACGTATGGCCGCTGCTAAAGCCTGGTCTGTCTGGGAGGGACGCTGTTCGACGTTGCAGCCGTCTGCCGATGTGGAAGATCACTTTGCTGATCCGCACCTGGCGTTGTCCATGGCACGTATTGAAGCACACTATTTTATCAACCGGGGCTTTCTGGCAGAGAATCAGATTCTGCGTGATGCGGATAAAATCGCTCACCTGCCAACGGTGATTGTGCATGGCCGTTACGATATGGTCTGCCCGGTGAAGCAGGCGCTTGAACTGCATGCGGTACTGCCTGAGGCGCAGCTGCATATAGTGCGGGATGCCGGACATAGCTCAATGGAGGCTGGCACCATTGATAATCTGGTACGTGCAACCAACGATTTCGCCTGCCGACTGGCCTGATCAGCTCTGTGGCGCTTGTGACGGCGGCCGTTCCCCGATGTTGACGTTCAGGCTCAGGCGGCGGCCATTACGTAACAGATCAACCTGCACCTGGTCGCCTGGCATATAGCGGGCGATCTGGTTTTTTGACAGTTGCGTGTTGGTGATCGGTGCGCCATTGATGGCGATAATAATATCGCCAGGTTGTAGCCCGGCGATATGTGCCGGACTGTTACGGTATAGCCCTGCTACCAGTAACCCTTGCAGATTATTCAGCCCCAGTGACTGGGACAGTTGGGGCGTCATTGGCTGGATTTCGATGCCCAGCCAGCCTCGAATAACCCGGCCATGCCGAATCAGATCTCGCATGACATCCAGTGCCAGCTTGCTGGGAATGGCAAAGCCTATTCCCTGTGAACCGCCTGATTTACTGAAAATTGCCGTGTTGATGCCGATCAGCTGGCCAAAGGCATCAACCAGCGCACCACCAGAATTGCCAGGATTGATGGCGGCATCGGTCTGAATAAAGTCTTCGTAGGTACTTAACCCCAGGCTGTTACGCTGGGTGGCGCTGACAATTCCCATGGTAACAGTCTGGCCGACACCGAACGGGTTACCAATGGCCAGCACCACATCGCCTACACGCAATTGCTGGCTGTCCCGGTTTAAGGTGATGCTTGGCAGGCGATCAAGGCTGATTTTCAGCACGGCAAGGTCTGTATCCGGGTCGGTGCCCACAACGGTGGCAACGGCCTCCCGGCCATCGGTCAGGGCGACAATGATGCTGTCAGCCCCCTCAATAACGTGATTATTGGTAACGATATAGCCCTCGGTGGTCAGAATGACCCCGGAGCCAAGGCTGGATTCGATACGGGCCTGATTCGGGTCTTCGCTGTTACCGTCAAAAAACTTGCGGAAAAACGGGTCGTTATAGAGAGGATGCTCAGCCTGAGGCACCAGCGTACGTGTGTAGATATTGACTACAGCGGGCGCGGCACGATCAACAGCATCGGCATAGGAAACTGGCCCCATGCCTGAGTGTGTCGGTGGGAGTGATGGCCCTTGCAGACCAGACTCAATGACCTCTACTCGTGTAACCTGTGGCCCCAGTGCGTGTGGGAACAGTTGCAGCAGTATGACTGCTGCCAGGATGCCGACAACAATCGGCCACATCAGAAAGGTGAGTCGGCGCATGGGTGGTTCGGTTCCGTCAGAGCTGAAGCCAGCAGGGAAAACGTGCAGATTCGCGTTGTTCTGGCCACTAATACTAGCATGTTGTGTCGTTCCCGGAACACAGAAGTGCTGACTTAACCCTATGTTTTTCAAGTTAATAGTTCAGGTTGTAGATAACCTGAAGCCTCAATATCTGTCGTGTCAGACAGGGCCGTTGCAAGGTTTGCCGGGTATACTGGGCGTTGTTAAACAATGATGAAGAGTCATTGATAGAGGATCACTGATGGAGAGTCACTACTGATGGAGAGTCACTATGGCCGTTGAGCTGAAAGCCCTGCTGAACTACTGCGATACTCTGCTGGAGCCGGGCAAGTTTCGCGACTACTGCCCGAATGGTTTACAGGTGGAAGGCAAGCCACAGATTCAGCGTCTGGTCAGTGCTGTGACCGCATCTCAGGATGTGCTGGATGCGGCGGTTGCCTGGCAGGCTGATGCCATACTGGTACACCACGGCTATTTCTGGAAAGGTGAGCCGGAACCCGTTTGTGGTATCAAGCGTAAGCGGCTGAAGACACTGTTGCAGCACGATATAAGCCTGATCGCTTACCATCTGCCGCTGGATGCACACCCGCAGCTGGGTAATAACGCCAGACTGGGGCAGCTACTTGGGCTGACAGAAACCGGGCCGCTGGAGCTGGGAAACCCGAACAGTATTGGTCTGGTGGGGCGTCTGGCGCAGCCGCAATCGGCACAGCAGTTTGCTGATCACATTGCCGCCGTGCTGGGACGGGAACCATTACTTATTACCGGTGGTGATCACCTGATTGAAACTCTGGGCTGGTGTACTGGTGGCGCACAGGGCTACATTGACAAGGCCATTGCTCAGGGGCTGGATGCGTTTATCTCCGGTGAAGTATCAGAACCAACGTTCCACGCTGCCCGTGAGAACGGCATTCATTACCTTGCTGCGGGCCATCACGCTACTGAACGTTATGGCGCGATGGCGCTGGGTGAAGCACTGGCGGCAGAGTTTGGCCTGGAACACCGCTTTGTCGATAGTGACAACCCGGTATAGCTGCGTTCAGATACAGCCGTTTATCAGATACAGCAACGCCGGGCATTGCCCGGCGTTGCTGTGGGTACCAGCCGTTGAAGGCTGAGGCAAAGCTGTTAAGTTATGCTTTGTCTTTGGTTTCTTCTTTGCGTTCGGCTGCGGGGGTGTCCACAAGGTCAGCCGGGCTTTGTGGTACAGGCTCTGCTTTTTCATGCAGGCCGTATGTTTCCGACAGTGTGCCCTCTTCGTTATCTTTTTTGGGCGCGTAATCCCGTGGTGGCTCTGGTGTGGTATCGGTTTCGTTGCTGGCAACGGTATCGGTCACAACCGGAATCTCTTTTTCAACGGTTTCGTCTTCATCCGTCAGTCGTGGCTGCATGGCTGCTTCCAGACTGCGGGCAGCTTCACCGTCTTTACACAGTTGCTGAGCGCTGCTTGCCAGATGCTGGTGTACTTCGCGGTAGCTTTCAGTCAGGTTGTTAACCAGTTCGGCAGTACGGGCAAAATGGCCGTTTACCTGGTCACGGTAGCTGTTGAGTTCATTATTGGCAGCTTCTAACTCTTTCTGCAGAGCTTCGATCTGCTCATCACGGGTGTCTTCTTCACCTGGACGACCCATCAGGTAACCAATTACGGCACCGATGGCCAGTGCCACGATACCAATCAATAATACGCTGCTCTGTTCCACAGGACTCTCCGTTATATCTGTAGGCTGCTCACTGGCGGCCGTTGCCATGGCTGACGATGGTAATAACACGCATATAGCCAGTACTGGGGGTGGCTGGTGTCAGGTGGCCGGATCGTCAGACTCCGGGCTTGATAGCTTACCCTGGCAGACGGGCTCTGCCTATACTGTCTGTTATGCCTATCTATCTGTTATATAAAGCAGTTTGAGCCAGATCAGACAATATTCAGAGCCTGCATAGAGTGGCTGATGCTGTCTTTATCCCCAGAGCCCGTCGGCGCGTGGACGAATCAGAATCGGGCTGTAGTGCAGTAAAAACAGCAGCCATGCCATGATCCAGAACGTGCCTGCAACGTGCAGTGTCGGGATATAGGCCAGTGGTAGCCAGAGGGCACAGACGCGCAGCACAGCGCTGACCAGCATCATCAGAAACGCCAGGCAGATCAGGCGGGTTACTTTTAATGGACGGCCAGTATGGCCCAGCGATACCCGTGCCATCATGCCCAGTGTCAGGCTGCCAATGCCGCCCACTGCAAAGGCATGCAGTGCGATGCTCTGGTTAATAAACCCCAGTTGTGCCAGCCCCAGCAGCGCAAAGCCCAGCATGATGAAGCTGTAGCCGCAGTGCAGAATCCACAGCAATGGATGTTGCCAGATGGCGGGCTGATACCAGCCATAGAGTCGGATAATTTGCAGTGCCGCCAGTGTCAGGCTGATGGCCGCGGCGAGAGGGCCCGGCAGTAACAACTGGCTCAACAGCCAGACAAGGGTCAGTGGAATGATGACTTTCTCCAGTGTGCTGTAACGGGTACAGCTGACATCACCAATGCCGCGTTCAGTAAAAAACGGGATTACCCGGCCGCCGATCACCACAATAATCAGCACCACCAGATAAAGCGCCAGATGCAGCCCACCTTGCAGTGTGTTGGTGGTAATGCCCAGCAGTTGCAGGTGTATTAGCACTGCGGCCAGGGTGAAGCCCAGCAGGGCAACCAGAAATACCAGGTTACGGTAATTCCCCGCTCGCACAATGGGTACGCCAATGCCCAGAGCAACCAGCAGTGGAAAGCCAATATTGAACAGCGCAATCAGAGTATCTGGAATGGCTGGTATAAACGGCAAAATCCGGCATAGCAGCCAGACAGCAAAGATACCGGCCAGTGTCCAGCCATAAGGCGTCTGTACGTTGGTCCAGTTGCGCACGGCTGTCAGCAGAAAGCCGCTGATGATTGCCAGGCTGAAGCCGAACAGCATTTCATGACTATGCCACCAGAGCCCGGCCTGAAAATAAGGGGTTGTCCAGCCTGTGACCAGTGCTCCCAGCCAGTGGCCGATCAACAACAGGGCTGCCAGCGCACCAAACAGAAAAAACGGGCGAAAGCCCAGGTTAAACAGTGAGAAAGGGTGAGGTTTTCGGGGTTCCTGTAGTGGAATCATGGTAAGTCACCGGTTGTATTGTGAAGCCAGTCAGGCGGTGGGTTAACCACGCATTTTATTATTATGTATAATTTTTACATCTTAACAATGGCCTGTATCAGCAAGCTGTCGCTAGCAGGGGCCTGTGTCTTCACATCCTTTTCACGGCACAGGTCTGAAGATATCGATTCTTGCAGATGTTACAGCAGCACCGACAGGAGAAAGCCATGAACAGTCTTAACGTTGTCCATCCAGTTGAGCCTGAACACCGTATTCGGGAAATTTCAGCTAATTGCTGGTGGGTTTACCAGCTGGATCAGGTAGCAGATGAGTTTAAGGACACCCTGTCGCGGGTGGTGTTTATTGGTAGTAGCAGGCAGGAGGTGCGTAACTGGGTACAGCGCCAGCGCGAAGAACAGTATTCCTTTGTATTATCCGGGAGCTAACAGTTATCACCACTGCCAGGCAGGAGGTTCTGTCTGGATAGATCAGGCTGTATGTGAAAACCAGAGCAGTATGAAAACCAGAGAAGTATGAAAACCCGAGTTCGCAGACCCCTTCAGTCTTGCGTTCGGGGTGGTCTGCCAGCAGGCAGATCGCCCCGTTTTTTATACGATGTTAACCCGCAGACAGAGTGGCGCGGCTTACCGTGTCAGACGCGGGTTTATTTTTCATCGCGCTGCATAATACGGTTGCGGTTAGTCAGCAGTGCCTCAGAAACTGCATCCAGTACTTCTTCATCGGCGTCGACATTGCCCACTACCAGTACATCAGTGCAGGGGGCTTCGATGGTTTTGTCGCTGAAAATCCCTTTGGCAATTTTGGCATCGCGGAATTCATACACCGGTTTTCCTGACGGTAGCTTGTTATTAAGGCTGTAGTCGTCCAGTGAAATCAGTGTCAGTCCGCTATCTTCCTTCATTACCGCTTTCAGGTATTTGTTATCCATATTGCCTTCGGCGGTTACCCACATAAAGGCGTCGTAGCGGCCGGTGGTCAAACCGGCCAGTGCGCGAATGCCCCCTTTGTGATAAACACTGGCGTTCTGATAATCATCTTCCAGCTGGGTCAGATAGTTCCAGCTGGCCGCTGAGCCAGAGTTGATCGGGCCAACAGCGATTTTGATGCCTTTCTGGCCCAGGTCGTCCTCATCGCTGACTTTGCCGTCACGCGGCACTGCGACAAAGGCGCACTCTTTGCCCAGTGCGCCCAGAATTTCGATATTGTTTTGCTGGGCGCTGTGTTTATCGCGCCAGTACATCAGTGCGTCGGCCTGCGTAAAGCCGATGCTGGCGTTGCCACTGGCTACCCGGTCAAGGTTGTCCAGCGAGCCTTTGGTTGACAGTACCGGCAGTTTCATTCCCTGTTCATGCAGAATACTGGCGATATTGGTGCCAAAAATATCATGGTAGGTCAGGCCTTTTTTACCGGTGGCAATGCCTGGCTGGGCATCAGTGGTCTGGCTGGCAGCACTAACCAGGCTACTGCCTGCGGCCAGGCTGAAAGTAATGGCCAGCGTAGTAACGGTACGACAAAGTGACATAACAGCTCCCTGTGAGTAATCGGTATCTGTGCCGTTTGTAACCGGAATTGACGGTATGGACAAGGGGCGGCAGGTGAAAAGAGAGGCCCATTACACCCTGTGGGTAATGAACCTCTGCTTGCCAGCGACATAATAACCGATACTGACGGATACTCGTTAAGCGCTGATGATGACGGTCAAGCCCCGGCGCAGACGCTTTCTGTTCAGGCTTTCATCGCGACCCGCTGTTGTTGCAGTTGCAGACGGTACATCGACTGGTAAAGGCCATCCTCTATCGCCATCAGCTGGCTGTGGTTGCCCTGCTCGGCAATGTCACCGTGGGAAAGCACCAGAATGCGGTCTGCCTGGCGGATGGTAGATAAACGGTGCGCCACCATAATCAGTGTGACTTTGCCATGCAGTTGTTGCAGTGCCTGCTGTACCACCTGCTCGGTTTCGGTATCCACATTGGCTGTGGCTTCGTCCAGCAGCAGAATTTTTGGTGAGGCAGCCAGGGCGCGGGCGATCACCAGTTGCTGGCGCTGGCCGGTAGACAGTCGTGTACCGCGTTCGCCCAGTTCAGTCTGATAACCGTCTGGTAGCTGGCTGATCATCGGGTGCAGGTGAGCCTGACGGGCGGCCTGTTCAATGGCCTGCTGGCCCAGATTGCGCCCCATATCAATATTGTCGTAAAGGGTGCCTGCGACAATAAACGGCTCCTGTGGAATCAGGGCTACCCCGGCCCGCAACTGATCATGACTGAACTGACGTAGCGGCTGGCCGTCCAGTTCAATGCTGCCTGCATCAGGCTGGTAGAAGTTCAGTAGCAGGCTGAGCAACGTACTTTTACCGCTGCCAGTATGGCCCACCACAGCGTAGAACTGGCCGGGTTTTATATCAATATCCAGCCCGTTAAGTACAGGCCGTGCTGGCTGATAACTGAACCGCAACTGCCTGACGCGAATGGCCCCGGCGTTGACGGCAACCACCTGCGCGTGGTTATGGGTGTCACGGTAACGCTGCTCTGAGGCTTCCAGCAGTTCGCTGACCCGCTCACCGGCTACCATCGCTTGCTGATAAAGGTTAAAGCGTTGGGTGATCTCTGCCAGTGGTTCGGTAAAACGACCCAGATAACTGAGGAAGGCATATAGCACGCCTACCTCGGCAACACCGTCAACCACCTGTAACCCGAACAGCCAGACTACCGCCAGTAATACCAGAATACTGAGCAAATCAATGGCCGGGCGCAGCAAGGCCGCATTGGCGCGAATGGTGCGCATGCGGGCCTGGTAATACTGCTGGTTGACCCCTTCAAAGCGTTCACGGAAGCGTGCCTGCTGGTTGCTGGCCTGTAACACGGACATGCCTGCAATTGACTCGCTCAGCTGGGCGTTGATGTCAGAACGCAGGCCTCGAGTCTGTTGTACGGCGGCACCGCTGAACTTCTCGTAGAGGTAGATCATCAGCGTTACCAGTGGAATCAGCATCAGCGCACCCAGCATCAGTTGTGGGTCGAGCAGTGCCATGGCTACCAGAATACCGATCAGCAGCATCAGGTTGCCCAGTACGCTGGACAGAAACTGTACGTACAGGTCTTTTATCGCCTCTGTATCATTGGTGATGCGGCTGACCAGCTGGCCGGTCAGAGCGCGGTCAAAGTAGGCCATCGGCAGCTTCAGGGTATGGGCAAACACCCGCTGACGAATATCCTGTACTGCATTCAGCGCCAGGGTGGTAAAGCCCAGTGTCTGTTTATAGCCCAGTAGTGCAGCTCCGGCCTGGCTGAGCAGATAACCGCCCAGCAGCAAAGCCAGCATGGTTATATCAAGTTGCTGCGGTATCAGGTAATCATCAATAAAGATTTTGGCCAGAATCGGGCCGCTGACATCCAGCAGCGTTGCGGCCAGCAACAGCAGCAGACTGCGAATCAGCAAGGGGCGGTCACGCCACAGGTAGCCGCTAAGCAGGGCAAAGGTTTTCTGCTGATTGTTGCGCGGGTTTGCCGTGGTGGTATCCGCGTTGGTGCCTGTCTCTGTCTCTGTCTCTGTCTCTGTCTCTGTCTCTGTTTCTGTACCCGTACCCGTACCCGTACCCGTGCTCGTGCCCGTACTTGTGTCTGTGCCTGTACTGGTATCAGAGCTGGCCTGGTTGCTGTTATTCAGGGTTTGCTCAACGCTCATCTAGCTGTGCCTCCATCTGCTGGCAGGTCCACATACGGCTGTACCAGCCATCATTTTCAAGCAGCTGGTCATGACGTCCCCGCTCGGCTACCTGGCCGTGGCTGAGCACAATAATTTCGTCGGCATGCTGTACTGCGGACAGCCGGTGGCTGACCATCAGACAGCTCAGTTGTTGGGCGGCGGTGCGTGTTTTCAGAGCAGCCAGAATCTGCTGTTCAGTATGTACGTCGACCGCTGACAGTGCGTCGTCCAGCACCAGAAGCGGCGCCTGGCTGAGCAGTGCCCTGGCGATGGTCAGTCGCTGACGCTGGCCGCCGGATAATGTCACGCCACGTTCACCCACTTCAGTGTTGTAGCCCTCGGGCAGGCGCATAATGTCATCGTGTAGCGCGGCGATGCGTGCCACCTGTTCAATCGCTTGCCGGTCAGCATCGGGCTGGGTCAGGGCGATATTGTCCGCAATGCTCAGGCTGAACAGAAAGCAGTCCTGCGGCACACTGGCAAACTGATTACGCAGTGTGGCCAGTGGAATTTCTGCCAGCGGCTGGCCACCGAGCCGGATACCCGTGCTTTGCGGCCCTTCCCACTGGCGCATCAGCAATTGCAACAGGGGGGGGTTACCGGCCCCGGTGGGGCCAACAATGGCCAGCGTCTGGCCGGGCTTCAGGCTCAGATTAATATCCTGCAGAATCTGTGGCCCGGCATCGCAGTTGTCGTTGCGGTTGTTATAACTGCTGTTATAGCTGTAACTGAGCTGATCAACATCCAGCCGGTGGCCATCTGGCTGCTGCTGGCCCCGGTCCGGGACGGCGGGGGCAGTGTCCAGAGTTTCATTAACCCGCACCATGGCAGCACTGCCGCGCTCAATAATGTTCAGCAGCCAGCCAAAAGCCCACATTGGCCAGATCAGCTGGCCCATATAGATAGTAAAACTGGTCAGCTGGCCAACACTCAGTTCGTTATGCCAGTACAGCCAGCCGCCAGCGGCCAGCGTCAGTAGCATGGCAGCGGTCAGGGTCAGGTAGATCAGCGGTGTAAACATCGCCTCGCTGCGCGCCACTTCATAATTGGTACGGGCGGTATGGTTAGCCAGCGCGTTAAACTGTGTCGCCTCGGCATCTTCCCGGCCCATGGCTTTTACCAGTCGGATACCGGACAGCGCTTCCTGGGTACGGTCGTTCAGGTCGGAAAAGCGAGCCAGCGCATCCTGAAACTGATGGTGAATACGGCTGGAGATGCGGTAAAAGCCCCAGCCCATGAACGGAAAGGGCAGCAAGGCGATCAGCGTCAGCCGCCAGTCGATCAGGGTCAGCATCATCAGCAACACCAGAATAAAGGTCAGCAAGCCGTCAAAGCCGGACAGCACCCCTTCACCAGCAGCCATTTCGACGGCGTCTATATCATTGGTGGCTCGGGCCATCAGATCACCGGTGCCATGCTGGCTGAAAAACAGTGCGCCCTGCTGGCTGAGTTGTTGATACAGCTTGCGTCGCAGCAGATTGCCCAGCCGCCAGGAGGTGCCAAACAGCACGATACGCCAGCCAAAGCGCAGCGCGTAGATTGCCAGCGCCATGGCCAGCAGCAGCCAGAGTTTATCGGTGACAGGGGCCGACAGGGCGTTGTCAGCCAGTAGCTGATCAATGGTTTTACCGATCAGTCAGGGAATGGCGGTGTTGAGCAGCGCCACTGTGGCCAGCATAATCATCGCCAGCAGGTAGGTTGGCCAGTGCTGGCGGAAGAACCAGCGCAGTTGCAAAAATAGCTTCATGGTGGGAATGGCTTCATGGTGCGAATGACGTTACGGCAGAAAGACAACCCGGCGCGAGCCAGATAACAAAAATGTCTGGCCGCAGAATGCCGTTTAAGTCGTGCCTGAACAAGAAGCTGAAAGGGCGAACAGTGTTGCTATTTTTGCACCGTTAACGTTGAACGCTGAAACGACAGTGTTGCTGCTCCAGCCCTGTCCAGTGGCCGCCCAGTTGCTGGCACAGCGTCTGACAGTTCTGTTGCAGCAGCTGGTGCCAGTCGCTGCCAGTGCAGCCAGGCTGGCCGCCGGACTGTTCTATATCTATGTCCAGCTGGTCACTTTGGCCATCCAGGTTCAGGCTCAGTTTCAGGTCTTCACCGTTGGCGCGGGCAATGGCCAGTTCCAGGGCACTCATCAGCAATTGTTGCAGGGCGTCAGGCTGGCTCTGGATGCTGGCGCTGGTATGTTCACCCGCTGCGTTAGCCGTGGTGCCGGTGCGAATCTGATAATCCAGTATCCAGCCTTCACGACGTGCCTGGGGCAGAAAGGTATTAATCAGTTGTTCACACAATGGCATCAGCTCAACCGATTGCGGTGTTGTCCGGGCTGGCGGTTGCAATTGCAGACAGCTGTTATGCAGACGTTGCTGCTGGCCAAGCAGGTCGCCCGCCAGATCACGGGCGCTGGCGCTCAGTTCCAGCCGTTGCAGTCGCTGGCTCTGGCGTAACAGTGCGCTGGACTGTTGCAGTAGCTGCTGCGCCAGCGGGGCAAGCTGCAAAGGCGCACTGGACGAATGCTGTTGCTCGTGCTGATGGCGAGCACTGGCGATGTCCCGGTAGGCACGCAGGGCAACCACCACGGCGGTCAGCAGACGGGAGGCCGACAGCTCTGCTTTGCTCAGGTAGTCATTAATATCGTAATTAACGATCACGTCAGCTTCCGGGGCGTAACCGGGGTGGCCGGTGCGCAGGATAATACGTACATGGCGGTTACCCTGCTGCTGACGGATATATTCCACCAGTTGCAGCCCGGCATCGTCGGTTTCCATCACTACGTCCAGCAGAATCAGCGCAATATCCGAGTGTGTGGCCAGTTGTTCCCGTGCCTGGGCTGCACTCATGGCGCTGATCAGTTCAATCGGGCGCTGTTCAAACGTATAGCCACGGAAGATCATTCGGGTGATACCGTGAATCCCTTCCTCGTCATCGACAACCAGTATTTTCCAGGGGGCGGTCATGATCAGACAGTCTGCTCTGCTCGGGTTGATGAAAATGCAAATCTGAAAAATTAAACGAACGCTATTGTGCCAGCCTGGCTATATCGGCGGCCAGTAGTTTTGCTTTGTGATCTGCCCCCCATTGCCGGTAACGTTGTTGTGCCTCCTGTAGACAGAAACGTGCCAGTCTGGGTTGCTGTGCGCGCAGTAAATCTGCGTAGCGTTCATAGCACAGCGCCTGGTGGTGCAGCATGGGTTGCTGTTCACAGAGTTTCAGGGCCCGTTCAAAAGCGAGGGCCGGGTTTCTGTCTGTCTGTGCAGTGCCAGGCGCTGCACGTTGCTGTTCTGCCTGTAGCAGTGCCAGCGGCGCGGCGAAGTTATCCGGGCAGAAACGTGCCCAGTGCTCAAAACGGGAGATGGTCTGGGCGACCTGACGGGCACGGCGGGCGGCCAGTTGCCCCTGTGGCTGAGCCTGAATCAGTCGCATCATGGCCGTACAGAACAGTGCTTCAGGCAAGGCGTAACTGCCTGCCAGTTGCTGCTCCAGCGCTGGCTCCAGCTGGTAAAGCTGTGGCCAGAGCTGTTGCTGGTCCAGCAGCAGTGCACTACAGATCAGAGCCAGCGAACGCCAGCCCTGTACCCGGTGGCTTTGCTGGGGATGATCAGCGGCTGCGGCGTGCCCTTCACATAACTGCCCTTCACATAACTGCTGTTGCAGCACCCGGGTGGCCGCAGTTGCCGGGCTGAGCGTCGACAGCGGATGAGCGGCCCCGTCAAACCAGCGCAGGTGCTGTTGCAGATTGCTGGCCAGCTGGTAACCGAGACTATGACTGGCGCTATGGTCTATGACCCGTTGTAACTGCAACTGGCTGTCTGTCAGCGGCTGAAACCAGTGGCTGACCAGGCTGCCCTGAATCAACCAGGCATTGTTGGCAGGCTGTACTGGCTGGTTGTGATACTGGGTCTGTTCGGCCTGCATTAGCCCCTCGCTGGCGAAACTGTGCGCGCGGGGATGGTCGGCACAGAACCAGGCGGCGACCCAGGCGTAGCCGACAAAAGCGGCCGGTGTCTGTGGCCCCTGGCCATATTGCAACGACAGCGTCACCATCCGGCTGATGGCGCAGGCGGCCAGCAACGGCTGAGCCTGCTGCCAGGCCAGCTGGCTGATCTGTTCACACAATGTCAGTACCGCGCTGATCTGTGGGTTAGTCAGTGTGGGCAGGTTATGCAGGGGTTGCTGTTGCAGTTGTTGTTCAATGTGTTGCAGTTGTTGCAGCAGCCAGGCCCGTGCCCGGCTGTCTTCGTCGGGTAGCGGCTGGCCTAGCAGTGCCAGTGCCTGGCACAGCAGTGGCAATGCCCGCTGTGGTTGTGACTGTTGCCACAGGGTGCCTTGCAGGCGCATATGCTCGGCCTGCTGGTGGCTGTTTAGCGGGTTCTGTTCAAGCTGTATCAGCAGTTGCTGGCAGGGTTCGGGTTTACCGGCATTGAATAACGCAGCGGCAGCGGCGAGCAGGCTGTCACGCTGTGCGTTGCTGTGCTGGTCGCGGGCCAGTTGTTGCCAGTGGTGGCCAGCTTGCGGCCAGTCACCCTGCTGGCTGTAATGGCGAGCCTGTTGCAGGTTCAGCTGCTGGCGTAACGGGTGCAGTGTCTCCGGTGGGCTGTGCAGTGCATTGAGGTGATGGAGCAGAGCCGTCAGGCGTGTGCTGTCGGTGTCGCGGTGCAGGTTACCGGCTGCCTGCTGATAGGGAGTGGCCAGCACGTCGGCCAGTTGCTGATGGCGCTGCTGACGCAGGGCTTCGGGCTGTTGTGTGATCAGCTGTTGCTGAATCAGCGGATGGCAGAAACGAAACTGCACCGGGTTGTTGCCTGTACCGGCCTGCAACTGGCGTAGTGTGGTGTTATCCAGCGGTTCAACCAGTGCCTGCTGCTGGGCTGGCCAGATATGAATCGCCAGCCGGGCCAGTGGGTTGCGCAGTGCCTGGGCCAGCAGTTGCAGCTCAAACTGCTCACCACATAACGCCGCCCATTGCAGCAGAGTCTGGCAGAACTCCCGTAATGGCTGCAACCGCTGCTGACACAGCTGGCCAATCTGGTCGGGTGCTGCTTGCAGATACCAGGCCGGCTGGGTGCCGTCCTGCGTTGACGGGGCCATACTGTCGGGTGCGGGTTGCAGTTGCACAATGGCCGGGCGTAGTTGGTCACGGTACTGGCTGGGGGCCATGGCCATCCAGCGTTTAAACGCCTTTTGAAAAGCGGACTGGTTAGAAAACCCCAGCCGGAAGGCAATTTCACCGAAACTTAACTGGCCGCGCTGGATCAACTGCAAACAGTGCTCACGGCGGGTCTGATCGTAGATCTCCTGAAAACTGGTGCCCAGCTGCCCCAGTTTGCGTTGCAGTGTACGCAGGCTCAGGTTAACCGCGTTGGCCACCTGTTCCCGCCGTACCAGGCCGTCGCCCTGGGCCAGCTGACGGCGAATCAGGCTGCGGGTCTGGGCGATCAGCGCACTGCGCTGGGCCCGCTGGCTAAGCAGGCTGTCGGCAAACTCGCGGTGTAGCAGGTGCATCTCGTCGCTGGCATCCAGGCAGCTCAGGCTCAGGTAGTTATGGCCTAGCAGCAGCCGGTTACGGGCTGCATCAAAGCTGACTTCAGCGGCAAAAAAGCGCTGCCAGGCTTGCGGGTCGTCAGGGGCGGTAAAGCTCAGCTCCAGCCGTTGCAGTGGAATCTGATGGCCGGTCAGCGCCCGTGGCCAGTTGGCCAGACAGGCCAGAAAATACTCGGTGGGGTGACGGGCGCGGTCGTTCAGCTCCAGTGTCAGCCAGCAGCCTTCTACAGTCTGTTCCAGTTGCAGGGCGGCGCCTTCGTACAGCAGTGGCAGATAGTCAATCAACGCCTGGTAGGCATCCCTCAGCGTTGCGGCGGTGGCCATCAGAAACCCGGTAGAGCCCAGCATTCTGGGCTGGGTGACTTCTCCCAGCCGCAATGCCAGCAGCGGGTTCTGGCTTTGTGTGGTCAGCTGTTCCAGCAGACGGGCGTAGTGGCAGGTAGGGAAGCGGGCACCCGGTTTTTGCAGTTGCGCGGTGTCCAGTGATAGCGCATCCAGCAGGGGCTGACAGTCCAGCCGCTGGTGGCGGGCGTAAGTTAGCAGCGGTTCAATCAGGCGGCCGAGAGCGGTCGGTGTTATGGAATCTGGCATGGCAGGATGGCTTTTAATATGCAAACAGTAATGAAAAGCAGTGCCCCTGAGAGCGCTTCAGGGGGTAATATTAACCTCCTGTTGTGCCATATTCTGCAACCAGTCCGGGCTGTTGTCATGTTGCGTCTGTTTTTTGTTGTCTTGCTCAGTTGTCTGGCGCTGCCCGTGCTGGCGCTACCTCTCCCCCTCAAAGTTGGTATGCCGTTACCCGGCCAGGTGCCCTATTTCTGGCAGGATGACGGCGGTGAATATCGCGGTATCTATGCTGATGTACTGCGCCAGCTGGTGGCCGGGCTGGATATAGAACTGCAATTTGTTCCCCTGTCACAGGCCCGGCTGCTGCGTCATTTTGAAATGGGCGAAATTGACCTGGAAGCAGGGGTAACCGGCTGGGCTGAAACGGCCCCGCAGGCAGGTGAAAACCTGGCGCTGCGTAAGGTTTCACTGTTTACCCGCCCGTTCGGGCTGGTGAATGAGGTGATTATCTACCGGCCTGAATTGTCCTTCCCTGTCTTTATACTCAAAGACCTGAAAAACCGCCGGGTCGCGACGGTGCGGGGCTCGGTGGTGCCTGGCTGGCTGGTGCGTGAAGACCTGGCCAACGCCTGGAAAATTGCCCAGCGGGTACACCGGGGCTGGAACGATATAGGGCTGATGAAAGAGGCCGTTGCCCTGCATTATCAGCGCAGTGCCGGGCTGAACTACCGTATCTCCTTACCCTACCAGAGCAACCCGGTCAGCTTTCGCTTACACCGTAGCCGTGCCGAACTGCTGCCCGAGTTTGACCGCCGTATTGCCCGTATGGAACGCAGCGGCGAACTGGATGAAATTGTCTGCCGTTACCTGTGTGGAACGCTGGAGTAGACCCGGCAAAACAGGCGTAATACGCCGAATTCTGATGGTTGAAAACTGGACAAAATAGCTACAGAAAAATGCCCGAAAAGTTGGTAGATTTTCCAGCACTGATTTTGTTCTTTAAAAACAGTAATTTACAACTAGTGTTCCCCGCACACGCGGGGATGAACCGCTGATCAGTCAGACCACTAACGACTGACAGTCGTGTTCCCCGCACACGCGGGGATGAACCGCACTTCGCCATCCTGCGCCAGTTGTTCATACAGTGTTCCCCGCACACGCGGGGTTATTTTTCTAATGGTTGATTCGCGTTGCGCTGACGGCGACAACGTTTTGAGCAGTATTTCACGTCTTCCCAGCCAGCCTTCCATTTGCGCCGCCAGCTGAACGGGCGTTGGCAAACCGGGCAGGTTTTTGCTGGCAGGTTGAGCTTTTTATGTGCCATTGCCTTTACTGCCTGGGCGTTGGTGAATGTTTGCCAGGCAGCACGGGCCAGTCGCTGGCGTCGCGGCTGTAAAGCGGTGCCGGTGTGCTGTTGCCTGCCCAGTGTTTACGGTAGGTGCCGTCCGGGTCGAACTGGCTGGTCTGTTTGTCCAGATTGAAATGGCGTCCGCCACGTGGGTCGACACCAACTCCGGCAATGTACTGCCAGTTGCCCCAGTTAACCGCTACGTCATAGTCGACCAGTTGCTGTTCAAACCAGGCAGCACCATAGCGCCAGTCCAGTTGCAATTCGTTAACCAGCGCGCTGGCGACAATCTGGCGGCCCCGGTTAGAAAGGTAACCGGTACGGCGCAGCTCATTCATGCAGGCGTTTACCAGCGGCCAGGGGGTGGTGCCCTGACACCAGCGGGTGAACTGTTCAGGGTAGAAGCTGGTTAGCGGCGGCTGGTTGCGCAGGCCGCGAAAGCGGAACAGGCTGACGCCCTGTTTCAGCGCCAGCCACTGGAAATACTCCCGCCACAGCAGTTCTACATAAAGCCATTGGGTTGAGTCATTAGCACCGTGGCGTGCTTCATATTGTTGTAGTGTGGCAAGTAGCCGTCGTACCGACAGGCAGCCGCTGTTAAGCCAGGGCGAAAATTTTGAAGAGTTCTGCCAGCCATCCAGCGCATTGCGGGTGGCTTTGTAGTGGCCTGGCGCATTACTGGCAAAGTAATGCTGCATATGTTGCCAGGCGGCGCTTTCGCCGCCGTTGAAATCACTGTGCTGATCAAAACCGGGGGACAGGCTGGGCAGTTTGTCCTGGCTTTGCAGCAGTGGTGGTGGCGGTGGCAGCAGGTCAGGAGCGGCCAGCGGTGTATTTACGCTGAGTTGTTCCACCTGACGGCGAAATTTCGAGTAGCTGTCGGGTAGTTCGGTTATCGAAAATGGCAGCTGTTGCTGGTCAAACAGTGTGTAGTTGTCGGTTTCACAGAGGTGCAGGCGGGGAAAGCGGGCCTTTAGCTGTTGCAGGCTGTGGCGCTCATCGTAACCCACTGTGTGGCCGCAGCTGAGCTGATCAACACTGTATAACTGAATCAGCCGTGCCAGTTGCTGCGTTGGCTCACCATGCACAACTAACAGTGTCTGGCCGCGCTTGGCCAGTTGCTGTTGCAGTGCCTCCAGTGACTGGCGCAGAAACTGCCAGCGCAGCGCACCCATGGCACGGGTCTGGTAGCGTTCAGCCCGGAACCAGCGTCGGTCAACGCAGTAGACACACAGCAGCCGCTCGCTCTGACAGGCCTGTAACAGGGCCGGGTTGTCGTCCAGTCGCAGATCGCGGCTGAACAGATGCAGGGTTGTTGTCGGTTGAGTGATAGACGGCTGTGGCTTGGACATGGTGCAGGCTTCCTGGTCTGACTGGGTCTGTCAGGTACGCAGAATGGTGCAGGGCAGATCAGCGTTGCAAGGTTGAAAACATAGTAAAACAGTCGGTCTTATCGCTATAATTGCGCCACTTCTCACTTCCAATGCAAAGCCAGTCGTAGCCGCCATGCAGATCAAAGCCCCTGACCTTTTCTCTTTCCCCAAATACTGGGCCGAGTGCTACGGCACAGCGCCTTTTCTGCCCACCTCCAGGGAGGAGATGGAACAGCTTGGCTGGGACAGCTGCGATGTGGTGCTGGTAACCGGCGATGCCTATGTCGACCACCCCAGCTTTGGCATGGCGGTGATGGGCCGGGTACTGGAAGCCCAGGGCTATCGGGTGGGCATTATCGCCCAGCCGGACTGGCGCAGTGCCGATGCCTTTAAGGCGCTGGGCAAGCCGAACCTCTATTATGGTGTGACGGCGGGTAATATGGATTCGATGATCAACCGTTATACCGCTGATCTGCGTATCCGTCATGATGATGCCTACACCGCAGGCGGCAAGGGGGGTAACCGGCCTGACCGGGCGGTAATCGTGTACAGCCAGCGCTGTAAGGAAGCCCACCCGGATGTGCCAGTGGTGCTGGGTGGCATTGAAGCCAGTCTGCGCCGTATTGCCCAGTATGATTACTGGAGTGACAAGGTGCGCCGTTCGGTACTGCTGGATGCCACCGCCGATATTCTGCTGTACGGCAATGCAGAGCGCGCCATTGTTGAGCTGACCCACCGGTTGGCCCGTGGCGAAGCGATGGCGGATATTACTGATCTGCGTGGCAGTGTGATTTTGCGTAAAAGTACCCCGCAAGGTTATACCGAGCTGGACTCCAGCCGGGTGGACTGGCCGGGCACGCTGGATAAGCTGCCCAACCCCTATGAATATATTCAGCCTGACCCGTCAGAGGCGAAAGGCCCGGACGACCCGCAACCAATCAAAATCGTGCCGATGCCATTGCGTCGTCGCGAGAAAGACCTGCGCCATGAAGATACGGTAATTCGCCTGCCCAGCTTCGAAAAGGTCAGTAAAGACCCGGTGCTGTATGCCCATGCTTCCCGTGTGTTGCACCAGGAGTCCAACCCGCATAATGCCCGTGCGCTGATCCAGAAACACGGTAACCGTGAGCTGTGGGTCAACCCGCCGCCGATTCCGCTGGACACCCCGGAGATGGACCGTGTATTCGGGCTGGCTTACCAGCGTATTCCACACCCGGACTACGCAGGGCAGCGCATTCCGGCCTACGATATGATCAAGCTGTCCGTCAATATTATGCGTGGTTGCTTTGGGGGCTGTACGTTCTGCTCAATTACCGAGCATGAAGGGCGCATTATTCAGAGCCGCTCCCATGAGTCGATCATTGATGAAATTGAGCAGATTCGCGATAAGGTGCCGGGCTTTACCGGCACCATTTCTGATCTGGGTGGCCCGACCTCCAATATGTACAAGCTCAACTGTAAAGACCCGGAGATTCAGTCCTCCTGTCGTAAGCTGAGCTGCGTCTATCCGGACATCTGTCCGAATCTGGAAACCGACCATAGCCCGACCACTGAGCTGTACCGTAAAGCCCGTAAGGTAAAAGGGGTGCATACGGTGGCGATTGCTTCCGGCCTGCGTTATGACCTGGCAGTCAAAGACCCGGAATATGTCAAAGAACTGGTGACCTACCATGTCGGTGGTTTGCTCAAGATTGCCCCGGAACACAGTGAAGAGGGTACCCTGAGCAAGATGATGAAACCGGGTATGGGTACCTATGACGCTTTCAAAAAGATGTTCGACAGATTCTCTGCCCAGGCGGGTAAAAAACAGTACCTGGTACCGTACTTCATCGCCGCCCACCCGGGCTGTGAAGATGAAGATATGATGAATCTGGCGCGCTGGCTGAAGAAGAACGACTTCGAAGTAGACCAGGTGCAGACCTTCTACCCGTCCCCAATGTCGCTGGCCACTGCCATGTACCACTCTGATCGCAACCCGCTCAAGCAGATCAGTTACAAGGTGGATAAAATCTACACGCCAAAAAATACCGAGCAGCGTCGTACCCATAAGGCGTTTCTGCGTTACCACGACCCGGAAAACTGGCCAGTATTGCGCCAGACGCTGACGCAGATGGGGCGTAGTGATCTGATTGGTTATGGCGTTAATGCGCTGATCCCGCCGGAAGAAAAAGATGCGGGCCGTGGCCGGGTAGAAGGCGGCCAGGGGCGGGCGGGCACGCGCGCTAAAGCGGGGACTAAGGGCAAGGGTGGGGCGAAAAATGGCCGTGGCAAGGCACTGTCGGGCAATGGCCGTCCAGTATCGGCAGGCAAACAGCAGGCGCGGGGGGATAAACGTACACCAATTCCGGCTGGAGAGCGCGCACAGTCTACCCAGAGCACAGGGTCTACCCAGCGCAAGGCGGATAACCGTAACCGCTCAGGTCAGCAGGCGCTGTCGGGCCAGAAGGCTGCAACAGGGCAAAAGCCTTTGAGTGGTCAGGGTAAGCGGCCAGCAACTACCACGGCTGGACGTAAGTCGAAAGGTAAATCCGGCGGCGCTAAAAGCCGTCAGCGCAGCGTCAAGCGGCCATAGTCGCCCTGCATGGTGGATAAAACAGAGCATCTGGCTCGTTAGATATGATGACTACACAAGCGCCTGCGGGCGCTTGTCTGTTTCTGGCCTGCTGACCATTTCTGCATAAGGCTTTGTAATATTCATGCTTTTTATAAGATTCATAGTCGATACAGGTCTTAGATACAGGCTGACAGACGAGTGCTAAAGTTGTCAGGTTGTGCACCGGCTGTTCAGGGTGACAGGCACTGAGCAGATGTTGTTATAGAGTGGTCAAGATTATCGGGCTGCAATGGCGTTGCAACGGATGGTGCAGATGTTTCAGTGACTTCAGATAACAGACTGCAGTCTATGGGGTGGGCTCTGGGCTGCGCTGTTCTGAGCAGGTAGTAGAAGGATGCTATGAAACTGACTGGCTTTAAGCAGAAACTGATGATCACCATGACAGCGATGGTGGTTTGTGCACTTATAATAACGAACTGGCTGGCTTTCACCCGTTTTCAGGATGATAAGGTCACCAGTATCCGTAGTAGCCTGATGTCGATTGTGAATTATGAAGCTCGCAATGTTGAAGGCTGGTTGCAAAACAAAGCCCGTGCAATTGAGACTATGGCACAGCAAGGCCAGCATCTGACAGAGCCTGCCGATATTGTTGCCCTGACCCGGCTGGTTGCCGAAGCCGCTGACCTCTACTACGCAACCTTCGGTTTTGAAAACGGCAAAGCTTATTCCAATGAAGGCTGGCCGGACGGCATTGCCCCGCCATCCTATGACCCGCGTAAACGGCCCTGGTACATTCAGGCGCGCCAGCATAACGGCCCCTCAGTCTCTGATATTTACAATGACTCCCTGACCAATGACCCGCTACTCTCCATCACATGGCCGCTGGCAAACGGTGTGGTTTCGGGCGACATCAGTGCCGAAATTCTGAACCAGGTGGTCAGCTCTATTAACTATCCGGGGGCGGTGGCACTGATTCTGGACCAGAATGGCCAGGTGATCGCGTCTTCGTCTGACCGGGTAAAAGTCGGCGTGAAGATGTCAGATAACCCGGCGTTACAGGAGGTCGAAAGCGAAATTCTCACCCGTGCTGAAGGTATTATTGATTACGAACTGGCCGGACAGAGCAAACTGGCGTTCTACCGTGAAATAAGTCTGGTGGGTAATCAGAAATGGCACCTGACCATTGGCCTGAATAAGGCGGTTGCCTACAGTGCTGTGGATGACTTCCTGCAGGATACGCTGATTCTGTCGGTGATTCTGCTGGTGGTAACGTTGTTGCTGGTGTTGTGGATGCTGCAATGGCTCTATCAGCCTATTCTGCAATTGCGTGGCATGATTCTGAAACTGGCCGAAGGTGAAGGTGATCTGACCCGTCGTCTGAATATCCGCAGTGAAGATGATCTGGGAGATATTGCCAATGGCGTTAATGCCTTTATCACCAACCTGCAACAGATGATGCAGGATGTCTCTTCCGCCAGCGGCGGTATCGGCCATGGTATTGATGATCTGCGAGAGCAGACCGATACCACCCGTAATATTCTGAGCCGTCATGTGCAACAGACGGAACAGGTGGTGCAGGCCACAACTGAAATGGAGACCGCTTCCAATACGGTGGCTGACAGTTCTGCACGGGCGGCAGAAGCCACCCGTCAGGCGAATCAGGATGCTCAGCGTTCCGGTGATGTGGTGGCCAGTGCGGTGTCTGATGTGAATGCGCTGCTGGCTGAAGTGGAGTCGATGTCTGGCCATATCGCCACGGTAGATGCCGATACTCAGCAAATTCATGATGTACTCAGCGTAATTGGTGAAATTGCCGAACAGACGAACCTGCTGGCTTTGAATGCCGCTATCGAAGCGGCGCGGGCGGGTGAACAGGGGCGTGGTTTTGCGGTGGTTGCCGACGAAGTACGCGCGCTAGCTGCCCGTACCCAGCAGAGTACTGCCGAGATTGGTGATGTACTGGAGAAGTTGCGCCATGGCTCGCAGCAGATTGTCCAGTCAATGGCTGATACCCGTGAGCGTGGTGAAGCGGCACGTGAGACAACCGCTAAAGTGGTTGAGACATTGCAGTATGTGCAGAACTCGGTAGAACAGATTAATGATCTGAATACCCGTATTGCGACCTCAGCCGAGGAGCAAAGTGCAGTCACTGCCCAGATTGGTGGCACCATGACTTCCATTAACGATATGGTTGGGGAGTTGTCAGGTAACACCGATACGACGGTCGGTAGTGCCCATCGTCTGATGGAGCTGAATCAGCAGTTGCAGCAGATTGTTGGCCGTTTCCGCCTGCACTAGGCCGCTTTTGCTGAGTGTATCGACTGCACTGATAACAAGGTGCTGGTAACAAGGTGCTGGTAAAAAGCTATACCGCCAAAAGACCAGGTGTGATCAGCCAGTTATGGATAGCCACGGGCGGTGGTTATCCATAAAATATGGCGGCAAATAATCAGGAGACAGGATAATGCAGCTTAATGTATATCTGATTCGTGGCCGTGGTGAAGATGGTCTGAAATTCCAGCTGGCTCAGGTAAGTAATGCAGAAGGTCATTATTACCGTGGCGATAAAGGCGACTACGACCCGACTCAGCAGTTTGCGTCTATGGATGAGCTGAAAGATGTGCTGGCCAAAATGGTTGATTGCGCAGCCGCTGATCTTGAAATCAATGAGCTGAACCTGTAACCCGGCCCCGTTGATTGTTGTCTTTAAATAGACATTAAAAAACCACCTTCGCGGTGGTTTTTTTATACCTGATGAATGAATCGCTGAATATTTCCGCCAGGTGATTCATTTGAAATCAGGCCTTAAAAAAGGAGCCGAAGCTCCTTTTTATGTTCCAGGTCTGTTATTACTCTGCCAGGCTTAGCCTGCCCAGAAGATAACCAGACCGAATACCAGGTAGAATGCGCTGCCTGCACGAACCACCAGGTTGTACAGTTTGTTGGTGCCTTCTTCCTTGATGTAGTCAGCACCGATCTGCCAGCCTGCCAGGATGGAGTTCAGGCAGACCAGAATCAGCGTCAGGCTGGAGTACAGTTTGAACCAGGCTGCATTATACAGTGCTATCCAGCTGTCGTAGTTAACGGTGTCCATGCCTGCAACCAGTGCAACAAAGACCAGCCCGTACAGTACAATCGCCAGGTTAGAGATACGCTGGAAGATCCACTGCTTGGTACCGTTTTGTGTAAATTCAGCAATCATGCCCATACCCAGATCCCCGCCATCAGACTCAGAAATACGCCCGCACCCAGTGCTACTGTTGCGATCTGTTTACCACTTTCGAGCTCTTCAAAATGGCCCATATCCTGAACAACGTGCTTCAGTGTTGCCATGGAGTAGTAGCCCAGTGCTGTCAGCAGACCCCAGGCAATAAACTGTGCCAGAAAGTTGCTGGTCAGTGCCTCATAGATGCCAGCGAAGCTTTCTTTGCTGTCCAGTGAGATGTTCAGTGCGATCAGGCCGAAGGTCATACCAACCCAGAGTACTACGGCAGAGATACGATGCAGGATGGACGCGCGAGCAGTCACAGGCATCTTAATCGTGCGCAGATCCAGATTGACGGGTCGTTGCTTACTCATTCAATTTCTCCATCAAAATATGTGCCGGACCATCAACTGTAATAGTGATTCATTATTGTTGATGGCTGCTTGTATGCAGAGCATCCAGCGGGTAACTGCCCTGATGAAAGCTGTGCTCACAGCCTGTCAGAAATACCGCAGGCAGCCTTATGTGGGGGGCTGGAAAGCGATGTTTCAGTACAGAATCTTTCATCAGAACGGTGAATTTCGCAGCACGGATTATCCGAAAGTCTGCGCCCGCAGGCTATGCGCCTTTATGATCAGGCGCTTGGCGGCGCAAATTGAACCATGGTTAACCGGCCTAAGCAACGGTACATACTGGTAAATCCGGCAATTGGTTGAGTTTTTATTAATGTAAGGCGGGAAAATTAGCCATTGGTCTGATGAGCTTATCCGGGCAGCGCTGCCCGGCGCTGGAACAGGTCAGAGTTTTGCTTCAATTACCCGCATCAACTGCTCAAGAAATTGCTGGTCGGTTTCATCAAAATCATTGAGCTGGTCGCTGTCGACATCCAGTATCAGTGCTACGTTGCCCTCTTTGAACGCGGGCAGCACAATTTCGGATTTTGAATCGCTGCTGCAAGCAATGTGGCCGGGAAAAGCATCGACATCAGGCACCAGAATCGTTTCGCCACGCTCAAAGGCTGCACCACAGACGCCACGCCCTTTTGGAATGCGGGTGCAAGCGATGGGGCCCTGAAAGGGCCCCAGCACCAGCATGTCATCAGTACGGGCAATATAGAACCCCACCCAGAAAAAGCCCATGGCCTGTTTCAGTGCTGCTGCAATATTGGCCAGATTGGCGATCAGATCATCTTCGTAGCTGATCAACGCTTCAATCTGCGGGATCAGTTCGGCGTATTGCTCATGTTTCGGCGCTGCCGGGTCAAAAAACAGCTGTTCGGCCATTTGGGTGTCCTTAATTAAGGTGTCAGGCTATTTAAGGGGTCAGGCTATATTAAGGAGTCAGGCTATGTTTCAGTATTGTGCTACGTATCTGTTATCAGCCGGGTAAATAGAACCTGTGTTCAAAATTGGTATGCAAGGATAATTGCTGTTGGCAGGCCCGGCAAGCATCAGCCCCTTTGAGCCACCGGGCAGCTTTCGTACAATGCAGCGTCTGTTATCAATGATCGGGAACGTGATCTCCATGGATAAAAGTATTCTGACTAATGCGGCTGCTGCTGCGCTGACAATTGTCGGCTTGCAGACGCACAGCCCGGTGATGCTCAGTGTTGGCCTGTTTGCGCTGTCTGGGGCGCTGACTAACTGGCTGGCCATTCATATGCTGTTTGAGAAAGTGCCAGGGCTTTATGGCTCCGGTGTAGTGCCTGCCCGTTTCGAAGATTTCAAAGCAGGTATCAAGCAGCTGATGATGAATCAGTTTTTTACTGAAGCAAACATCGAACGTTTCCTCAGTGAGCAGAAGGGCAAGCAGCCCGACCTTCATCTGGCGCCAGTCATTGAAAAACTGGATTTCGGGCCGACCTTTGATTCTCTGGTCAAGGTAATCGAGCAATCCAGTTTTGGCGGTATGCTGGCCATGGTGGGAGGGGTGCAGGTGATTGAACCTCTGCGAGAGCCATTTGTGGCGCAGATGAAAACCAGCATTGAAGATATGACCCGTGATGAGCGCTTCCTGCAACTGCTTAAAGATGAGCTGGAACAACCTGATGTGATGGCTGAGATGCGGGTACGTGTCGAATTGATTGTTGATCAGCGTCTGTCTGAACTGACACCAAAGCTGGTGAAGGAGATTGTCCAGCAGATGATCCGTGAACATCTGGGCTGGCTGGTAGTCTGGGGGGGCGTATTTGGTGGCCTGATCGGCTTTGTTGCCGGATTGCTGGGCAACTGAATAATGTACTTTGCTAGCTGAAGTGACGGCCATTTTCTACAAGCGCTTGAGCCACAACAGCGTTTGAACCACAACAGCGTTTGAACCACAAAAAGGCAGCCGCCGTTGCTATATCTGCACCGGCGGCTGTGTTTTCTCTTCAGGTAGCGCCGCTTTCTCTTCAGGCGGCTGTTGTAGCATTGCAGCAGGCGTAGCAGTTTTTACCCTGAGCTTTGGCGGCATACATTGCCTGGTCGGAGGCTTCCAGCAGGCTGTTCAATGTGGCTGTCTTTTTGTTTTGCACGGTCACGCCAACGCTGACCGAGAGTTCGAAAGTGCCATTGTCCCATACCACCGGGGCCTGCATGCGGGTGACAATCTGCTGAGCCAGTTCTGTCAGGGTTGCGTTGCAGGTCGGGTTGTCATAAAGCACCGCAAACTCGTCGCCACCAATACGACCGAGCAGGGCATCAGTTCCCAGCTGCTGGCGAATACGCTCGCTGACGGCTTTCAGGGCAACATCCCCCGCCCGATGGCCAAGTTTGTCATTGATGCTTTTAAAATCATCCATATCCAGAAACAGCAGGCCGATTTTATCGTTCGGGCCAGTGCGGTTGTCCAGGGTGCTTGCCAGCCGTTCGTGGAACCAGCTGTTGTTGGCCGCGCCAGTCAGCGCATCATGACGGCTCAGATGGCCCAGTTCTTTACGCAGTCTTTCTGACTGTTCCAGGGTGCGTTTCTGGTGACGTACCAGTGGCAGTACCATGATGCCGCCACTGACCGCTGCAATCAGTGTCAGCGTCAGGCCCAGGGTCAGCATCCGTTCTGCCAGTTCGGGCTGGCGCATCATCGGAATGGTAACTTCGCGGATACCGCGAAAATCACCTGCCTGCCAGCTGCGCCCCAGTTGCCAGGCGGGATTGTTATGACACTCAAGGCAGGATGTCTCCATCACGATAGGGCGCGCCAGGGTGAGCAGATCATGGTTACCCTCCGGGTCTTCACGCATCTGGATCACTTCGCTGTCCGGGTTGTCTCGCAATGTATAAAGCAGGCTGGTCTCATTCGCACTGAGCTGGCGTTGTTGCTGGTTGGGAAATGGATGCTCACTATAGAGATTGATTGAAAGCCCTGGCACATCTTCGCGCAGCTGACGGCTGAAAGCGTTACTGAAGGTGATTGGGTAAGGCAGCAAGTTATTGGTCTGTTCAAACTCGGTAGACAGCTGTACACCGCCTTTAACCGCACGGGGGGCGATCTGCTCGGCGTAGAAATGGTGTAATGAATCCAGAGTGTCAGCGTAGACGGTGGCAACGTCGCGGGTCAGGTTGCTGTAGAACCAGTGCTGGTAGGCTGTAGCACCAAGCATGAACAGGCCGGAAACTGTCAGAATATAAAGAACCACAATGCTGACGATATGCCTGACAAGCAGGGACTTAATATACTGATACATAGTGCAAACCATTTGCCGATGCCCGAAAACGCAGCGACGGTACTGAGTGCGTTTGAAACTCGGCTGCTACAATGCGGAAAGCTGAACCGCTTTGTTCAGGCTCATAGCAGACTTACGGGTGACAGACGCTGAAACAGTTTACTCAGGGCCGTTGGCTTCGAGTTCAAAGAGATGAACAGAATGGCCTGTTATCCTGACGCTGTTATCGGGCTTTGTCCATGAAGTGTGAGCAGGTATTCAGCTAAACAGTGATCTACCACCATCTACGCTGATAATTTGCCCGCTGATATAGGGTGACTGTGCCAGAAACAGCACGGTACGGGCAATATCTTCTGCTGTACCGGTGCGGCCCAGCGGCACTTTTTCCAGCAGCGTGGCTTTCTCCGTTTCGCTCAGTGCAGCGTCGGCTTCCGGCCACAGAATGGCACCCGGTGACACGCCGTTCACACGTATCTGGGGTGCCAGTTCCTTGGCAAGACTCATGGTCATCATCTGCAGGCCAGCCTTGGCGATAGAATAGATCGGGTAGCCTTTCAGGCCTCGCTGCGCATGAATATCCACCAGATTGATAATCGCACCCTGTTGCTGACGCAGGCTGTCGGCCAGACCTGCACTGAGAAAGTAGGCTGCGCGCAGGTTGCTGTTAACCAGCTGATCCCATTGTTGCTGGGTACTTTGCTGTACCGGGGTTGGGTAAAAACTGGAAGCGTTATTTACCAGCAGATCAAGCTGCCCGAAGGTGCTCAGGGCCTGGTCGGTCAGTGTGGGTAGCTGGTTCATATCGTCGAGATCAGCTTGCAGTACTGTCGCACTGTCCGGTCGCAGCTGATTCAGCTCCGCGGCCAGTAATCGGGCGGGTTCACCCGAACTGCGGTAATGAATAAGTACCCGGTAACCGGCCTGATGCAGGCTACGGCTGATGGTTGCGCCGATACGCTGGGCGGCACCGGTAATCAGGGCGACAGGTTGATGTTGGCTCATAGAGGCTCCTCTGGTCCATCAATGGAGGACGTTTAACAGATGGAAGTCGGGGGATTAAATGTGGCTACAGATACGTAGCTGTCGAGCTTTCAGCTCATCACCCAGGGCCTTTCCTTTAAACCCTTCAGCCATCAGTGCCTGTGGATTGAGCTGATTGATCTGTGCCAGCAGTACGGGCAGCTGTCGGGCGGCCTGGTCAATACCATCACCATGCAAAGCACGGCAGCAATGTAGCAGCGCGTCCAGCCGTTGTGGGCGCCGTAGCAGATCCAGCCCCTGAATCAGCGCCAGTCGGTTCTGGCCATCCTGCTGCTGGAAGCTGGCCAGTGTCTGGTGCCACTGACGGCAGTGCAGCGCCAGCTCGCAGTAGTGTTTAGGGCTGCGCAGTTGCTGGCAGGTTTGCTTGATCTGTGCCTGCGCTACAGACATTTCCTGGGTGTCGGTCGCCTGGCAGAGCAGCAGGGCAAAACGTATACGCGCCAGTTCTTCGCCTGTAACCTGTTCTTTATCTGTAACCCGATCTTCACTTTTAACCGGTTCTTCTGTCTGGGCCAGCTTGTCACCGTTGGCCTGCTTGTTGCGTTTGGCTTGTTTGTTGCATTTGGTTTGTTTGTCGCTGTTGGCTAGCGCGTTGCCCTCAGGTGATGCTTCATTACTGGATAACCGTTGTAGCTGATTGCTGAGCCGGGCAGAGAAAACGCCATCGTTGAACAGTGGTGTCAGTACGGGTAGCAGTTGCGGTAAAGCGTGGCAGTCAGACATCACCTGCAAATAAACATGTGGAGAGGGTTCTGCCAGCGCCCGTTCAGTCTCTTTCCAGACCCGCTCGGCGGTGAGGTGTTGCAGTTCGTCTGTGGCGGCGATCTGCTGCATCAGCGTCAGGGTTTCTTCCGCTACCCTGAAACCGAGGTGGGCATAGCGGGCAGCAAAACGGGCTACCCGCAGTACCCGTAGAGGGTCTTCAGCAAAAGCGGGGGACACATGCCGCAACAGTTTATTCTGTAGATCTTGCTGCCCCTGGTAAGGGTCGATTACCTCGCCCTGCGCACTGCGAGCCATAGCGTTGATGGTCAGGTCTCGCCGGATCAGGTCGTCTTCCAGGCTGACATCCGGGCTGGCATGCCAGGTAAAACCGCCATAACCTTTGCCCGACTTACGTTCGGTACGGGCCAGTGCATATTCTTCGCCGGTCTCCGGGTGAATGAATACTGGAAAATCACTGCCAACGGGCTTGAAACCCTGCGCTTCCATCTGTTGCGGGGTTGCCCCCACCACTACCCAGTCGTGGTCATACACCGGGTAGCCAAGCAGGGCATCGCGTACAGCGCCGCCCACCAGGTAGATCTGCATAATTCAGTTTGCCTCACGGCGGTCAGGCCAGGTCATGTGCCAGAGTTCAAAGCCACCGTCCAGACTGTAAACGGTATCAAAGCCCTGGCCTGCCAGATAGACCGCTGCCGACTGGCTGCTGATGCCGTGGTAGCAGCAGACAATCAGTGGGGTATCAAGGTCAGCGTTCTGCACAAAATCGTGCAGGTTTTCGTTGTTCAGGTTGAAGGACGCAGGGATATGGCCCTGTGCGAAACTGTGACTGTCGCGGATGTCCACCACAACAGCGTTCTTGTTATCAATCAATTCGGCTGCCTGAGCAGCATTGATGCAACGGTAGGTGTCCATAGATGACCTCGTTCAGACGGCGTCAGGCACTGGCACCGGCAATCAGCTGGTGGGGGCCATCCGGTTGCGGGCTGCCATTGCAGTGACAATGAAACAGTTGCTGATCTTCCAGTCGCATGGCCGTCAGCGCATTGCCCCATACACAACCGGTATCCAGTGCAAATACATTAATCGTTTCAGTACGGCCTTCCAGTGCCGCCCAGTGACCAAACAGCACCTGGACGTGGGTGTCTTTACGGGGCTGGCGGAACCAGGGCAGATAACCGTTAGGCTGGGATTCCAGGCCACCTTTGGCTTTGAAATCCAGTTGCCCGTTTGTATCACAGAAACGCATACGCGTCAGGTAATTGGTGATGGTGCGCAGGCGGTCCCAGCCCATCAGGTGTTTATCCCATAGTGTTGGCTGGTTGCCATACATATTGTCGAAATAGCCCTGCGCCAGGTGGCTGCTGATCATCATTTCAACTTCGCTGGCATACTTCACCGCCTGCTGTGCGCTCCAGACTGGCGGTAGCCCGGCATGGCTCATAAACCAGTTGTTGGCTTCGTCGTACACAGCCAGTTTCTGGTTGCGCAGCCAGTCCATCAGTTCGGCTACATCCGGCGCGTCCAGCAACTCATTCAGGGTATCGCTACGTTTGCGCTCGACTGAGCCGTAGTACACCGCCAGCAGGTGCAGATCATGGTTGCCCAGTACGATGACGGTCTGTTCGCCCAGGGATTTCAGAAAGCGTAGAGTTTCCAGTGATCTGGGGCCGCGATTGACCAGATCTCCAGCCACCCAGAGGGTGTCCTGTTCGTTGAACTGGATAATCTCCAGCAGCTGTCTCAGTTCGTCGTAACAGCCCTGAATATCGCCGACTGCATAGGTTGCCATTCAATGTCCTCGATGCCTGCTTTTCTGATGCTCGTGATACCGCCTGGTAAATTGCGTGACGTGGTACAGAGTTTTACGCGGTCTATCGCGTCTTTTAATGAAGCCTGCCGTACTGTTTAAGTCAGTGCTATTTAAGTCAGTGCTATCTTAAGCCAGCGCTTCGAAACCAGCACCTCAAAACGCAAGTCGCACTGCAAAAAACGAAAGACGCACTGCAAAACTGCCTACCCGGCTGCGAGCGTCGCACATGTTACCAGAATGTTATGACGGGTTCGGGACGAAAATACGACGCAAAGGTCGGCTGGACAATGCCTCCGGTTGTTGCTCTGGCTAAAGAATGAAATACATATCTGACACTAACTTGTTGATATAGAAGCGATCTTTTGTGTCGCGTTGCTGCATTAGAAAAACTGATGACGGTGCCATCAAATTCTGATTCTTGACTGTTTCAGATGTAATCTCACTGAAATATCCCCTTCCTAATATGCCTGCCTGTCGACGCCGGTTACCGACAAAGGTCGGATAATCAGACCTGGGTGGCTAAAAAACAACCTGTCCCCCACTTGAGGTTATCCCCTCACGTAATCGGCGCTCATTCTGTCGCTATTAGCAGAGCTTATACCGTTATGGGCAAACTGATTCTCATTATGGTGGACGGCATCAGCGCCGATCACTTTGAACGTATCCGTCACCAGCTGCCGAATCTGGACCGTCTGGCCCGTGAAGGCACTCAGGTACTGGAATTGACGCCCGAGGTTTGCGGTACTTCCCTGCCGGGACGCACCTCAATGATCGTTGGTGAAGGGCCTGACCAGCATGGCATCTATGGCAATGTCATCTGGGATGGTGAGCAGTTCCGTTATGGCAACCCGTACGATGTACGTGTGCCAACACTGGCACACTACGCCCGTGCCGCTGGCCGTGATGTTGCTGCGCTGGGCTATGGCATGGTCAGGCCGGAAGAATGTGATCTCTATATGCCGCCCTGGTGGGTCAGTGAGATGCTGATGCGTGCCCGTGATGAACAGCCCTGGCCTGCGGATGAGCAATGGTTGCAGGCGGGGCGTATTCACGATTGTGAAGGGCGTCTGGCAGCGCTGGGCGAACAACAACTGAATATTGCTGACCCTAACGCCGAGCCGGAATTCAAATTACAGCTGGGTATGCTGGCAGATCAGCAACTGCTGGATGTTGCTGCCGGGCTGGCAGCTTCTGATAAGGCACCAGACCTGATGATGCTGGAAATCTGCATCCCGGATTATTTCCTGCACAAATACGGCGCCGGACATGCGCTGGCTGAGTGGTCTTTGCGCACTGCTGATGCCCAGATTGGTACGCTGATTGAGCGCCTGCGCCAGGCCGGTCAGCTGGCGCAGTACAACTTCGCCATTATGTCTGACCATGGCCACGCAGCGATGCCTGATGCGCTCTATTGTGATCAGATTCTGCCGCAGGGCGTGAAGTGGTCCAGCGAAGGCGGCATGTTGCTGGTCGCACCGGATCATGCCCAGCAGGCGGATCAAGTCCGTGCTGCATTGAGTGAGTATGCGGTTGAACTGTGGAATAACAGCCACCTTCCGCCAGACCAGCGTGACGTGTTGCTGACCTTTGCTGTGGCAGAAAACTCTGGCATCTCGTTTGAAAACACGCTGGCAGGTCAGCAGGGCCCGACCGGGCCATCAAAGTACAAGTCCAACCACGGTATGCGGCCTGGTTGTCGTGATGATTATCGCTTCTGTCTGTTTGCCGGGCCCGATGTACCGCGTTCGACGGTACTGTTCGCCCAGGCCAATCAGGTTGCTCCGACGATGGCCCGCATTCTGGGTATCAATACCCCCTGGCAGGCAGCACCGCTGCTCTGAGCCTGAACAGATTTACGCCTTCAAGAAGAATTCAACTTACCAGGAGCCACTCCGATGAAACGTCTGCTGTCTTCCGTTCTTGTCTCTGCCGCCCTGCTGGGTGGTGCTGAAACCGCACTGGCCGGTGAAACCTTCCGTCTGGCCCATGATGTTGGCTATGCCGGTGCCGAGTCGTTGGACCCGATCTCGCCAAGCCGTTTCTTCTATGCCAACCAGTTTCTTTACAGCCGCCTGGTACGTCAGGATCAGAATGGCATGCCCAGCCCAGAGCTGGCCACCAACTGGCAAGCTTCAGCCGATGCCCAGCAGTGGACTTTTGAACTGCGTAAAGGGGTGAAGTTTCACGATGGTTCTGACCTGACCGCTGAAGATGTCAAATATACGCTGGAGCGTATCAAAGACCCGAAAATCGACTCGCCGGTTGCAGCGGTACTGGGGGTGATTGAGTCGGTAACGGTGGTGAATAGCCACAAACTGGTGATTAATCTGTCAGCGCCTCACGCTGACTTGCCACTGCTGTTGATGGATTACCGTGTTCGCATGATTCCAGAAGGCAGTGGTGATGATATTGCCCGTACCGGTGTCGGTTCTGGCCCGTTCAAACTGGTGGAACTGGACCCGGAAGGTGTCACTGTACTGGAAGCCTTTGATGGCTACTGGGAAGGCAAACCGGCTTCTGAGCAGGTTGAAATTATCGGTATTGCCGATGCCCAGGCCCGTGTGCAGGCGCTGCTGGCCGGTCAGCTGGACTTTGAAGACAGTGTGATCTCACAGCAGATGGCACTGTTTGCCGATGCCAGTCAATTCAAAACCCAGAGCATCGCTACCGGTGAATGGCGGGCGCTGGTATTCCGTACCGATACTGCCCCGTTCGATGATGTTCGTGTCCGCCAGGCACTGCGCCAAGTGGTTGATCGTCAGGAGATGATGACGCTGGTATCAGGCCCGCAAGGCGGCACCCAGGCCTGTGATACACCGGTCTGGTCAGGGGATCAGTACCGTGCTGAGATCAACTGCCCACAGGATATTGCCAGCGCCAAAAAACTGCTTGCAGACGCCGGTTACAAGAACGGTCTGGAGATCAGCATCTACGCGGCGGATAACGAGCCGGAATGGATTCGCATGATTGAGGTATACCAGCAGCAGGCGGCTAAAGCTGGCATCAAGGTTAACCTGGAGATTGCCGCATCAGACGGGTACTGGAGCGATGTCTGGATGAAAGAGGGGGCGGTAGCAACGCGCTGGTCGCAGCGTCCAGCCGATCAGGTGCTGAATGAAGCGTTCCGCTCGACCGCTGCCTGGAATGAAACCTTCTTCAAAAATACAGCCTTTGACAGCCTGCTGGATCAGGCCCGTGGTGAGCTGGATTTTGGCAAACGTAAAGCACTGTACGGCAAATTGCAGAACATGTTGTGGCACGAGGGCGGTGCGATGATCCCTTATCACCTGAACCAGAATCGCGTCATGCGTACCAATGTCACCGGTATCGACCCGGTGGAAAACTTCTCTATTCGCTGGCACAAGGTGGCGGCGAACTGAGCTGATCTGAGAGAGCACGCCTCCCTGCCGGAGTGAGGAGGCGTTTCTGCCCCGCCTGTCAATCTGAGAGCGCAGGCGGGGCTTTTTTCCATGCTCAGGCACCGTAATTTTCAATACACGATTTCAGGCGCAACGATTTCAGGCGCAACGATTTTAGAGATGCGACTTCAAGTGCGCTTCCCAATGCAATCTCCGGCGCTGTTACAACGGCTATTGAACTGCTATCTGAACCGCATAATCCGGGTTTTACCATGTTGAAACTTATTCTTAACCGGCTGGTGCTGGCCGTGCTGACGCTGGTGGCGGTTTGCACCCTGGTGTTCAGCGTCACCGAAGCGCTGCCGGGCGATGTCTGTACCGCATTTCTGGGCCGCAATGCCCAGGGTGTCCGGCTGGAAAACTGCCGTGCTGACCGTGAACTGCATAAACCGGCTATTGAGCGCTTTGCCGACTGGGGCTATGGCGTGGTCAGCCAGGGTGATCTGGGTCGCTCGCTCAAGCGCAATAAATCAATTAACAAACTGGTGGGTAACCGCATGCGCAACACGCTGGTGCTGGCCACCACTGCGGCGCTGATTGGCATTCCGCTGGCAATTTTTCTTGGTGTGCTGGCGGCACTGCGGCGGGATAAAGCCACCGATGTGGGGATCTCGACCGGTTCCATTTTCGCCATGACTCTGCCGGAATTTGTCAGCGCTACCTTGCTGATCTACATCTTTGCCATCCAGCTGAAGTGGTTCCCGGCGGTCACCACTGTGCGTCATAACGCGCCACTGGAAGATCTGCTTCCCAATATTGTGCTGCCGGTTGCCGTGCTGGCGCTGGTGATGACGGCACATATTCTACGCATGGTGCGCTCGTCGATGATTGATGTGATGGCTTCAGACTTTGTGCAGATGGCACGGCTGAAAGGTGTACCGTACTGGCAGATTGTGTTTCGCCATGCGCTGCCCAGTGCCATGCTGCCAGCGGTCAATATTATTGCCCTGACCATCGCCTGGTTGCTGGGTGGGGTGGTGATTATTGAACAGGTGTTTAACTACCCTGGTATCGGCACCCTGATGATCAGCGCCATTTATGACCGCGACCTGCCACTGGTACAGGCGATAGCTCTGGTACTGGCGGCGATCTATGTCGGTGTAAATCTGCTGGCTGACCTGACCAGCCTGGCTCTGAACCCGCGTCTGCGTACAGCACGAGGATAACAGCATGACGGATAGTGCAGCTATTGAGAACACCGCGCTGGCAGCCAGCCAATCACAATCGACGCAGGGCCGGACACCGCAAAAGCGCAGCGTACAGGTCTGGCGCAGTATGCGCCGCTCACCGGCGGCGATGATCGCGCTGAGCATTCTTGCTCTGCACCTGATCATCGCGCTGCTGGCGCCCTGGATCAGCCCCTGGGACTGGACGTTGCAGAACGGCTATAACATGTTGCAGCCGCCCAGTGCAGCGCACTGGTTTGGTACTGACAACATGGGCCGTGATGTGTTCAGCCGTACCCTGATGGGCGGGCGTGAAGCGCTTAAAGTGACCCTGCTGGGTACGTTACTGGCGATGCTCTGGGGCAGCCTGACGGGTATTACCCTGGGCTTGCTAGGGGGGCGCATTGACGAGTGGGTAATGCGGGCGGTGGATGCCCTGCTGGCCATTCCATGGCTGCTGTTTCTGCTGCTGATTATCTCCACCATCGGCCAGAGTGGTCTGACCCTGGTGCTGACACTGGGCTTTTTCTACGGCATCGCGGTGATCCGTGTTGCCCGTGGGGCCACGCTGGATTTCGTCGCCCGTGATTTTGTGATGGCGGCCCGTGTGCGGGGAGAAAGCAACTGGACCATCGTCCGTCAGGAGCTGCTACCCAATGTGCTGGATAGCCTGCTGGTGGAGGGAGCGATGCGCTGGGCCTGGATGCTGCTGGCGTTCAGCTCGCTGTCATTCCTTGGCTTTGGTGTAGTGCCGCCAACCCCGGACTGGGGGCTGATGATTGCTGACACCCGCGGCATTATGTCGATTGCCCCCTGGGCGACCCTGTTTCCGGCGTTGGCGCTGTCCAGTCTGATTATCAGTATCAACCTCAGTGCCGACGCCTTTGGTAAGGCGATGGGGCTGGACCGTGCCAAAGCGCCTGTATAAGCGTCAGGTCTGAGGAGCATCTATGAATACCGTTTATACAAACATTGGCCACACAAGCACTGGCCATACAGGCACGGGCGCTGTAAATAACGCGCCTGTACTGCGTGTTGAAAATCTCAGCCTGGGCTATACCCGCCACCATACGGATGGCCGCACCAGCAAAGTGGCAGTGCTGCGAGATGTCTCGTTGCAGATTCATAAAGGCGAAGTGATCGGTCTGGTCGGGGAGTCAGGCTGCGGTAAAAGCACCCTGGCACTGGCATTGCTGGGCTTCCTGCGCGGTGGTGGTGAAGTGCTGGGGGGCAAAGTTCGCTACGGTAAAACCTCGCTGTTTGACTTGCCCGACGCTGACCTTGCTGCCCTGCGTGGTGGTGATATTGCGCTGATTCCACAGAATGCAGGCCAGTCGCTGACCCCGACCATGAAGCTGGGCGCACAGCTGGCTGAAGCGCTCAAGCTGCACAGTGATCTGCCCCAGGGGCAATACCGGGCACGTGCCATTGAGTTGCTGACCTTGGTACGCCTGCCCAGCCCGGAACAGCTACTCGAGCGCTACCCTCATCAGTTATCTGGTGGCCAGCAACAACGTGTCGCCATCGCCATGGCGCTGGCCGGTGAGCCCGACGTACTGCTGCTGGATGAACCCACCACCGGGCTGGATGTGACTACCCAGGCCCATATTCTGGAGCTACTACGTGAACTGCGTCAGCGGCTGGGCACGACCATGGTGTTTGTCAGCCATGACCTGGGAGTCATCGCCCGCATTTCTGACCGCATCGCGGTGATGTATGCCGGTGAGCTGATTGAACTGGGCAGCTGCGCCGAAATTTTGCGCAGCCCGGCCCACCCTTACACCCGTGGCCTGCTGGCGGCCATTCCACGCCTGGCCAGCGGCATGTTGCCTGCGGCATTGCCAGGTTACCCGCCTGCGGTGGGGGCGCGGCATCAGGGCTGTGCCTTTGCGGCCCGTTGCTCCCATGTTTCCCCAGACTGTCAGGAGCGTACCCCCGACCAGACCGCCCTGGGTACACGCCAGGTACGTTGCAATCTGCCCGCCCCACAACTGCGGCAGCCGTTACAGCTTGAGGGTGTCCCGGTGCCAGAAGTAACGGTGGGTGAACCGTTGCTGAGTCTGGATCAGGTGGCGGTCAGCTACCAGCAGCAGAGCCTGTGGCAGAAGCTGCGCGGCCAGCCGGAAAGTACGGCAACGGTTGATGGAATAGAACTGAGCCTGAAACGGGGTGAAACCCTGGCGCTGGTGGGGGAGTCGGGTAGCGGTAAGTCCACTATCATGCGCTCGATCTGCGGCATTAACCCGCCACGTCGAGGACATATTCAACTGGATGACCAACCGTTGAATCTGCCGGTAGAAAAGCGTGATGCTGTGCTCAAACGCCGGGTACAGATGATCTTCCAGAACCCTGACGCCTCATTGAATCCACGTCACACCATCGCTGAAATTCTGGCCCAGCCACTGAAGCTGTACTTTGGCCTGACCGGTGCCGCCTGTCGTGCTAAAGCCGCTGAATTGCTGGCACAGGTACGACTGGGTGAGCACTACCTTGACCGGCTGCCCGCTCAGTTGTCCGGTGGCGAAAAGCAGCGTGTGGCAATTGCCCGTACTTTTGCCGGTGAGCCCGATCTTATTCTTTGTGATGAGGTGACATCGGCGCTGGATGTCTCTGTACAGGCAGCGGTGCTGCAACTGCTGAAACAGTTGCAGGCCGAGCGGGGCGTTGCCTATCTGTTTATCGCCCATGACCTTGCTGTGGTGCAGGCGATTGCTGACCGTGTTGCTGTCCTCTATCAAGGGCGTCTGTGTGAAGAGGGTGAAACCCGTGATCTGTTTGCCGCACCCTGGCACCCGTACACTGAAACACTGCTGGATGCAGTGCTGCAACCCGACCCGGACCACAACCCGAAACTGCACAGTGACGATGCCGCCGAGTCGCAACCACCGGCACAGGGCTGCCCGTTCCAGAACCGTTGTCCACGTAAACTGGGTAGTCAGTGCGATAACGAACTGCCAGACTGGCAACAGATCAGGGGCAAGCGCTTGCGCTGTCATATTCCGGCCCGGCAGCTGATCGGATTACAGCGGGTATAAAGCATCAATCGCGTTAGCGCATATAGATACTGCAACAAACAAAGCATAGTACGAAGTAACAGGAAGCTTGAAGATGGCACTGGCAATTTTTGATCTGGATGAAACCCTGGTTGACGGTGACTGCTCATCACGCTGGGTAGAATACATGCTGGCCCAGCAACTGGCGGACAGCGACAGCATTCTGGCCGAGGAAGCGCGGCTGATGGAAGATTACTACCGGGGCGAGCTGGATATGTATGACTACATGGCCATGCTGCTGCGTCCACTGGTCGGGATGACACTGGCGCAGCTTGAACCACTGGTAGAGGGCTATATTCAGCAGTGTGTTGCGCCTTATATCCGCACAGCAGCCCGAGACCGGCTGGCACAGCTGCATAAGCAGGGTGATATAACGCTGATTATCTCTGCCTCACCCACTTTCCTGGTGACACCCATCGCCCGCTACCTGGGTATGCAGCATGGTATGGGAGTTGATATTGAGCTGGATGCTGAAGGTCGCATTACCGGCCGTGCTGAAGGTGTGATTACTTACCAGGGGGGCAAGGTAGAGCGTCTGCAACAGTGGCTGGATGGTCAGAACATCAACCTTGCGGGCAGCAGCTTCTACAGCGATTCCCATAATGATCTGCCACTGCTGGACGTGGTGGAGGTGCCGGTGGCGGTTACGCCAGACGCTACATTGAAGCAACTGGCACAGCAGCGAGGCTGGACGGTTTTGTGGTGGTAAGGGGGGTTATCTGAACCCCGTCAACAGAAACACTGGATAGAGCCCCTGCGGTTCTTTTGCCACGCTGGCCTGTTGAATGTTAATACGCTGGAAACCTGTGCGTGTGGCAATGGCTGTCAGCGCCTGGTGTTCAAAGCCGTGGTGGAATACGCCGGTGTCATCACCGTCGTGGAAACTGCCATCTTCTGGGTCGAGGTCGGCCAGGGCGATGAAACCGCCAGGCTTTAGCAGGGTATGAAATTGCTGAAATATCCCCTCAATATCTTCGATATGGTGCAGTGTCAGCGATGAAATAATGCCATCGAAACGTTGCGCCAGTGGGGTGCTGATCAGGTTGATGGGCAGAATTGCCAGCTCACAGGGCAGGTGAGCCTGTTTGGCCTGTAACTGCTGGTTCATAGCAGCAGAGACATCTACAGCGGTGATCTTCTGCACCTTGTGGGCGATACGTTCCAGTAACAGCCCGGTGCCAGAACCAAAGTCCATCAGCTGCATCTCTGGTTTGAGTTCAATGCGGCTCAGTATCGCCTGGGCAATGCGCTCCACATTGTCGATATTGTTCTGTTCCTGTTCGTATTGCTGTGCTTTATGTGCGAAGAGGTCTTTATCTGCAACGTGATCCTGAGCCATGCTGAACACCTGTCCGTTATGCTGGGGCAGGTTATTCTACGTGGTTTCCCTGGCAGCAGTAAAAGAGTGATTAAAGAGGCACACCATGCCCTGGCTGGTGTCCAGACGGGGTGTGCCTCTTGCTTTCAACCCGCCGAGCCGGGTTGCTTATAAAACTGTGCGCTTTACAAAACCGAGAGCTTTACAAAACCGAGAGCTTTATAAAACCGAAAGCTTTATAAAACCTAAAGCTTTATAAAACTGAAAGCATCAGGCGCGTTCCAGTGTCGCCCATTCCACGGTAACACCGGGGCCAAAGGCCATGGTGATCAGTTTGTCCTGTTCGATCTTTTCCAGTGAGCGAGCCAGTACAAACAGCATGGCGGCTGCACCCAGGTTGCCAACGCTTTGCAGCGTGTCATAAGAGTTATCCAGAGCCGATGTCTGCCAGCCGTAAGACTCAAATACTTTACCCACATGGTGCAGGATATTTGGCCCACCCGGATGAATAGCCAAGGCGGTATTAGCCGCATCACCGGCCGGAACATTGAGCCGGTTCAGCAGCTTCAGACCGGGCTCGCTTTGCAGGTATTCCCCCAGTGACGGGCCAACGCTCTTGTTCAGGGTCATCCGGTAGGCGCTGTGTTCAATGCTGCGCGGTGGGTCCAGCCCCAGCAGATGGGTGCTGTCGGGCACCAGTGACATACCGGTGGCGGTGTAGCGCCAGCGGCCTTCCGGTGCCAGTACAATTGCTGCTGCACCATCAGCAAACAGAGAGTGGGCAACCAGCGACGAGGTGTCGGTGGCGTTCAGATCATAATGGGTGGATGCGGTTTCCACCGCGACAACCAGTACGCCGCTGCTGTCACCGGCACGAATAACATCACGGGCCAGCCGCAGGCAGGTGGCACCACAGAAACAGCCGTTGAAGTTCAATTCAGCTTTCTGGCACTCCAGCGACAGGTTCAGCTCGCGCATCACTTCAACAGCAATACCCGGTTCACTCCAGCCACTGGTACAGGTGGTGATGATGTGGGTAATATCCTGTGGGTTGCCACCCCAGTCAGACAGTGCCTTTTTTGCTGCTTTTACCGCCATTTTAACCGCTGTATCGTGGAATACTTTCATGCGCTCATGGTAAGGCGGAATGTAATCGTGCGGAGTGAAAATATCCTGTTGCAGTGAGACATCCAGCGCATCCGGGTAATCCTGTGGCCGGTGGCCTTCGGGTAACCAGTGTGGGTGGGCGTAGTGACGGGTATGAATGCCTGTCCCCAGGGTGAGGCGTTCAACCATTTTTATAGTCTGTTCTGACTGGCCCTGATGCTCACGAATTTTGCGGTCGTGGCGCAGGTACTGCTCTGTACTGATTGGATAGGGGACGGCGGTGCCGTAACCGGCGATATGTGCTTCTGTTGCCATTGAACTGCTGTGCTCCGCGTTCAGAAAATACAAGATTCAGAAATGGAAGTTCGAAGTATAATGGAACAGTTATTAAAGTAAGATGTAGGCGCACTGATAACGGTTTTTCATTGCACTATCGCAGCTGAATGAAAATAAAAGTGTAGTAACAGGTACTGATAATTACCGGGTATAAATTCTTAACTCTGTCTTTGTTTGCTCGATGCAGGCCGGGTTATAAATGATGGCAGACTATGGGTGTCTGATATTAGCGGTACAGTCTGTATCAGGCTGCTTTACTGACTGATACAGACCGGTTACTACAGATTGCCTGTTCAGGCGCCGTCTTAGCTTCGGCGTTGAATCCGCGCGCCGGTTGCTAAACCAGCTGCGCTTTGTGTGATGTGTCGGTACTTACAGTTCTTCCAGCGGGCCGAAAAACTCGTAGTGGATCTGGTCGGCTGGAACATCCAGGTTACGGGCGATCCTGATCGCGGCCTGCATAAAAGGTTTCGGGCCCAGCAGGTAGAACTCGACATCGCTGTTATCTTCCAGCTGTTCTGCCAGTAGCGTGTCGCTGATCAGACCGGTAGCATGGGGCTGGCATGCAGGTGTTGGCTGATCGTAAAGGTAGTAAGGCTTTACGTTGCTGTGCTGAGCCGCGAGGTTATCCACATGGTCGCGGAACGCATGTACCTGTCCATTCTGGGCTGCGTGGATAAAGTGGATTTTGCGGCCGCTGGCGGCGCTGCTGTTCAGCATGCTGATTGCAGGGGTGATGCCTACGCCGCCGGTTACCAGTACCAGTGGTTTTTCGCTGGCCGGTGTAGCCGCCGCTGGTAAGATAAAATCACCGCAAGGGGGGGTCAGTTGCAACCTGTCACCTTCATGGATCTGATCATGCAGGTAGCCGGAAACCCGTCCGTCCTGTTCGTGCTTGACGCTGATACGCAGGTAACCGGTGCCGGGCGCATCAGACAGGCTGTAGTTACGACGTACTTTTTCCCCGGCAATCTCCAGCACAATACAGATATACTGGCCAGGCTTGAATGCTGGCACTGCACCGCCGTCGGAAGGTTCCAGATAGAACGATGTGATCACTGTACTTTCCGTAACTTTGCGCGTGACACGAAAATCCCGCAAGCCTCGCCAGCCGCCTTCTTGCTGTGCAATCTGCTGATAAACAGCTTCTTCCGCTTCAATCAGAATACCTGCCAGTTGCTGGTAGGCTTTGCCCCAGGCAGCAATGATTTCATCGGTGGCTGCATCGCCCAGCACCCTGGCAATTGCCTGCAACAGACAACTGCCAACAATATCGTACTGCTCTGGAGTAATACCCAGCGAACAGTGTTTCTGCACAATACGGGTGACCGCTTCGCTGAGGTTGCCCAGGCTGTCAATATTGGCCGCGTAGGCGACAACGGCATTGGCCAGCGCTTTGGGCTGCGCGCCTTTGGCCTGATGGGTCTGATTAAAGAATGGAATCACCTCCGGGTACTGTTCAAACATCAGCGGGTAGAAACAGGCGGTAATCTCGTCAGCATGGGCTTTAACTGCGGGTACAGTGGCTTTGATAATTTCAACGGTCTGTGTGTCCAGCATGGTTGGTTACTCGTGCAATCGGTTATGGGGTTATGGGCTGTAATTGTTGGGTTACAGTCTTTTTGTTTTTTCGCCTGGTCATGTTTTTGCTCTGGTTGTGCCGTACTGTTCAGCGTATTACCAAGGCTGTGGCGTTTTATAAATGTTTAATGGGTTAAGCGAACTCCGTGCCATTTTTTAAAAAGCTTGTTTTTCAAGGAGTTGAAAAGAATGTGGTCATAATATGTAGTCTTTTTAACCTTTTGTTTTGAGGTCTTTTTGACTCTTTGTGGTTAATTTAACCTGACCGCGCTATGCTGTTACTATGCCTGCTCAAACTTCCATAGATATTCAGCCCTTCATTGACATAGTTGAAGATCTGAACCGTGATCTGCTACCCGCTCAGCGTTACCAGCGCATGATTGATGCTATTGCCCGTGCGATTCCCTGTGATGCTATTGTGCTGTTGCAACGTCAGGCTGACTGGCTGTTACCGCTGGCGGTGCGTGGGCTCAGCCCTGAAGCGATGGCTCGGCGTTTTGCCATCAGCCACCACCCTCGCCTGCAACATATTCTGGCAGCAGACCAGCCAGTACGCTTTGCCGCAGACTCCAGCCTGCCTGACCCATACGACGGTCTGGTGGCTGACAGTCAGCAGCTGCATGTACATGACTGTATGGGCTGTGCAATCCGGCTGGGTGAACCTGACGCTGAAAGCTGGGGAGTGCTGACACTGGATGCCATGGATGCTGGTACTTTCGACCGTATCAGCGCCATGGAGTTACGTGCCTGTATGGCCGCTGTTACGGCGGCTATTCGTGCTGCCCAGCATATTCAGCAATTACAGGCTGAGGCTGATCATCAGCATCAGGTGGTACAGCTGCTGATGGAATCTGGCCCCTCCCCAGTGCTGATTGGTAACAGCCCGGCGATGCAGGCCATTGAGCAGGAGATTGCCACCGTGGCGGACTCGCCGTTATCGGTACTGGTTACTGGCGAAACCGGTGTCGGTAAAGAGCTGGTAGCGCGGCGTATTCATCAGTTGTCCGGGCGTCATCAGGAAGCACTGGTGCAGGTCAATTGTGCGGCGTTGCCAGAAAATATTATTGAAAGTGAGTTGTTTGGCCACGTGCGTGGTGCTTTTTCGGGGGCGGTTGATGCGCGCAGTGGCCGCTTTGAACTGGCAGATGGCGGCACACTGTTTCTGGATGAAGTGGGGGAATTACCGCTGTCGGCTCAGGCCAAGCTGCTGCGAGCTTTGCAGAGTGGTGAGATTCAGCGTGTGGGTAGTGATCAGTTGATCTCTGTGGATGTACGGCTGGTAGCAGCCACTAACCGGGATCTGCAACAGGAGGTAAAAGCCGGACGTTTCCGGGCTGATCTCTACCATCGGCTTAGTGTTTACCCGCTGCCGGTGCCGCCGTTACGTGAACGGGCCGATGATGTGTTATTACTGGCCGGTTTTTTCCTGGAACGCAATCAGCAACGACTGGGCGTACAGCGCTTGCGGCTGTCACCGGATGCCATGAAGCAGTTACAGGCTTACCATTGGCCAGGCAATGTACGTGAATTGGAACACCTGCTCAGCCGGGCTGCGTTAAGAGCCAGCCATGAGCAGGGCCGCAATCGGCGGGTAATCACCCTGCAACCATGTCATCTTGGTTTGCAGTCTGATCTTCTTGCTGGCCCATCAGTAGAAGCTGCTTCACCACTGTCTGTTACGCACACAGCACAGACGAGTATGCAGGCTGAAAGGGATATGCGTACTGTAATGGATATGCGTACTGTAATGGATAGCTACCAGCGCCAGCTGATCGAGCAACGGCTGGCGCTACATCATAATAATCTTGCCGCTACCGCTCGCAGTCTGGGGCTGGATCGCAGTAATCTGCGACGTACCATGCAGCGGCTGGGCATGATGTCATCGTAAGCGGATACAAATTAAACCAATAACAGGAGTTTGAAATGGGACAGTGGGTACTGATTGCACTGGTTGTCATTGCCGCAGCAATCTTCTTCTGGCGCAGCCAGCAGAACAGCCAGTTGGCAGCAGAAAATGCAGCCGCTGGTAAGGCGTTTCTGGAAGCCAATGCACAGGAAGAGGGAGTGGTGGCGCTGGAATCGGGTTTGCAATACAAAATTTTGCAGGCCGGTAGCGGTGATCAGCATCCTGCGGAGACCGATAAAGTAAAAGTACACTACCACGGCACATTGATTGATGGTCGGGTATTTGACAGTTCGGTAGAGCGGGATAAACCGATCAGCTTTGGCCTCAATCAGGTCATCAAAGGCTGGACTGAAGGCGTTCAGCTGATGGTTGTGGGGGAAAAACGTCGCCTGTTTATTCCTGCGGAGCTGGCCTACGGTCAGGGCTCTGCGGGCATCATTACACCGGGATCTACCCTGATTTTTGATGTTGAACTGCTGGGTATCAACGAATAACGGGCGATGCACTGGTTATATAATGCACTGATTATAAAGAGCGGTAACTATGCAGCGCTGCAACTATATAACGCTGCAACTATACAACGCTGCAACTATAAAAAGTGACATTGACAAAAACGTTCAGCTATAAAAAGCGGCAACCACCGCCTGGTGTGTTGCCCTCTATATAACGCACTTTACCACAGGCTTTGCCACGCTGATTACTGACCGCATAGCGTCGCCCCTGGCGTTGGTTCTGTTTTTCCTCCTGCTTCCTTTCTGTTGCTGTTTGCGGCGTCTGTACCGGTAATGCGGTGTGACTGTCGTGATCAACGGGTTTATTCACTGCTTTGTCCATTGCTTTGTTCATAGTAGAACCTGATTTTGCTGTGCTGTGCAGCACGACCTGTAATTGCCTTCACACAGGGTTTACACAATCCGGGTGAGAATTACATTCAGTTTTATGGCCAGGATGACCCGTCCGGCCCGCTACACAAGTTTATCAGCATACAGGAGCCTCTAATATGAAACAGACTCTGGCACTACTGGCAGCAGCTGGCATGAGTTCAGTGGTACTGGCCGACTCACACTCCGGGCCAGATAATAACCCCAACGCCTGGCAGATTTCGCTGGGTGCAGGTGTCGGTATTGAACGCAGCCCTTACATTGGCGTAGGTACGGAAACCGGTTTTATGCCGATGCTGTCTGTTGAGAAAGGGCCATTTTATTTCCATGGCACTGAACTGGGAATTGATCTGCTTGATTCTGAGCTGGCCACACTGACGTTGCTGGGTCACTACCGGATGGAAGGCTTTGATGCGTCTGACAGTCTGGAGTTGAACGGCATGCAGGACCGTGATGGTGCTTTTGAGCTGGGTGCGCGTGCCGCTGCTTACACAGACTTTGGTGAATTGTCATTAACGGTACTGGCCGATGTCAGTGATGAGCACGACGGTTATGAAGTGACGGCAGGCTGGGCTACGGAATATATGCTGACGCCGCAGTTGATGCTGAGCCCTTCAATTGATTACAGCTGGCGTAGTGATGACCTGAATAACTACTACTATGGTGTGCGTGCCAGTGAAGCGGCTGCCAGCCGTGCTGCATACCAGGCAGATGCCGATGGCATTCTGAGCCTGGGTATCAGTGCATTTTATAGCCTGGATCAACAGCAGAGCCTGATGTTTGAGCTGGGGGTTGACCTGCTGGGCGATGAAATTAAAGACAGCAGCATTGTTGAGCGCAGCAATGTGCCCCACGCATCGCTGGCTTATCTGTACCGATTTTAAACATTGTCGGATATTCAGGGCGGGGGCGATATATGACTGCTGTTTTGAACCCGCCGCTGCAACCAGCGTAACACGCCACCAATCAGCGGCAGCTGCATATAAAAAAACTGCCCGCTGTCCCAGTGGTCCCGGTGCAGTATGATGCGTCCCTCAGCGTCCAGATGAAGCTCGCTGATACCGGGAAACTGCCAGTCTCCCAGCCTGGTGGCCTGGCCATAAAATTGCCAGCGCAGATAACAGCGTCGCGGGCCAGACCAGGCAATATCCTCCACCTCAAAATGGATCGGTTCCACCTGACTGGCAAACTGCTTTAGCAACTGGCGCAGGGCATTCTGGCCTTCCAGAGTATGGAAAGGATCAACAAACCGCACATCCGGGTGGGTTAGTTGCTCCAGCAGGTTACTGTCCAGCGATGTGGGAAGCTGGTTAAACAGGGCAACCCAGGCGTTGACGGTGTTTTCATGGGGGCTGTACATCAATGGTTCCTGGTCTGTAGCGTAATGCGTTGTTTAAACGTTACCTGTTACGGCGCGTAGCACGGTGGATCAGCGGCAGATAAAGCCGCGCATGCAGCTGGCGCAACAGTGCCATCAGTGTGGCAAAGCGCCAGGGAAAACGAATTTCAAAAGCGCTGCCGGCCAGCCCGGCTGCGATTTTCTCGGCGGCCTGACGGGCGCTTATCAGGTCAGGCATCGGGAAATCATTCAGCTCGGTGAGCGGGGTTTTGACAAAGCCGGGGTTGATCAGCCGAATATCCAGCGGTTCCTGGTATAACTCGACAGCCAGTGATTCCACCAGATTGATCAAGGCTGCTTTGCTGGCACCGTAGGCCGCCGCTTCAGGCAGGCCACGGTAACCGGCCAGTGAAGCGACTACGGCCAGTTGCTGCTGGCTGCCCTGGTGTGCAGCGGTACGCATCAAGGGGAGCAGCGCTTCAATACAGTTACAGGTGCCCAGCAGGTTAAGCTCCACCAGATTACGTACCGTATCACTGCGAAAATTGCCCGCTTTCTCGGCCTGGTGAGTACCCGCATTAAGAATCGCCAGCACTGGTTGAGGGCTGTGGTGGTCAAACAGCGTAACAACCAGCCTCTGTACTGCCTTGGCATCGGTAATATCCAGCGGCTGCAATTGCAGTTGTGCAGCGAACTGCTGCTGTAGAGGCTCCAGGCTGCGGCAATCACGGGCACTGGCAACCACGTTGTGGCCCTGTTGCAGGTAGTACTCAGTCAGTGCCAGGCCGATACCGCGGCTGGCACCGGTAATCCAGATTGTACTTTTCATTGTTAACTTGGTGGTCTGTGACAGCTGTACAGTTACAGCGATGTCGCCTGAGCTACATCAGGCCCGGCATCTTTGCTGAAAAACAGAGTGACTGTGCCCAGTGGAATACCCAGTTTGCAGACCCGTGCCCGGTTCACCAGTACGCCGCCAGGTTGCAGATACATACGGTCATCAAAGCGCACTCGTACCCGGCGTGGGCCTATGGGCAGCTCCATCTGATAGCACCAGCGCAGTTGCCGACCGCTGGTCTGGCCGTGGGCTTTACCAATCACATCATCTGCCCGGCCTTCATAATGGCCGTTACGGCGAGGTCGAATACGCCAGATGCGCTGTTCTCGCTGACCGTCGTTGTAGAGAAACTGTTCATCCAGCACCAGCTCGCCATTTTCCATTGTACCTTCAATGTTTACCTGGAAACTGCGCCGAAGTTTGCCCAGACTGTCCTCAAAAATACCCCAGGCAAATGTACTGCCCAGAAAATAGTGCTCGGGTCGGAGCGTTGTGCTGGGTTCAGCATAGAAAAGATCGCTCATTATGGTTACCTCCTGTGTGCAGACGGGGGCAATCAGCGTGTGCTGTTGTAATGGTTATTACACCGGGTTCGAGTGGTAATGAGACCGCCCCATCAGCCTGGGCGGTGTAGCTGAAACAGACAGACATCCAGCGCACCACTGCGAAAACCGGCTTCACAGTAAGCAAGGTAATAACGCCACATACGGCGGAAGCGTTCATCAAAGCCCTGTTGTGCAATGTCGGGCCATTGTTGTTCAAAGCGCTGATACCAGTGTTGCAGAGTGCGGCCATAATCTGGCCCGAACCGTTGTAGCTCGCCGCTGATAAAGCCGCGTTGCTGGGCCAGTTTCTGAACGGCACTGACGGACGGCAGCATACCGCCAGGAAAGATATAGCGCTGAATAAAGTCGGTATGGCGCTGGTAATGGGCCGCTTTGGTTTCAGCAATACAGATAATCTGTAGTACGGCGGTACCGCCCGGGGCCAGTATCTGCCACAACTTGTCAAAGAACCCTGGCCAGTGGCGCTGTCCTACCGCTTCAAACATTTCAATGGACACAACCCGGTCATAGTGGTCGTGCAGGTCACGATAATCACGGTACTCCAGTTCGATGCTGTCTGCACCGGGCAGATGTGCGATACGTTGCTGTGCCCATGCCAGCTGTTCTGCCGACAGGGTAATGCCGTGCAGGGAGAGGTTGCCACGGCGTGCGATGGTTTCAGCAAAGCCGCCCCAGCCGCAGCCAATTTCGGCAATTTGCTGGCCAGGCAGCGGGCGAGCCAGCTCTACAATGCGGTCATATTTGGCCTGTTGTGCTTCGGCCAGTGGCTGCTGCGGGTGGCTGAACAGCGCAGACGAGTAAGAGAAGGTTTCATCCAGCCAGAGCCGGTAGAAGTCATTGCCCAGATCATAGTGGCTGGCGATATTACGGCGGCTGCCACGACGGCTGTTGTCGCGCAGCCGGTGCAGCAGACGGTTCAACCAGTGGCTGAGCGGCCCTGCCCTGAATACCTGCTGTAGTGCCTGTTCGTGTCGGGCTGCCCAGTGGGTCAGCGCGCGCAGATCCGGGCTGCTCCAGTCACCGGCCATATAACCCTCGCCCCAGCCAGTCATGCCGCCGCGCAGTGCTCGCCATAGCGCCGCCGGGCGGTGAATATGCAGGCAGGCGGATGCGGTGTCTTCGCCCAGTTGCACGTTGAGCCCGTTATCATCACGCAATATCAGGCCATTGACGCCAGCCTGTTGCAGGCGTCTGATCAGCCAGCGCTGTAACCAGCCTGAGATGGCTGTCCGTTGCACCGGCGAAGAGGTAGAAATTGCAACAGACAGCGGCGTGGTCGTTGCGGAGCCTGAACTGATCGGGTCTGACTTCATAGTCGATACCTCGTTATTAAAGTACTGCTGAAACAAAGCGCTGCGTAAAACAGTCCTGTGCAATCCGCTGGTTACAGAAAGCGGGACCGGGCTGATCCATTTTGAGCTGATCTATTCATAGCGCTGCCCCTGACTGCTGGGCTGTTCTGGTCGTATCGGGCCACGTATGAACGGTACCCCCTTGCACCACAGTCGCAGGGCCTGCCAGTGAATGGCAGCCAGTACTTTGATGCTGTTCAGTGGGTAGCGCAGTAGTTGCCAGGCCAGGGTGCGGTTATTAAGTGACTGGCGCTGGCCTCGCCAGAGTGCATCCAGCAGGGGCCTGCCTTTATGGGGGCTGCTGTCGTCACCCGCACACGTTTCAAGCTGACGTATACGCAGATAAAGCCGTTCATCGGGTGGCTTTACTACAAAGTGGTAATCACACCCCATACCCATAAAGGGCGAGACATGAAACTGTTTTGTGCAATGGTGATATTGCCGGGTGCGATGACGACGGTTAGCAGAAACCGGGGCTGAGTCTGCCACCAGATAGTGATGGCGGCCGCCAAAGGTGTTGCGTACTTCATATACAGTGGCGTACAGCTCGCCAGTCTCGTTATGGCAGAACCAGACCGACAACGGATTAAAAACATGGCCCAGGCAACGTATCTGGCACAGCAGTTTTACCTGAGTTGCTATCGGTAACTGATATTCAGCCAGTAACTGATCAATAAACTGGCGGGGTGAACGGCCGTCGCCGCTACCATAGTCGGCATCATGGAAACTGAACGGCGCGGCATGGTTCCAGCCAAACAGGGTCAGCTGATTCAGGGCGGCAAGCTGATCAATATCAATCAGCCAGCTGCTCAGACGGTAGCGGAACCGGTGTACACGAGGATGATGACGATGGTGCATCAGATCTCCCTGATAGAGCGCACAATCGCTGATACCGCTAATACATTGCACCGCCGCATGTCCGTCTATACTGGCCCCATTGGCCCTGCCGGTATCAGCCCTGTTCATGCCGGTATCCGCTGACCATACTGCCAGCTATCGTGCAGTGGCAGGCGGTCATACATGCCTGCTACCTGCCAGGGGCGAGCAACCCCCCCCAGTGCTTCTGCAACCGCCAACCCGGCTTGCAGGCCATCTTCATGGAAGCCGTAGCCGCACCATGCACCACAGAACCAGCTGTTATGTTGCCCCTGCAATGGCCATAGTCGCTGCTGGGCCGCCAGCGCGGCACGGTCAAAGAGCGGGTGATCATAAAGAAAACTGGCATGTACGCTGCCGGGTTCCGGCTCAATGAAGGGGTTCAGGGTGACGATCATCGGCTGACGGGTTGGCAGATGTTGCAGGCGGTTCATCCAGTAACTGACCGACAACTGCTGCTGGCCACCTATGCGCGGCTGGCCTGCATTGCTGGTTTGATCGGTATCGCTCGTTTGGCCTATATAGTTCCAGCTGGCCCAGACTTTGCGGTTACGAGGCAGCAAGCGGGTGTCACTGTGCAGTACCGCCCGGTTACGTTCGAAGCGAAATGCTTCCAGTACGGTGCGCTCTTCTGGCCGGGGGTCTGCCAGCAGCTTTAATGTCTGGTCGGCATGGCAGGCAAAAACAATATGATCAAACTGCCACTGCTCGTTTTGCCAGTCGATCAGCAGCACTTTGCCCCCCATACGGCGTACTGAACGTACCGCGCGGTGTGTATGCACCTTGCCTTGAATGGCATGGCTGAGGCGGTCAACGTAGCTGGTGCTGCCGCCAACCACGGTATGCCACTGTGGCCGGTCGCGTAGCTGTAGCAGGCCATGGTTCTGACAGAACTGCAAAAATGCACGAGCAGGGTAATCCAGCATCTGGTCTGGTGGTGTTGACCAGATTGCCGCTCCCATCGGCAGCAGATGCTCACGCTGGAAGGCTTCACCATAACCACCTGCCTGTAGCAGCTCGCGCAGGGTCAGGGTTTCATCCAGTCTGGCCAGTCGTGCCGGTGCTTCACGGTAGAAGCGCAAAATATCGCGCACCATACCGATAAAGCGGGGCCGAAACAGGTTACGTCGCTGGGCAAACAAACCGCCCAGGCCGCTGCCGCTGTACTCCAGCCGGCCCTGATCCATTGACACTGAAAACGACATATCGGTCGCCTGAACCGGTACTTCCAGGTGTTCAAACAGCTGCACCAGATTGGGGTAGTTCTGTGGGTTATAGACAATAAAGCCGGTATCAACCGACAGACAGCCATCTTTACTGTCCACCATCACCGTGTTGCTGTGGCCTCCCAGCCGATCATCTTTTTCAAACAGCGTTACCTTGTGCTGTACACCGTTGTGCTGAGGTTGAGAAAGAAGCCAGGCGCAACTGAGCCCGGTAATACCAGAGCCGACAACCGCAATGTTAAGCGGCCGGTCTGACGGCGGTGGTGTGGTTGCCCTGTGATTGGCAGAGGAGTCAGGAATATTCAGCTGCATTGATCTGTTCCGTTAGCAATATGGCATCACTACGCCTCAGGGGGCTGGGCAGATCATGGCTAATAAACGCTGTGACTAAAAGCCGCTGATGAATGCTCCGTGACATTGATTTGTAAAAATCTGCGAACAAATTACATCGGCTCTGATCTACCTTTGAAAAAGAAGCGTACAGAGTCGCATGAAAACGGAATCCGCAATGTATAAAGAGCCTGACCCACAAGGCACCCAGTACTGGAACCAGTGCCTTATGCAGCTGGGGCAGACCGGTGATCGCCAGCTCTATCAGCAGTTCTACCACCATTTTGCCCCCCGGCTGAACTCCTGGCTGCTGAGTCAAACCCGTGACCCAATACTGGCTGAAGAACTGGTACAGGACACTATGATGGCGGTATGGCGCAAAGCTGCACAGTATGATGCTGCCAAAGCTGCTGCCAGCACCTGGCTGTTTCGTATTGCCCGTAACCTGTATATCGATCAGATGCGGCGGGCTCAGGTGCGCGAGCGTGGCAAAGCCAAGCTGGTGGAAGATGATACGCATTTTGATGATCAGCCTGCGGACGCAAGCCGGGTGCGTCAGGCGATGCGTGATCTGCCAGTGCAACAGGCGCAGGTGGTGTACAAATCGTACTTCGAAGGGAAAAGCCACCAGGAAATCGCCAATGAAATGGAGATCCCCCTTGGTAGTGTAAAATCCAGTCTCAGACTGGCATTCCAGAAGTTATGTAAAGCGTTAAGGCCCTGATCATGTCTATTAATCATCACCTGGATGACGCAACCATCCTCAGTTATGCCGCAGGCAGTCTTCCGCATGCCTTTGAGGTGCTGGTCGCCTGTCATCTGCGTCAGTGTCAGCATTGCCGCCAGCGTGTAGCTGAAGCAGAACTGCTGGGGGGAATGTTACTGGAAGCACTGGAGCCTTTACCGCTGCGCGATGAGGCCAGCCAGCCCGCGCTGCTACTGGCTGATATGCCAGATATGCCTGCTACCGTTGATATACCCGACAGCGCATTGTCTGTGGTCGATATTGATTGGGCCAGTGGCGCCACCACACTGGCAGCCACAGGGGCTGATGTAGCACAGCCAGGCCTGCATCCGATAAACGGTTTACCAGAACTGCCAGACAGCCCACACCAGCAACCCTGGCGACGTAGCCTTATATTGCCCGAGCCACTGGAGCTGCTGTATCAGAGCCATTGTTATGAGTCGAGCAAAGGCCATGACACTATCAGTGGCCATGAAGCTTTGCCATGGAAACGTCTTGTTCCGGGCATTCAGCACCTGCCGCTGGAATCATCGGAAGGGAATTTACGGCTGCTGAAAATTGCACCGGGTATCAGTATTCCACTGCATAGTCATGAAGGCAGCGAACTGACGCTGATTCTGCAAGGTTCCTATTGCGATGAACTGGGCCGTTTTCAGGCTGGTGACGTGGCGGATCTGGATTGCGACACAGAACATCAGCCGATTACCGATGGCAATGAGCCCTGCATCTGCCTGGTCGCCACCGATGCGCCACTACGTTTCAATGACCTGCTACCCAGAATGTTGCAACCCTTTACTGGTTTTTGAACCTGCCATGTAAATGCGGCCAAAACCCTGTCGGGTGATGCTGCAACTAAAGAGTAGCCATTGCGTTAACCGATTCCTACTGATGGAGGGGATTTTTCCCCTGGCTTGTGGCCTGCATAATTGCAGGCCTTTTTTTGCGCGCCATTTTTATATCAGACGCCGGGTATCCGGCAGGTCAGAGGCAATAATCTGCTGGCTGCGTTGCAAAATTGTCTGTTGCTCTTGCGTACTTTTGCGCTGCCAGTTTTTTAACTGCATCGCCAGTCTTGGGTTGTTACCTATCAATGCCTGGTGACGATAAATAAAATGCCAGTACAGAGTGGTGAAGGGGCAGGCATCGTCGCCGCTGGCCTGTTTCGGTTTGAACGCACAATGGCGGCAGTAGTCAGACATACGGTCGATGTAGGCACCGCTGGCAATATAGGGTTTGGAGCCCACAATACCGCCGTCGGCGTACTGGCTCATTCCGACGGTGTTGGGCACCTCTACCCAGTCTACTGCGTCTACATACATTGCCAGATACCAGTGGTGTACCTGCTGTGGTTCAACTCCCAGTAGTAACGCATAAAGTCCGGTTACCATCAGACGCTGAATGTGGTGGCCATAACCCTGTTGCAGTACCTGAGTAATCGACTGCTGCAAACAGTACATCGCTGTTTTACCGTCCCAGTAAAAGTCGGGTAGCGCTGCGTTGGCTGCCAGCGCGTTAAACTGTGACCAGTCTTTGCGGTGTTGCCAGTACAGTCCGCGCACATATTCACGCCAGCCCAACACCTGCCGTACAAACCCTTCAACAGCATTTAACGGCGCATGCTTGTGCTGCCAGGCGTTAATAGCGGCCTCTATCACTTCCAGTGGGTGTAACAGTTTCAGGTTCAGACTGCTGGATAACCGGGCATGGTATAGCCAAGGCTGATCACTCCACATTGCATCCTGGTAATCGCCAAACAGTATCAACCGATGTTCAATAAAGTCCTCTAATGCTGCCAGTGCATCTGCTCGGCACACCGGCCAGCCAAAGTTATCCGGTTGTCCCGGCAGGCTGGGCAGGTAATGTTGTACATCGTCTATCACTGCACGGGTGATACTGTCTGGCTCAAACAGCCGGGGTGGGGGGACAGGCCCGGGCCCGTTGCGGCCAAAGCTGCGCCGGTTGTCTTTATCAAAGTTCCACTGGCCACCGGCCGGTTTACCGTTGGTATCCATCAGTATGTTGCGATCTTTACGCAGGTAGCGATACCAGTGTTCCATGCGTGGTTGCTGGTAACGGCTGACCCAGCGGCTGAACTCACCCGGCCGGGCAATAAAATGCTGATCGGCCAGCCACTCTATTGCATAACCCTGTGCCTGAGCGGTTGTGCTTAATTGCTGCTGCAACGAGTAATCACCAGGCAATACACACCGAACCGCTTCGGGTTTCAGTTGTTGCAGGCTCTCACCCAGTGCTTGCGCCAGACTGCACGGCTGGGCGTCCAGCGAGCGGTAGTGCAGTGTCCAGCCGTCATGCTGTAGCTGCTGAGCAAAATGACGCATCGCGCTGAGAAACAGCACCGTGCGCTGTTTGCTGGAAGCCGGTGCCAGCGATTCACCGCTGACCTCGGCCATCCATATGGCATCCTGTGCTGGGCAACTGTGCTGCCAGAGCAGGCTTTGATGGTCGAGCTGATCGCCCAGCACCAGTAGCAGATTACGCATTGTCAAACCCTCTGATCAAATATCCGGCGGTGGCTCTGTAAGCGAGCGCTCTGTCTATGAAAAGCTTTGTCTACGGAGATTGTCACCGGTTCGATCTGATTCTGTGGTAGTGGCGTACAGAACAGACCGCTTCTCAGCCCAGACCGCAGGAGTACTTTATGATCTCGTCCCGCGCCCTTTTTGATACCTTGCTGGCAGGCCTGTTATTGCTGGCAATGCTGTTGCCTTTACCGGCTCGCGCCAATGCTATGGTGGACGCCGTAGCGGTTGCTGATGTGATCGCTGTTACTGATGCGACAGCCGCCACTGATGATTACAAGGCACGTCGGTGTCCGGCAGTGCTTGACCACCGTTTTCGACGGCTGGGTGAACAGCGTACTGAACACCTGTGCCATGACTATGCTGGTAAGTTGCTGCTGATCGTCAACACCGCCAGCAAGTGCGCCTTTACTTCGCAGTACGAAGGGCTGGAGGCGCTTTATGACCGCTATCGTCAACGCGGGCTGGTGGTGCTGGGTTTTCCCTCCAATGACTTTGCCGGACAGGAACCTGGCACCGAACAGCAGGTCAGCAACTTCTGTCGGCTGACCTACAGCGTTGAATTCCCCATGTTCGAAAAAGTCCATGCGGCAAAACGCAACGCCGCACCGTTTTACCATCAGCTGGCAGCACTGGCGGACGGCCATTACCCTGGCTGGAATTTCCATAAGTACCTGCTGGCGCCGGATGGTAAATTACTCGGCAGTTACAGTTCCTGGGTCAAACCGGACCATCAGGCACTGGTGAGCATGATTGAAAATAACCTGCCGTTCAGTGCTGAAACTGCGGCTAACAGGGAGTCAGAACGCCATGAATGATCGGCAGAAACTGTCATTGAGTGGCCCGCGCGACAGTGCGCCGGTGCCCGCTGGGCGGGGCTCCCGGCTGGCTAAAATGGGCGCACTGGCCGGGCGCATTGCGGGTAATGTGCTGGTGGAAAGCGGTAGGCAGCTGGCGCGGGGGCAGAAACCGGTGGTCAGTGAACTGTTACTGACCCCGGCCAATGTTGGCCAGGTGGCTGATAAACTGGCCACCATGCGCGGTGCGGCGATGAAGGTTGGCCAGTTGTTGTCGATGGATGCCGGTAACCTGTTGCCCGATGATCTGGCTGAAATTCTGGCCCGTCTGCGTAGTGATGCGGTAACCATGCCCACCACCCAGTTATTGCAAGTGCTGGAGCAAAACCGGGGTGAAGACTGGCAGACGCCTTTTACCCAGTTTTCGTTTAACCCGGTGGCGGCGGCCTCGATTGGCCAGGTGCATGAAGCCCGTACCGAAGATGGCCGCCACCTGGCACTGAAAATTCAGTACCCGGGTGTTCGGCAGAGTATCGACAGTGATATTGATAATGTTGTCAGCCTGCTGCGCCTGACAGGACTGATCCCCAAAGGGCTGGACCTGGACCCGCTGCTTGATGAAGCCCGTCGTCAGCTACGCCGCGAAGCGGATTACCTGCAAGAGGGCATGTACATGACAGAGTACGCCCGTTATCTGCAACGGCTGGACTGGCATGATGAACTGGCCGTACCGCGTTTTCATGCTGATCTGTCCAGCGAGCAGATTCTGGCAATGGACTGGCTAGACGGTATCCCGCTGGAGCACCTCGCGCGCGAAGCGCCCCGGCAGCGCAGCCACGTGATGGCCCGGTTGCTGCAACTGTTTTTTGCTGAGCTGTATGACTTCCGCTATATCCAGACCGACCCTAATCTGGCCAACTACCGTTATCAGCCTGACAGTCAGCGTATTGTGCTGCTGGATTTCGGGGCCGTACGGGCGTTTCCAGATACCTTTGTACAGCAATATAAGCAGGCGATGCAGGCCGCCGTACGGGAAGATCGTAACGCACTGGACGAAGCGTTGCAGGCGTCAGGTTTCTTCAGACAGGGGCTGGAGGTTGCTAACCGTGATGTCATTCTCGACATCTTCCTGCTGGCCGCAGAGCCGTTGCGTCATAAGGGAGTGTACGACTTTGGTAAGGCTGACCTGGCCCAGCGTATACAGGCTCGGGGTATGAGCGTCAGCCGTGACCCGGACGCCTGGCATACCCCGCCGCCTGATGTTTTGTTCCTGCACCGAAAAATGGGCGGCCTCTATATGATGGCAGCAAAACTTGGGGCAAAGGTAAATGCCGCAGAACTGTTTGAACCCTGGGCGTAATGCGCGTCGGGTCTACTAATCCACAGAGGGCCAGCCCATGAATTCACTGCAAAGTTACGGTGACAACCTGAATATCGCCCTGATCGGTGCTAGCGGTGGTATTGGCCATGCAGTGCTGCAACAACTGCTGGAGAACGCTAACGTTGCCAGGGTATACAGCTTTGCCCGTCAGCCGCTGGCGGCTGCCCCTGGTCACTATCCAGGCCATCTGGATATTGCTGATGAGGGCAGCATTGAACGCGCCGCTACCAGTCTGAAAGGGGTGTCGCTACATCTGATTCTGGTAACCACTGGCCTGTTGCACAGCGAAACGCTACGGCCAGAAAAAAGCTTACGTCAGCTGGAGGCTGACAACCTGCAACAATTAATTTCCATTAACAGTCTGGGGCCGATGCTGGTGGCGAAACACTTCCTGCCATTAGTGCCACGTAAACAACGCAGTGCCTTTGTCGCTATTTCTGCCCGTGTGGGTAGCATCAGTGATAACCGGCTAGGTGGCTGGTACAGCTATCGTGCCAGTAAAGCCGCGCTGAATATGTTGCTGCAATGCCTCAGCATTGAAAGCCGCCTGCGCTACCCAAAACTGGTAGTCGCGGGTCTTCACCCTGGCACGGTAAATACCGGCCTGTCAGAACCTTTCCAGCGCAGTGTAAAACCAGAGCAACTGTTCACCCCTGCACAGTCTGCCCGTTATCTGCTAAAGGTGCTGGACGGGCTGAGCGAAGCTGATAGTGGCGGTGTCTTTGCCTGGGATGGTGAGCGAATACCAGCCTGAGCTACTACTGCCAATTTTATCGCTCACAGCGTGAGCTTCTACGGTTTTGCGCAGCCCACATAGGTGAGGGCGTGAGGGGTCATTATTTTTCTGCATCTGTACTGCTTTGCTGGCGTTGATTTTGCGTAATGCTGTCAGGCGGTTATACATTGCCGCGCTGAATGTAGCCTGTTATGGAGAATAAAATGGCTTTTTCAATTAATACGATGCCGCAGTCGATTTATCAGCCGTTGGGGGTAATGAATCTGCCAGGGGCGTCACTGGACACGTTATCGTTTAAGGACTATCAGCAAAAACAGCAAGAAGCATTGCGGGTAGACCCGGCGGTTGAAGCCCAGCAGTTACAGGTAGAGCGAGCGCAGGCGCAGCAGCACCAGAAAGGTGGTAGCGAGCTGGACGCACTGGCGTTGACAGGGAGTGCGCAACAGGCGGGCGTCATGCCCGTGCAGAACCTGGAAGCGCTGTTTTTTCGTCAGCAGCTTATCAGCAGCATTGCAGCGGGTGAAGCGCAGGCCCGCACGGGGGTGACGGCAGGCATTGCATTTACCCAGCCACCATTAAGCCCAGCTAACCCGGCCGGGCCGATCACGCTTGACCGGCTGGACTACGCCACCCAACAGCGGAGTAGTGGGTTGGATATTGAGGCCCTGATGGCGGCAAGAAATAGCCACCGTGACGGGGACGCTGTATCGGCTCAAACGCAGCAAACACGCGCTGATGATGCACAACAGCAAAAAGTGGCGGCGCAGCAGCGGGCAGAAACAGAGGCCAGAGACCGGGCAGACGAAATCAGCCGCCTGGCTGAGGCGGTACGCGACGGTAAGACCCTGGGAGATAAAAATAACGAAGAACAGCCCGACGAGGTGACAGCTACCGCCGGTAATGTTGGTGCAGAGAACACTAACAGCAGGGCGCAAGCATTGAATGCAGTCATGGAAAGCGCTGCCAGTCATAGCCCGTCGTTAAGCCATGTGGCTGAAACGGCTGAAGCGCCGTCCAGCCTGGCTGAACAGATACGCACCCGAAATTTTATTACAGAAATTCAGCAGATGCAGGCGATGCAATTTGCCACCGGAGTCGGTACTCAACTTGAAACCGCTGCCTGATTATTGGAAGCATTTATAACGATCATGGGTGAAGGCGGGCTTTTTCGTCGGCGCTAAGCTGGCGGATGCGGTTAAGGACGTTTTGTAGCAGCCCGCTTTGCGGGCGACGGGTTTCACATTGTGATTTATCGCTCACAGCCTGAGCTGCTACGGCGTTGCGCAATTAAGGCTGCTTTAGCCAGTTGTCCAGCTGTGGGAACAGCTGTTCTGCGAAGGCGTCTTTGCCCTGCCATTGCAGTTGCAGCCAGTAACGCCAGCCTGGTGTCAGGTTACCAAAATGGTTATGTTGCAGCAGGGTATGGGTCGCGTTAGCCAGGCTGACGGTTTTTACCTGGCCTGGCCGGGTTAACCGGGCCAGTACGCGGCGGGTATGCTGTGTGTCTACCTGACGGTCGTTGCTACCCAGTAAGATTAACGCCGGTTGCTTGAGTGCAGCAAAATCGTTGCTGGCATCGGCGCGGTAGTTACGCTGAATAAAACCGAAACGTGCTTCGGCGATGGGGTCAGGCCGTTGGCCCCACTGTTGACGGTACTCAGCGTAGCTGGAGACGTTACCGAGCAGTGCAATGGTTTGCTGGTATAACGTCAGTGCCTGACGTGTTTGTTGCAAATCGGCACCATTTTTGTGCAGTCTGGCGCGGGTTAGAAATGCCCCTTGCTGTTGCCAGTTGATGGCAAAGCCAACCCCGATCAGGAAATCAACGGCATTACTGCGGTTGGCAACGGCAGGGACAACCCAGCCCGCCTGGCTGAAACCGAACAGGCCCAGCCGCTGTTTGCTGTCTGCATACTGGGGAAACCGGTTTTGCAAAGCCTGAATCGCGTCCAGTACCTCCTGTTGCCGGTCGGCCATGCTCTGGCGCAGCCAGTTACCGCTGGAATTACCGACACCGGGTTTGTCCCAGCTAAAGGTGGCAAAACCGCGCTGGTTCAGAAAATCCCATAACGGTGGGTAGTAGCCGTAAGCATCATAGGGCATTGCGCCGTCACCATGGATAAACAGTATCACCCCACGGGACTGCACTCCCGCTGTTGCTGGCTGATAGTATCCCTGTAACTGATTACCGGCAGACTGAAATGGCAATGACATGGCGCTAACCGGTACGGCCATCAGCAGCCAGCCTGTCGCTGTTAATACGACGGCTGTTAATACTTTGACCATTAATACTTTGACCATTAATACGATAACCGTTGATGCAGTAGCGGCCAGATGTTGTATAGGTTTCAAGGCTGACGTGTTCCGTCTGGCTGGCGGTTAAAGGCAAAGGTGCCATCGCTGTCCTGGCCGGTAATGGCCAGAAATACCGGCTGGTTATTGGCGGTGGTGGTGAAACTGAGGGTTATACGGTTGCTGTCGTTATCGGTCAGTTGATACTGGCCACCTTGCGCTACCACCTGGTAGTGGGTAATAGCCAGGGTATCGCTGTCCAGAATGCGCAGGCTGGCGGGCAGGCTGTGCTGATTGCGCTGCCAGATAAACGGCAGCTGTTCGAAACTGCTGTCGAACTCATCATAACCAAAACGGCTACCTTCGCCTGGCTGAGGGCGTTCGGAAAACAGCAGTTGTGATGCCGTTACCAGATTACCCAGCCCCGGAATTGCATGGCTGGCCAGTGAGACAGATAATGCTGTCAGTTCTTCTTGCTCTTTCTGGCTCAGGTTTTTTACTTCGGTATGATACGCCCATAGTTCCTCGCCCTGACGCTGTACCTTCAGCCAGTCAACCTTGCTGCCGTCGTAGACTTTCTTGTTAATCTCCAGCAGGCGGCCTTCAGCGCTATAGCGTTCGATATGGCTGGTATTCTGCACAATATTACCCAGCCAGCCCTCTGCATTAAGGCTGGACTGCACCAGAATTATGTAACTGCCGTCGGCACTGCGGCGGCTGCGGTAGTGATAACGGCCGACGATTTTCTCATCCAGCACTACGTTGTAACTCACCGGTGGTACGCTGTCCTGGCCCATGCTGTTTTCATCGGTGGCGCGGGCCGGGCCAGGCATGGCAACCAGCAGTAAAGCAATAAGCAGCGGTAACAATGTGCGACTGTGGGGCAAGGCGGTAGCGTGACGCAGTGGAAACATGACGGGTATCCCGTGTGAGCCTGAAAACTGCATCAAACCATACCGGGTGTTAAATGGTTTTTAAGATGGAGGCTGCCTGAAAAAAGTGCCGGCTGTTTTTGCCGGCATAGTAAGTCGCTTTTAACGGCTTTTTAATGCCGTACTCCCCAGCATGTGCGCTGAATTTTCTTGATAACCCGCTGTTATAGCAGGAGAGATTCAGCGATGGCGTTGATATATCAAACCTTCGGTGTACTGGTGCTTTGTGGCGTGCTGGGAGCCTGTACCCATATATCTGGTGGTCTGCCTGATCAGGGAATGGCTGAGCGTAGCCAGCAGCAGCTGGCGGCGGTGCCAGGCTGGCAGCAACAGCTGCATGGCCAGCCGGTGAGTCAGTTGTCTGATCTGATCGACAGCCCAGCACTTGCACAACGCATTGCCCGTGGGCTGGCTGGGAATCCGGGGTTGCAACAAACTGCGCTGGCAGTGGAAATTGCCCGCCAGGCACGGGCCAGCCGTGCTGGAGCACTGTTGCCGCAGCTGTCGGCGGGGCTGAATTACAGTGACAGCGATAACGGCTATGGCCAGTTTAAGAGTGCGCTTGATGTCAGCTGGGCGCTGGATATGAGTGGCCGTTTAGGTGACGGTGTTGCCGCGCAGCAGGCTCGCGTTGCCAGTGCAGTGTCGGCCGAACGCTATAGCCGTGATCTGCTGGCAGTCAGCATTATGGATATCTGGTTACAGCAAGTGCAGCAGGCACGGCTGATTGCGATTGAACAGCAACGGCTGCAACTACTGGAGCAGAACGAGCTGACCATTGTCGAGCGTTACCGAAAAGGACTGGATGTGCTGACCGGGCTGGAAACCGCCCGCAGTAACAGCGCGTCGGCACGGGCGACGCTGGCGCAGTATCGGGAAAATGCCCGCACGTTGCAGCGGGCGATGGCGCTACTGCTGGGTGAGCCCGCCAGTCAGCTTGCTGAGCGCAGTGGGACGGTTGTTGGCACCGAATACCCGGCGGTTGTGATGCCGCTGGCAGCTTTACCGGCGCAGGATTTGAGCCGTCGACCTGACCTGCAACAGGCCTGGCTGGATATTCGGGTGGCTGATCTGAACCGTGATATTGCCTACAAGGCATTGCTGCCATCGTTTTCATTACAGCTGGCCCTGTCTGATACGGGCAGTGGCTTGCGGCAGTCACTGCTGACCAGCCCGGCCTGGTCATTACTGGGGCAGCTCAGCGCGCCGTTGTTTCAGGGGGGGACGTTACGAGCCGAAGCCGAAAGCGCGCGGCTGACAGCACAGCAGCGTTACTGGGCGTATCGCGAAACACTGCTCAAAGCGGTGAAAGAGGTGGAGGATGCACTGGGCCAGGAGCGGGCCCTCAGTGCACAGCAGCAACATGTTGAAACAGCGCTGGCCAGTGCTGAACGCAGTTATAACAATTACCTGAAAAAGTACCGTGAGGGGCTGGTGCCCTTTCTTGATCTGCTGACGGTACAGACCCGCACCTTTGATTTGCAGGTGCAGCAAAGTCAGGTTATCTATCAACGGCTCAGCAACCGTATCACCCTTGGGCTGGCGCTTGGGCTGGGGGTAAACTCCAGTGTTGACCCGCAACCCCTGGCTGGTAACGTCTTACCCGTACAAACCTCGCCCGTAAAAACCTCATCGGTTCGTATCTCACAAGCAAACATTTCTTAAGCAAACATTTCTCAAGCATACATTTCACGAGTAGAAGCATGAACAGACTGACTGTACAGATTGTGGTGTCTGTGCTGGCGGCTGGTGGGCTGGCTGCTGGCTGGACATTCAGTCAGGCGTCGATGTCGGCTGAACCTGAGCCGCCACCCGCCAGAGCGCAACAGGCTTATCCGGCGGTTACCACCCTTGCTGTCAAGCCAGGAAACTATCAGGCACAGGTGACCGGCTTTGGTCAGGCACAACCGGTGCAGCGTTTACAACTGGCGGCTGAAGTCAGTGGCCGGGTGACACAGTTGTCAGCCAGGCTGCGCAGTGGCCAGCGTTTTAAGGCGGGCGAGTTGTTGTTGAAAATCGACAGCACCGCTTACCGTCAGGCGTTGGCCAGTGCCCGTGCAGAGCTGGCCAGTGCTGAGGTTGAGTTGCTGCAACAGCAACAGAACCGTAAACAGGCACGCGCTGAATGGCAGCGTTCCGGGTTAGGGGGGAAACCTGATTCGGCGCTGGCGCTGTATCAGCCACAGGTTGATGCGGCGGCGGCCAAGGTTGTTTATGCCCGCCAGTTGCTGGCCAGAGCCCAGGCCGATCTGAACAAAACTGAGGTGCGGGCACCGTTCAATGCGCTAGTGGTATCGCGCTCGGTGGAGCTGGGCAGTTACCTGCAACCGGGTAGTGCATTGGTGCAGCTGTATGGCAGTGATCAACTGGAAGTATCGGTCGAGCTGTCTGCTCGTCAGTGGCAGAGTTTGCCCAGACTGGATGAAACACAGCAAGCGCCCACCGCCTGGCCGGTAATGTTGGTGGATACAGAAACCGGCCAGCGCTGGCAGGGTCAGGTTGATCGTGCCACTGCTCATATTGACGGTGCCAGCCGTCAGCGGGCGTTGATTATCCGGGTAGACAAGCCGCTGCAACGGTCGCAGCCTATCTATCCTGGCACTTTTGTAAAGGCGGAAATTCCAGGCCGTGAACTGCATGCCCTGTGGCAGTTGCCTGCTTCGGCGCTGACTCGCAGTAACCGTGTCTGGTATCTCGATGGCGAAGACAGGTTGCAAAACCAGCCTGCCGAGGTGCGTTTTCGCCGTGATGGTCAGGTGTATCTGCAACCGGTTGTTGCACTGCAATCGGCGCAGATCGTGGTACAGCCGCTGGCCAGCTATCTACCAGGTATGAAGGTGATCCCGCACCCGGCTCAAGTACTGCCAGGCAGAGCTGAGGATAGCGTTGCAGCTGTTGATAGCACGATAGCTGTTGATAGCACGGTAGCTGTTGATAGTACGGTAGCTGTTGAGAATGGGGGAATGCCATGAGTTCGCCGCAGTCTGCCCCGACAACGGACGGTATCATCGGCTGGTTTGCCCGTAACAGTGTGGCGTCTAATCTGTTGATGCTCAGTGTGATTGTGCTGGGCCTGCTGTCGATTGACGGGTTGCGTAAGGAGGCTTTTCCACCCTGGCCGGTGGACTCGGTAACGGTGTCGGTCAGCTACGACAGTGGTGATGCCCGGCTGACGGAAGAAGGTATTGCGATCAAGGTGGAGGAGGCTCTGGCCAATGTTACTGGCATTAAACGGGTGACTTCGGTGTCGGATGCCAGTAGTGCAACCGTTACCGTGGAGGCCCACAGCGGTTATGACCTTGACCTGTTGCTGCGGGATGTCAAAAGCAAGGTCGATGCGATCTATAACCTGCCTGCTGAAGCTGAAAAGCCGGTGATTGAAAAGGCACAGCTGAATGAACATGCCTATTCAATAAAGATTTTCGGTGAGGCGAACCGTGCGACGTTGCAGACGTTGGCAGAGCAGATACGGGCGGATCTGCTGGCGCAGACCCATATCAGCAATGTCACGACGCGCGGTAAAGCTGAGGCGCTGTTGTCGATTGAGATCGACGAGGCGAAGCTGGAAGCCTACGGCCTGACCTTGGCCCAGGTGGCGCAGGCAGTGAATGCTGAGTCGTCGGTGGCGCTGTCAACCAGCTTGCGCAGTGCGCGGCAGATTATCCGTCTGAAGGCGTCGGAGCAGGCGTACTTTCGCCAGCAGTTTGCGCTGATTCCGCTGATTACCACTGCCAGCGGCGCGATTATCCGGTTGGGTGACGTCAGCCGGATTGAAGATGCTTTTTCTGACCGTACATTTGTACTGGCCCGTTATAACGGCGACAACGGTATCGGGTTGGAGATGACGGTGGATGAAACCGGCGATGTACTGAAGCTGATCGAGCAGGCCGATGCTGTGGTTGCTCGCTGGCAGGCTAAAACAACCCTGCCACAGGGTATTCATATTGCTGCCTGGAATGATGGCGGTGAGCTGATCCGTGATCGACTGGCTTTGCTGGTCAAAAATGCGCTGTCGGGGATCGCGCTGGTGTTTATTGTGCTGGCGCTGTTTCTCAATCTGCGGGTGGCGCTTTGGGTAACGGCAGGGTTGCCGTTTATCTTCTGCGGTACGCTGTTCTTTATGACTGAGCAGTTCACCGGTATGTCGATCAACGAGATGACTACTTTCGGTTTTATTCTGGCGCTGGGAATTGTGGTGGATGATGCCGTGGTGGTGGGCGAAAGTATCTACGAGAGTCGCCGCAAATATGGCGATACCCTGCAAAGCACCATTTATGGCACCCGCCGGGTGGCGGTGCCGACGGTGTTTGGTGTGCTGACTACGATTGCTGTGTTTGTCGCCCTGAGTAATGTCGCTGGTGGTATGGGCCAGGTATACGCCCAGTTTGCGGTGATTGTCACCATCTGTCTGTTGCTGTCGGTGGTTGAGTCCAAGCTGATTCTGCCGTCCCATCTGGCCCATATTGATACGCGCGGCGGTGATAACCCAAAGCAACCTGATGAAATGCAACCGATGAGTGGCTGGCGCAACGGATGGCGCTGGTTGCAGCAGGGCTGTGATCGCGCACTGAGCAACTTTAACCGTTACCTCTATGCACCGTTGATTCGTCAGGTGATTGCATTCCGCTATGCTGCTGTCATGGTGGCGCTGACGCTGTTTGTGCTGGTACTGAGTATGCCGTTCAACGGCAGTGTGCGGTTGGGGTTCTTCCCGGATATTCCCGGTACGGTGATTGAAGCCAGTCTGACCATGCAGCAGGATGTCAGCTTTGGCCTGACCAGCCGCAACCTGGAGATACTTGAGCAAGCCGCTATGCAGGCTGATCAGCAACTGCGTGATGATGCCGGAGCCGTTGAGCAGCACTCTGCGATTGCCACGCTGGAGGTAATCGCCAGTGACGACCATAACGGCACAGTAACCGTTGAACTGCATAAAGGTGCTGTGTACAGCATCAATACTTTTGTGCAGCAATGGAAAGCCGCTGTCCCTGCACTGGAAGGTGTACGGGCATTTGATATTTCCTCTGGACCAGGGGGAATGAATGACTTCAAGGTGGAGCTGAAAGCCTGGAATACCGAGTCATTGCAGGCTGCTGGACAGCGTTTTCGTGCTGCACTGGCCGCTATTGAGGGGGTGGGCGCGATTGATGATAACTTCAACACCGGGCAGAGCTTGCTGCGCTTCCAGCTGACAGCGCAGGGCCATGCGCTGGGGATGACCACTGCGCAGCTGTCACAGCAATTGTTGCAAGCGTTTGGTGGCGATGTGGTGCAGCGTTACCAGCGTGGACGCAATGAGGTGAAGGTGCGTATTCGCTACCCACAGGCTGCCCGACAGACGATAGAGAGTGTGCTGGCTGCCCGTGTGCGGCTGGCCGATGGCACCCTGGTGCCGTTGTCCGTTGTAGCGGTAGCAACAGCCGGAGTGGAGCAAAATGAGCGCACCCGTATTGCAGGCTTACCTGCTTATTATGTGACGGCCAGTGTCGATAAGATGCTGTTATCACCTGGTGAGCTGGTGAAGCAGTTGCAGGCGCAGCTGGTGCCGCAGTTGCAACAGCGCTATCCGGATTTGAGCATTCACTTTGCCGGTGAAGCAGAAGAACAGGCTGAGACCACAGGTTCAATGTCGCAGTTATTTATTATTGCCCTGCTGGCGATCTATATTCTGCTGGCGGTGCCGTTGCGCTCTTATATTCAGCCGGTGATTATTATGACAGCGATTCCGTTTGGGCTTGTAGGGGCAATTCTGGGCCACTGGCTGAACGATATGATGCTCAGTGTGTTGTCGTTTAATGGCATTGTGGCGCTGAGCGGGGTCGTGGTGAATGACAGCCTGTTGCTGGTGTCGCGTTTCAATGATAACCGGGCGGCGGGTGGGGCGTTGCAGGCGTCGATTCTGGAAGCCTGTACCGGCCGTTTGCGTCCGGTACTGTTGACTTCGTTAACCACCTTTGCCGGGTTGTTACCGTTGCTGAATGAAACCTCGACGCAGGCGCAGTTTATTATTCCGGCGGCGGTATCGCTGGGGTATGGCATTCTGTTCGCGACTGTAATTACCCTGCTGATTATTCCAGCCCTGTTGATGATTCAGCAGGATATTGCCGGGCTGCTGCGCTTTTCAGCGGCGGAGCCAACACGCCTGCAATCACTGCCACCACGACTATCGCAACCGGAGAAAAACCATGCTCAATACCCTGCTGGTGGAAGATGACCGCGACCTGGCGCTGTCGGTGATTGACCATCTTGAGCTGGAGCAGATCAGTTGTGATTATGCTGCCAATGGTATTGAGGGCGCTGCATTGCTGACGCAATACCGTTACGACGTGATTATTCTGGACCTCAATATGCCCGGTATGGATGGCCTGACATTGTGCCAGCGGTTACGGGAACAGGGCGATACCACGCCGGTACTGATGCTGACCGCACGTGATACCCTGGCGCAGAAGGTGGAAGGTTTTCATGCTGGCACCGATGACTACATGATCAAACCGTTTGAAATCGAAGAACTGATAGTGCGCTTGCAGGCATTGGCCCGGCGTCGTAGTGGCCAGGTGGCCCGGCTCGATGCTGGGCCGCTCAGCCTTAACCTTAACCAGCGTAGCGCCAGCCTGCATGGCGAACCTGTCCGGCTGACCCCAACCGGGTTTCGTATTCTGGAAGTGCTGTTAAGGGCCAGCCCGGACCCGGTGTCTCAGCTGGAGTTAAGTCGCAAAGTCTGGGGCGATGATATTGTCGATAGTAATAAATTGCGGGTGCATATTCATAACCTGCGCAAGGTGCTGGGTAGTGCGGAAATGCTGCTGCAAACCGTGCCTGGCTATGGTTTTTGTATCCAGTCCTGCGTGTGATGTTTTGTTGAGAATATGATTATGCCGCGACAACTGTTCAGAACAGATAGTCTGAAAACGTATATCTTTTTCTGGGTAACCCTGCTGGCACTGGCGATGGCGTTACTGCTGTCGTACCAGAGCACTCAGTACTTTCTGAAAGGGCTGAATATGATCACCGGGGCACAGATGGAAGAAGCGGCAGAATTGCTACCTGAAGGCCAGCGTGAGGCCGAGCTGCCTTTTGGTTACCACGTTGCAGCAGACTGGCAGTCGGTGCCGAAAGCAGTGCGTGATGTGTTCATACAGCCGCCACAGCAGCTGGATACCCTGCAACTGCATTTTGAAAACTGGTGGTATTTTGCTCCGCCGGAGCGAGCGTTCTTTCTGCTGGCATCGCGCAATCAACAGGGGAAATTACGCTTTATTTCGATGTATGACCCCGAGCATGAACATGCTGCGGATAGCAGGCCTGATAAAGCACCCGAGGAAATTGACCCGATGGTAAAAATCGCCCTCTGGGGGTTAGGTGCCATTGTTATTTATGTGCTACTGATATATCGGGTACTGGGTAGTCTGGCGCAGCCGGTACAGTCGCTGTACCACTGGGCTCGTGAACTACAGCTGGAAACCTTGACACCGCAACGGCCAGATTTTCAATATCAGGAGTTGAACGCCCTGGCTACCATCCTCCATAACAGTTTGCAGGATGTCAGCCAGACATTGGCCAGAGAACGTGAGTTTCTGGGTTTTGCCAGCCATGAGCTGCGTACCCCTATCGCCACGTTGCGCAGTAGCGCGACCCTGCTGGATAAAGTTAACCCGCGGCCCAGCGCTAAAGAGCGCGAAGTGCGTGACCGTATTCTGCGTGCCAGCCTGGCCATGAAAGGGATCACCGAAACCCTGTTATGGCTGAACCGGGATGAACAGCAGTTGATACCCACCCGTGAGATTGCTGTTGATCAGCTGGTTCAGCGGGTGGTGGCTGAACAGCGTTATTTACTCAGTGGCAAAGCTGTTGAATTGAAGATCAGCATAACACCTTGTCTGGCACAGCTGCCTGAAGATGCCTTTCAAATTCTGTTGACCAACCTGATTCGTAATGCGTTTCAGCACACCATCAGCGGCCATATTCAGATTAATCAAAGCCGGGATCAGATCGAGATCATCAATAGTCTGGTCAGTACCGGTGAAAGCGCCCAGGCAGGCTTTGGCCTTGGCCTGAAACTGACACGAAAGCTGGTACAGCGCTTTGGCTGGAAGCTGCTGGAAGAACAGCATAAAAGTGAAAATCGGGTACGGCTGGGGTTTAGGTTTCAGACGGTATTCAAACAGAACCAGAAAAACGCCCTGCTCATAACTCTATGAAAACAGGGCGTTTTTTCTTGCTAGAGCTTTCTATAATTATAAACCGAGCTTCTCCAGGACGTACTCGGCATCTTTGTCCCTGATGTTTATAATTCATTGTTTTTAAAGAAAAACTCAAATTACGTCTTTCTCTGTGTGATTCTGGTGTGATTTCTTTATCACATTGTTCCAGTTACCGCGTGGCTTGTATGTTTGACCACTATTTTTCGGAATCCAGCGGCCATACACGCGGTTCAGCATGTCTGTGCCTCTGTGGCCCAGTTGCTTGGCAACCCATAGAATGTCTTCGCCTTCAGTCAGCATCTGGCTGGCGAACGTGTGGCGAGCCTGGTACTGGTTTCTGTAGCGAATGCCAGCCCGTGCGATTGTTGGTTTCCAGACATAAGTGCCCAGGTTGCGGTGATCCATGAAGGGTTTTTTGCTTTTCTGAAAGCGGAACACATGGCCTTTCTCGCCGTCCAGGAAAAACGTCAGCCGTTTCTGTTGCAGCAGAGCATCATAGACAGGTGGCAGCATGTCGATCAGCCGGATCGAGTTATCAGTTTTCGGGCTCTGGTTATTACCCAGCACGTGGGACTTGTTCACATCAATGAACTGTTCATCAAAGTTTATATCTTCCCAGGTCAGGGCGATCAGCTCGCCCGGACGCATACCGGTAAACAGCCAGGTGGTGATCATTGGCCTGTACCAGTCTACAGCGGCACTGATCAGCGCGTTGATTTCGTACTGATTGAAAGGGTCAGGTTCATACTCTGATTTGATTCTTTCTTTCGGCAGGAGGTGTTCCAGCTTCATACCTTCCAGTGGGCTGCGCTCAATATACCGATCCTGTACAGCCAGGCTCAGGGCAAAATCCAGCATAATGCGATGGTTTCGCAGTGTTCTTGCTGATAGCCCAGATTTCAGCACCCAATCCCTGATCATTTTCGGGGTAAGGTGGTCTATACGAAGGTGGCCGAAGGTGGGTAGCAGCTGTGCTTTCAAACTGTTGCTGTAGGCTTTCAGTGACGAAGGTTTCAGCTGACCACACTTGATACGGTAAGCTTCTTCAAATAGCTCTTTCATAAATGGCTTACGGGTATTAAAACCAAATCGCTGAGCTGTTTTGCTGCCGGGAAACTTTTCATCGTAATTAAACGTGCCACGTTCAATCTCTGCATACACTTCGTGCCGTAGCCGCTCGGCATAGCGAAGATTGCCCGCAGTCGCGGGCATCTTCAAGGTTTCGCGGCACTGAACGCCTTTGTATACAAAGGCGATCTGGATTGATTCAGAGTGTTTATTTTTTCTGATTGTTACCCCCTTCGGGAGCGTTTTCCTTCCAGCCATCGTTTTGCCGCCTTGAGGTTTACCATTCGTTTGCCGCCTTCCGGCTTGATAACATGCACACCGGCCTGCCAGATGCCCTTTGATAACCGGGTATCTATAGCGTTGACGGTGCAACGTTCAAACTCACACCAGGCCATCAGAGGTACATGGCCGACAAAGGTGGCAATGTAGCTATCACTGTATGCGGGCGGGCTTTCGCCGTCTTTGTCCGGCACGGGCATTGTGTGGACATTGTTTTCAGTGCTCATGTATGCAGGCCTCCCTGTCTGTTTCGATACTGTTGGTAAATCTGGCGGATATAGTGAAAGCGTTTTGCGGCGGCCGGGTTATGGTCCAGTTCTGCGCGGCTTTGGATCTCACACCAGCGCAGTAGCCAGTCTCTGGCGTCCTGATCGGTGTGGGTGCCGTCGGCAACGGGCAGGCCAAACTTGATACGGCTGCGGTGGTCAAGGTACAGGCGAAACTGTGCATCCTGGCAGAGCATGGCGGCGGCCCGCGCAATGCGGCCGCCTTTCTGCCGGGCTGTGTCAGCAGGCGTATTGCCTGCTGCGCAGCCGTTTGTGCAAAGCCCGCTGGTGCAGGTTTTACACATCACGCCACCCCCTCAACATCCTGTTCTTGCTGAATGCGCCAATACACTTCCTCGCGGTGAATATCGACGCTGCGGTCGGCTTCAATGCCGAGGGTGACTTCATAGCGGTCGTTTTTCAGAATGCGCACTTCAATTAGTTTGCCGTCTTCGCCCTTCATGAAAATGGCTTCTCCGTTACGGCGTGTTAAAATCAGCATGGTTGGTCTCTCCTTGAGTCAACGGGGCCCTGGTTACTTGGTGGTGACAGGGCCTTTTCATTTGGCCGTTCGGCCGGTTCAATCAGCAGCATTTCCAGTACCTCTACGGCAACCAGACTCTGCTGTGGGTTAAAGCGGGCGGCGCCTTTCATGCCGCCGATAAATTCTGTGATCAGTTGTGCCTGGCGTTTGGTGGACAGGCCGCGAATGCGGTTGCCCAGATGTGTCAGCCGGGCCTGTGTGTGCTGGGCCAGTTGTGCCGTCTGGCGGCTCTGGCGTGGGGTAAACAGGGTGTGTTTCATGACAGTTGAAACCCTTGGCTCTGTTGCGCCGGTTGTGGAATGCGGGCCCCGCTGGGCAGATCAGCAACGCGGTTTTCAGCGCCGATGAAGTTGACGTAATCGGTGCCTTTGGTGCCGTCGCGGAATTTGGCGGTGATCACCTCCATCATTCCGTGCTGGTTGCTGTGCGGGTTGTAGACTTCGTCCCGGTAGAGAAACTGGATAACGTCGGCGTCCTGTTCGATCTGGCCGGACTCGCGCAGATCACTCAGCAGTGGGCGTTTATCGGGCCGTTTGTCGCATTCGCGGGACAGCTGCGACAGCGCCAGCACCGGGCAGTCCAGTTCTTTGGCCAGGGCTTTGAGTTTGCGCGATACGCTGGACACTTCGTCATAGCGGCTGTTGGTGGTGCGATCGGTCAGCAGTTGCAGGTAATCCACCATTACCAGCCCCAGTTTGCCGTGCTTGCGGTGTACGCGGCGGCACTCGCTGCGCAGGTCGTCGATATCCATGGTGGAGCGGTCATCAATCAGCAGCATGGCGCTTTCCAGTTGCACCAGTCGGCCGGTGGCAGCCATCAGTCGCACGGAGTAATCCTCATGTTGCAGCACGCTGGCATTTTTCAGCAGTGGCAGCGGGATATGGCCGATACTGGCAACCAGGCGCTGCACCAGTTGCCGCCGGGGCATCTCCTGGCTGGCAATGAACGTGCGGTGGCCTGTTTGTGCCGCACTCAGTGCCACCTGCATGGCATAAGTGGTTTTACCCATGCCGGGGCGACCGGCAACAATGTACAGCTCGCCGGGTTTCAGCCCCTGCAAACGGTTGTCGACGGTGGCCAGCCCGGTGGCGACGCCGTACAGGCCGGGGTTGTCATACAGCCATTCCAGGTGTGCCACGTATTCCTGTACCGATTCTTTCACTTCCACCGGCCCCTGCTGACTGCCCCGGTGCAGGTCGAGCCCGGTGAACAGGGCTTCCGCCTGTTGGAACCGTTCGTCGGTGGTCATATCGTCCTGCATCAGCAGGGTCTTAATCTGATTGGCGGTGTTGAACAGCGCCCGTTCACGGGCGTAGTCACGCACCAGTTCGGCGTAGCTGGTGATATTGCTGGCGCTGGGGGTGTTCTGCGCCACACTGATCACAAATTCGATACCACCGGCTTGTTGCAACACATAGAGCCCGCGTCGTTCCAGCTGTTCGCTGACGGTGACCACATCCACAGGTGTGCCTGCTAACAGGGTGTCTTTGATCGCTTCAAACACCAGCTGGGGCTGAACATTGGCAAACATGCTGCTGTCCACCAGTGGACTGATGGTGTCGTAGGTTTCCGGTGCCAGCAGCAGGGCACCCACCAGGCTGGTTTCGGCCTCGAAGGAATGCAACTGACGCATTACAGGGTGCCCTCCTGAGCGCGCACCAGGGTGTTTTCCCGGCACAGGTATTCAATGTCTGCCACCCAGCCCCGTGGGCCTTCGCCACGCATAAACGGTGACGCATGCAGGTTTACATACTCGAAGTAACGGCGTACCTGGCTGATGTCCTGTTTCATGTGTTGCCAGAACTTGCGTAGCACCGGTTTTCGTTTGCCGCTGTCGGGCACCAGACAGCGTGGAAACTCCGCTGACATGATCTGGTTATACAGCTCGGCAATGCGATGGAAGGGGACATTTGAGTTCTGCCCCGCCTGCCCGTCCACCTGCGCAGCAGGGGGACGGGTTGTTGTTTTGTAGTTGTTGTTTTCTTGTATAGTGGTTGATTGAGCCGGTGGCTGGCTGGTTACCCCATCCGTTGCTGTTTCGCTACAGGCCACGTCTGGCAAGGGCTGCGGCGGTGTTTGTGGCTGGTTGATCTGGCTGGTTGGTTGCTGGTTGATTTTTTGCCCGTTTCGCGCCGCAATTTCAGGTGATATATCCGGGCTGGCCGGTGCAGGTTGTTCAACCGGCTGGCAGGCCTGTTCTTCCACGTAGCCATGCAGGGTAATGCGGGTGCCACCGCAGATATGTTCCCGGCTTATCCAGCCTTCCCGCTCGAAGTACGCCAGCACGGTGCGTACCGTCTGCTCACTTAACCCCACCCGGCGCGCCAGTGCGCTGCGGCCTGTAATCAGCTGGCCCGGTTGCAGATCAACCGTCTGGCCACGTACCACGGTCTGATAGGGGCGGTGGGTCGCCATCATCATCAGGTGCGTCCAGCAGGCCCAGTAATCGGGCTGGTCTGAGAAGGGCGCTTCTTCCAGCGCGCGAAACAGTTTGATATAGCCGCTGCCTGCGCTGTGATCGACAGAGCCTCGGCGGCTGGTCTGGCGGATCGGCACGACATTACTGCAGTGGGTGGTGTGGCGCATCTGTCTGTCCTTTGCGGTTAGGCGTCTGTCTTTTTCGGTTGCGGTTTGGCCTGGGCCAACCGGCGGATGGAGGCGTCTGCCAGTGGCAGGTTGATATCCGGGTTGGGGCTGGCAGAGGGGCTCAGGGTGTGGGTGAGCTCCAGATTGCCGCGAAAGGTGGCACCACAGATGATATTGGTGCATTGCAGATACATGGCGCGCATCAGTGGGTGCTCGCTGTTTGAGTTGCGTATCTGCATGGCGTGGCCACAGTGTGGGCACTTGTTACGGGGAGATCCCATGGCTTACTCCTTGCCCTGTGGGGGTTCAAACTGACGGGCGGTTTCAGAAAGGTGGCTGCTGGCCTGGTATAGTTCCAGAATGCGCTTATCAATGCGGGCGCGTTCGGTTGCATCGACTTCGCCGTCGTTGTCCAGTGCGGTTTGCAGCTCGTTAATCACCGACATGGCTTTGTCCATCAGGCCGGTGCTGCTTTTCAGTACATCCATATCGCCGGGGGTGCAGGGGACGCTGCCCGGGCAAAACCACACCACGTTAACTTGCGCACACACCGCATCCAGAATACGGGTGTCGCCGGTAATCCGCAGAATCTGCATGGCTTCACTTAGCGTCAGCAGGTGGGTTTTATTCTGTTCTTTCACCTTTTTGCGCAGGGTGTCTGTGCTTTTCTGCATGGCCGCTGCAACGGTGGCAATGCCGCCGTGCGGGTAGTCATGTACGGCGTGGTAACAGGCGGTGATGGGGGTGTGAATGCCGCCATGGCAAGGTTGTTGTTTCATGTCCGCGTCCTGCGAGGGGTGGATATTGTTATGACTGGGGGCCGTGACTATGTTCTAGCCGGAATGTCTGACGGGCATTCAGGGCTTCTGCAACTCGCTGCGCCGCCATACCGGACTTTGTTCTGCTTTCCTGCTGCGCTGCACTTTCAAGCCGGGCCGCCTGACGAGCATTCAGGGCTTCTTCCAGCAGTAGTGCTGCCATACGGGATTTGCTGCGGTTCTCTTCCCCCGCCAGTTGTACAACGCGCGCCAGCTCTGCTTCTGACAGCACCACATGGAGCACGGGTTTTTTGTTTCGAGTAGTGAGTGATTGGGCCATCGGTTAGAATCCTGTTAAAAGTTCCGAACTGTTCGGAACATTTCTTAACTGTTCGGAATCATGATAGTACGCAATTGCGTGTAATTTCAACGCAATTTTGTATCTGGCGAGTGCAAAATAATGTCTATTTGTAGGCTTTTGCCCTAACCCATTGATTTCAAAAGATTATTTTTGTTAGCCGTAAGTTTAGACTTTGCGGCATACAATTGCTTGGAAAACAAAGGCTTGCAATGTCGATTGGTGAAAGGCTGCAACAGGCGCGAAAAGCTTTAGAACTGTCGCAAGACGCAATTGCGGACTCTATAGGTTCTAAAAAACGTGGCTATCAAGAAAATGAAAGAGGACGGTCTTTTCCTGGAGGAAAGGTTATAGAGGGGTTCGTCAGGTTAGGGATCAATGCGAATTGGTTGCTGACAGGTCAAGGCCCAATGATGGTTTCAGACCTTGAGCCTTGTTCTGCTGTTTCTCAAACCTCGGTATTGAAAGAAGCTGCACACCTATCAACATCACAGCATCAACTGGTTGCCCAGTTGATCGATGAATTAGCTGCAAAGCCTGAACCAGGTTTCTCTGCTGATACAGTGCGAGAAATGGTGATTACCGTGCATGAGATTATGCGCGAAGAACGGATGGAGCTTTCACCAGAAGAAGTGGCAGATGCGGTGGTGACGTGTTTGCACCGGGCGGTTAGGCCTGATCGGGGGGATGTGGAGAGGGAGTTGAAGGGGGTTGGGTAGTTTTCTGGTAATTAGTGTATGTAAGTAGTGCTTTACTGACTAGATCTGCCCAAGTCGTTATCATTAGCGAAACTCTATGGAACAGAAGTGGCTATATGACTCGGCAATTTGTGATTCGAAGTGAAGACGACGCTTACGATACCCTGGCAGAGATTCTTGAAAAGGAACTTTCTACATCAGATATAGCAATCAAACTGGAAGGGTGGCCAAAGCTTCATATTCATCTTACGGGCGATAAGTACCATCAAACGATAACCCCTTCCATGATGAAGGGATTTCTGGAGTTGCAGAAAGGTCTATATCGGTCATATGCCCTTACTAAGTACAAGAGCCCGAACTCGAACAGGCTGACAAAGGAAGAGCGCTCTGAGCTGGAAATGGAAGTCAGAGTAAGTAATGGTTCTTCGAACTTTACTCTGGATTTTCAACCACTTATAGAGAAATTCCTGTCAGCAGGGGTTGATAAGATGGATGGATCACAAATTGTAATGATTATTCTGGGAGTATTCCTGATGTATACAGGGAATTCTGCCTGGAAATACTATCTCGATACACGCCGTCAGGAGCGAGAGCAAGAACTGTCGTCTGAAGAAAAGAGAGAGCAGTTGCAGGCAATGTCCAGTATGTCTGAGCAGGAAACACAGAGAGCGAAGCTGATGGCTGAATTGGCACGAAATAGCCCTGCTCTTGATAACATTCAACGTGGTGCCTATGACGCTCAAACGGAGCTATTGAAAAGTATGCGTAATGCTGATGATGGCACGATTCAGGGTGTGGCTGTAACGGGTGCCCAGGCTGATCTTATTACTCAGAATGCACGCCGAAAATCTGTTGAAGTGCGGTTAGATGGTTGTTATCGCATTGTGCAGGTTGACTCCTCTTCGTCAGACAGTATGAAAGTTAAGATCAGAGATGTTGATTCTGATGATCAGTATTGGGCAACCGTTCAGGATGAGACTTTGACTGATGAATATAAATCAAGGTTACAGGCCGCTGAATGGGATAAAAAACCTGTACGTCTGCGAATTAATGCCAAAGATAAAAATGGCAATATTTCAAATGCAATCATCATTGATGTGCAAGAGGTCTTAAAAGGTTAAGTGTGGGCTTAGCTTTTTCGCTGAAACTGTGCGGGAAATGGTAATTGCCGTGCATGAGATTATGCGCGAAGAACGGATGGAGCTTTCGCCAGAGGAAGTGGCAGATGCGGTGGTGACGTGTTTGCACCGGGCGGTTAGGCCTGATCGGGGGGATGTGGAGAAGCAATTGAAAAGTGTGGGGTGAGCGCTGAACATGCAAAATTTGCATGTAATTGAGACCTTTTAGCAGTGAGCAGTAGTGAGAACCTTTGATAAACTCTGCTAAGTGTTCTTAGCTATTCATAACGTAAGGTATCAAGGTGCTGCTCATGGGAAGTCAAACGAAGCCAAGGGACGAAGCTGTAGCCCGTAGAATTGTAGAGTCAATTGATATGGATCGACTGGAGAAGGCGATGAACTCTGGCGCGCCTGTAACGATTCCTCGTGGCTTAACCCGAGAGCAAAAGAGACAGTTCATAATTAACAACCGCTGAGTGCAGATGTACAAGGATTGTATCAATTGGACTTCACTGTTACCTACTACCCACAGTTTTCAAAAGAGTTCGCCAACTTTGATACACCCACTCAAGATAAAATTCTTGATTTCACTGATGTATTTGAGGCTTACGGCCTGAGTGATTTTTCTCGATATGAAGGAAAAATCACTCACAGCTGGAAGGGCTTAGCAAAGAATCACCCCGACGCTATTCGGGCGCGCAAGTATGACTTATGGCATTATCATATTGGCATTCCTGAATATGTTAAACGGCATGGAAGGTATCAAACGTCAGACTATCTTTTGCACTTCAGATGGCCGGGCCGTGGCAATGTTATTCACCTCGTAGATATGAATTATCATTATGATAGTAGTGGTAAATTCTATTTACCTTCTGATAAATACCTGACGACATCCTGTGATTTGTTAAAAGTATAACGCTTGTACTTCTGACTGATACCCGGCGTCTCTGTTTATGGTATTCCTTACGTAGTATGTGGTTTTTATGATTCATGGTTTGGTCTGGCAGGAGAGTTAAAAGATGAAACTTTCTCCAGAGGCCGTGGCAGATGCGGTGGTGACATGTTTGCACCGGGCGGTCAGGCCTGACCGGGGGGATGTGGAGAGGGAGTTGAAGGGGGTTGGGTAGTTCTTCATAGATACGTTCTGCGAGTTATCGTACACTCTTCTCAGATTTTAACAGGATTTGAAATCTAAAAGGAGCAAGGAATGGCTAATATTATTGGTGAACTGCGCGTTGTTTATACGGAGCTGTCGGGTGAAGTCGCTGCGTATGACCTGGTAAATTGGCGGGAAGGCGGGCTATTTATTACAGGCTATACGTACGATGGTTTCCGCCCTTTTCTTAGAGAACGTATCAATCATTACTACGTTAAACCCGACCCTTTCGATATTTGTACATCAGCACCGCTAACCCCACTAAAACCACCCAAGCCACCTAAAACAATACCCGTTGTTGTTTTCACAGGCTTTGCCAAAGCAGATAAAGCAAGGCTGGTTGCCCAGGCCAAAGAAGCCGGGCTGACAACCAGCAGCAACCGCGCGGTAAGTGGCAATACAGACTGCCTTGTCTGCGGCCCCAAAGCTGGGCCTGCAAAGCTGAAGAAGGCAGAAGAACTGGGCGTTGTTGTGGTTAATGAAACCGAGTTTCAGAAATTGCTGGAAACAGGTGAGTTGCTGGTGAGTGATTGATATGTAAAGTGGTTCGCCTGATTGGTGCCTGTGACTATTAGATAATGAAGCAGGTTGGTAAAAGCAGATGCTCTGTTTGGTGATGTTTAGGTGTTTAATCAACAAGTTTGTTAGACATCGCAATCATCTTCTATAAAATATGTCCCTTGACGCTTCTATGTTGATAAAGGATAAGCACAGATGACGAAGCAAATCAGTACTTTTTATATGTTTTATGATGGCCCTGCTCATTCTGATCATGAGATGGACATTCTTGAAGTTGCAGATAGCCTTAAAGGGCTGGGGACGCTTTTTCATGAGACAAATAATGCATTGAATGGTGGTAATACGTCATTGAATGTAAAAGTCCATGCAGGTTTTGTGCAGGGATCGTTCGGTATTGAAGTACAAGTTATTCAGGAAATGCTGAATAATTCTAAGGATATACTGCCTTTTATTGGTATCGGTACTACGATGGCAGGAGCAACCCTTTTAGAAGTAGTAAGTAAACTAAGGGGGCGTAATGTCGATTCTTTTGAAGAGAGGGATGATGGCACTTTTGATTTAAAGGTTGGTGATGAAATTATTAACTGTTCAGAAGATATTCAAAAAACACTTGAATATCCTTCTGTGCGAAAGGCTATAGATACCGTGATGCACAGGGCTATGCTTGCTGAAGGAACTGAAACTTTTGGTATTTGCCTAGAGGACGACAGTGATCCTGTTTTTAAAATATCCAAGGCTGATGCACCAAAATACAAAGCACCAAAAACTGTATATCGGACTAAGGAAAGTTCATTTGAATTTGATGCAACTATCAAGTTCCTGACAGGTCATATTGATAAGGCTGCAGGGTGGCGGGTTGAATATAATGGAAATGATATAAAAGTGAAAATCGAAGATAGTGCTTTTATTACTAAGCTATCTGAAAATACTATTCCAAATATTCTCGGTCAATACTATCGAGTGAGCTTAACGAAGACTACGAAAGAGCGTACTGGAGCTAAAGACCTTGATTCATACATCATTTCCAAGGTGTATCACCCTACAAAGCTGAAGAGTTGATGAGTGTTAATTGAAGGAGCTTCATAATGGATAGTTACCTGTTCTGGATAAGCTTGATACTGAGTATGCCTATGGTATACGTAAGCACCAGAGTGCTGGTACGTTATCTGTTGAGCTTCTTACCAGATAAAGTCACAGTGCGGCATACAACGAAGGCGGGTAACACTTACACAGAAACGATTTATGTACGTGGTGGCGATGATCTGACTGTGCTGTTAGACGATGTGACAGCTCGAGCGAAAGCTTCCAGAGAGAAGAGTACGCAACAGGATGGGGCTGAGTGTAAATGACGGCGAGTGAAGAAGGCAATATTCCTGCTACAAACACTTCTGGCACATCAGTTAATAAAAAGGTCGTTGCCTATGGTGGTGGCACCGGTGTTGGTGCAGCACTGATGATCTTGCTCGAAAAAATACCAGACCCTGTCTTTAAAGAATTAGCTACACTTGCTGTTCCTGCTGCAGCTATTTTTATTAGTAATGTGTCAGCGACGATATTTGAGAAAAGCAAACTCTCTGTCGCTGACTTTCGACGAAAGCGTTATTTGAAGAAAAAAATTTCTGAGATAGAAGAAGCATTGTCTAATCCTCTTGATGATCCTGCTCTAGAAGCAGAACTGAAAGCTGCACTTACAATAGCCAGAAGAGAGCTTATTCTGGGTTCATTTATTCCCTCTAATAAGCCATCAACATTACCCTCTGAAGAGTAGCGCATGTCAAGAAAATTATTGGTAAGCCTTCCGTTTATAGGGCCAGTTATATCTATTGCCAATGGCTATGCTTGTTATGGTGAGGTATTTCACTTTATTCGTTTGGCAGAAACTAGCCAGTGGAGAAAACGGTTTTGGAAAGGGCTGGTTTCGTCTTTAGCTTTAACAACATTAGTTTTTTGTGTTGTTGACGGGCAACATATAGCGGATGAGGCTTTTAACCCCGAAGGGTTAATTCTTACCGTATTTCCTACCTTACTAGGTTTTGGTATTGGTGTGTTTGCATTGATATTTACAATGCAAGGTGATTTTATTGATGCACTGATTACAGCCAGTGAAAAATCGGGCACAAAAACAATTGCGCCAGAAATGTTTCCACCGGATATGGCCTACCCTCTGTCTATATATAGTTTATCTATACTGGTAGCTGCTGTATTAACGGCTATTCCTGATAGTACCGGAACAAAATTTCTTGCATTTTTTCTGGCGGTATATTGTATATATCTGACACTTGTGCTTCTTTCTGCAATTTTTGCTACGACAACCTTTGTGGTAAAAGTACGCAGGGATAACTATAAAAAAGAGCAAGCAGCATTAAAGGCAAAGTCAGATGAGCAGAAGCGTTCGAGTGAATCATAGTGTTGCTCGTATTCTTTTAGGTTGGCCTTAACGGTTGTATAGCTAACAGAGTCAAGGGTATAAGTGTGATCACCTATCAACTAACACGCCCCTTATCTTATCTGCTGATAAAGCATGATGATAAGTGGTTGTATGACTGGCTGATTCCTCTCTTACTGACAGCAGGGACGCTGTGGCTGTCTGTTGAGTTTATTCCTATGCATGCGCTGATTAACAAAGGTGGGTTGATCAGTGATATAACGGGCTTTGTTGCTAACTTGCCAGGTTTCTTCATTGCGGCGCTGGCAGCGGTGGCAACCTTCAATAAAAATGATATTGACCAGCTGATGGATAACCCCCCTAAAATCAGCGTGATGCACCACGGTAAATCACTGATGGTTGATATGACCCGACGCCGTTTTCTGTGTGTACTATTTGCATACCTGACAGCGACCAGTATCATGATAGTGTTGCTGACAAAGTTGTTTTTAGCCGTAGAATTGACTACAGAGTACAAAGTTTATTTTAACTGGGCTGGCGTCGGGTTTTATTTCTTTATGCTGTGGCAGATGGTAATCGCTACCATTCTTGGGTTGTACTATCTTGGTGAAAGGTTGCATACACCACAGCGGTAGTTAGTATCTGGTAGTGCTTCCTTTCGGGAGTGCTGCCAGATATTCCTCCATCTCTGCACGCCACGCTTCAAGTGCCACCACCTTTTCCCCACCTGTTTTATTGGCCTGAATTTGCCCCCACTCTTTAACCAGCCTGTCGGCTTCGCGTAACTGGCATAACTTTGTGGGCAATTGAATGATTGCTGTCATACGGCCTCCCTGTTTACTTCATGGTGCATCCGGCACCGATGGGCAGACTATAGTGCGTGTTTATGGGGTTGTCAGGAGGGAATTTGAAATTTTGATACAGTGAAGTAGAGATAAAAAGGGGCCGAAGCCCCGTGCTGTATTACAGCAGATCTTCAAAAAAACCAATGATGCCCTCAACGATCAGGCTGATCAGTAGCTGGTTCATCAGTTTTAGTAGCAACTTTCTACCAGGGTAAAACCCGGCCCGTTGAAAGGATCGACGTTTGCGTCGTGACTTTGGCATAATGGCTGTGCCTTAAATAGTCCGGCAAACCTCCACCACATCAGAACAGGTGACGTATAGCGAGGGTTATCGCTATAATACGCACAGTCGTTTGTCTGTGCGGTGAAAGCCACCAGGTTTGTGTTATGCAAACCGCTTCAAATCAAAGCCCCATGTGTTGCGTCACTTGGGGTTTTTTCATTGGCCGGTTTACAGTATGTAATTGAATAGGCTTGCTTGATGCTATGCGTCTATATTTTGGCCTCCTGTCTTTTTGGTTGTGTGTTCATCATCACGTAGTGCAATGCGCTGGTTTAGCCATTCGTTAACTTCAGATTCAAGCCAGGCGACGGCCTTTGGGCCTATTTTTATCGGCTTGGGGAAGGTTCCGGCGGTGACCTGTTCATACAGCATGGATTCTGTAAATCCTATTTGAAGCAGAAGATCTTTACGCCGAATCAGTTGAGGAATGCTGCTGTCCATTGGTGTGCTCCTGAATGCTGGTTTGTGCACCAGTATTCAATAAGCGTCTGTGGTCATGCTAGCGCCACAACTTGTACAGCGCGTCTCTACACATACGAAAAGGCTGTACAGGGTATGAAAAGGCCTTGCATCTGTGGCTTTACTGTGAAGGGTGTTGGTAGGCTCTGCTCAGAATTTCAGGCGGAACTGCTCGGCGGCTTTGCCAAGTTTCAACATGGTGTTGTTGTCGCGGGCCTGTTTGTGGGCATCGGGTGACAGAATGGCAATCAGCAGATAGTGATTGTTGTGTATGGCCCCCTGACAGTAAGCCAGGTGAACATCGCTGGTGCGGTGGTATTGAATAATCTGGTGGGGCCAGGGGGCGTGGTTGTCGGCCAGGTGAATATGCTGTACGCCTTCTGCCCGCACCAGTGGCAGGTTGTATGGGTGGTCGTATGCTACGTCGCGGCCAAATGTGTCTGGTAATTCTCCGCTGGTTTTATAGCGCCGGAAGTCGTTTACCAACGCTTCCAGTTCGCTGTCTGACAGCTGCTGTTGCAGTATCTTGCCCTTGAATAGGCGCATTACTCGGTGAACTCGCCCAGCTCGTCATCGCTGGCGGCTTGCAGTAGTGCGTTGCCGTTCTGGGCGATCTCGTGCAGGCGTGTTGCTGAGGGGCGAAAACTGGCTTGAAAGTTCTGGTTACTCTGTTGGCTTTCCAGTGCATGTAGCATTCTTTCAAACAGCTCGGTGCTTACCATGTAGCCTGCGGGGCGGTTGTGTGCCAGTACGGCGACAGGTTCGTCCGTGAAGTATTGGGTTGGATTTTTGCGCATCTCGGTAACACTGACGGTTTTACCGGCAAGAATGGTCTGTGTTGTCATCGCTCAGCCCCTGTTAAGTACATATTTATGTATAAAATTATGTACATTATAGTGTGACTTGGGGTGTGGGTCTAATTACAGAAGGGTCTCCATCTCCACCCGGCTGCTATAGCCGCTGTTATTCATCTGATGTACCACCCGCTTTGTCACCCAGTTATTCGCATCTATGGGTGCTTTCCAGCCTTGTAGTTTGATCGGCGTTTCCGGGTATAGGTTGGGCCTGCCTTTGGCCAGCAGCAGGGAGAACTGCGCCTGCTGGCGGTTAATGCGCTGCAGCTCTGCCTGGGCGGCTTCTTTGGCGTCGGCTTCTTTGGCGTCGGCTTCGGTGGGGTAGGTGTTGCGCAGCAGGCGGGCTTTATCGGCGCTGCCGACGGTTATATCTCGCAGAACGCCCTCTTTTGTATCGTTCCAGAATGTTTTTACTCCGGTGTACTCGGCGGGCTTATCAAGCAGCTGGTAGTTGTGCTGGTCACCATCGGCACGGGTCAGGGTGACGGTGCTAATCGCCTGGCCGCCGGTGGTTTCGCCCTTACCTGCCGGTGTAAAAATCATCTTGCCATCTTTGATGGTGGCGGTGGCATCGTACTTGTGGCCCAGCCTGGCCAGAAAGCTGTTGTCACTCTCGTTGGTCTGGTCGATATGTTCAATGAACGTACCCGCCAGTTTGGGGCTGACGGCAGGCTGCAAGCCGTTACGGCTTGCCACGGTGCTGATGATTTCGCCGATGGTTTTCTTATGCCAGCTGTATTCCTGTTTGATTTTCAGTGAGTCTCTGAAGTCACTGGAGCGGCTGCGAATGGTGATTCTGTCCGGGGCGCCAGAGTGGCTGACTTCATCCACGGTATATTCACCCTTGTATACCAGCGGTTCATCACGAAAACCCAGCCAGCATTTCACAATGGCACCACGCGGTGGTATGGCCAGTTTGCCGTCGCTGTCATCGAGCACGATATCCAGCTGGTCTGCATCTTCTTCGCGGTTATCGGTCAGGGTCAGGCTGACCAGCAGGGCGTTCATTGTGCGGGTGAACTCCTGGCCATTAACGGTAACGCGGTAGTCAGGAATGGCGCTCATACCAGTACACCGGTACCACCGCCACCGGTGAGCATGGCCAGCTGATCAACCCGGTTATCATCCACCCGCTTTATGCGAAGGCTGAATTCTACCCGGCGTGGGGTGCCATCCGGGTAGAAAATGCTCTGATCTTCGGTGATCTCTTCAATTACCCACTGCCCATACACGTACCCATTACCGGACACCAGCGGGTAAGGCTCGCCGGTTTCAGCCATCAGGCGCAGCTCGTCCAGTGATAGCGGGTCACCGGCGATATCTGCTGCAATCCAGCCCGACAGGGTGATTTTGTCCTGCCCCGGGCCAAGGTACTGGTTCGATGGCCGGGGGCCAATCCGGCTGCCTTCGGCGTGTCGTCAGCTGCTCTGCCGTTGCTGTTGCTGGTAGGGCAGGGTGTCCATATTGAAGACAAAAAGGCCCAGGGTAATCAGGCTCATGGTTAATCATCGTCCCTTAGTGATGACCGCAGCCCGGCCTGCTGCAGCTGGGCCTGGCGGTTGATTTCGTCAATAACTTTCTGTGCCAGTGCCCGTTCATCCATGCCGGGCGCAGCGTGAATATGTATGGCTTCAATGTGGATGCTGGGCGCGGTGGTGGTTGCTGCAGGTCGTGCTGCCTGCAACGGTGGGCGGGTGTCCAGTTTGAGCGGTTGCAGCGGGCTGCCGGGTTGCTGAGCGGCCAGAGCTGGGTTCGCCAGTGCCAGGGCCGCCCCGGCCGTTACTGGTGCCAGTGCCTGTTTCAGTGGGGCCAGTAGTGTCTGCACCGGTTGCAGTAACTGCTGCATCAGCTGGATTGGGGCGGGTATAGCACCTGGTTGTGCTGATGGGCTGTCATGAAATAGTTGTGTCCGGAGGCTGTCCGGCAGGCTGTTTACCAGTGCGTTACCAACATTAGCCAGGGTTGGTATCACTGGTGCCAGTAGCTGCTGTATCGGGGCAGGTAGACCGAGTTCAGAACCGGTCTGTATCAGTTGCTGGGTGACGGTCTGTATCGTCTTCAGCGGGCTGTGCTGTTGCTGCTGCAGGCCTTGTTCCAGCCCGGCCATCACATCAGAGCCGTGGCTGATAAATACCCGGCTGGGTGACTGTATACCCAGCTTTGACTTAAACCAGCCGCTGATGCTTTGTGCAGCATCCACCACTTTGGTTTTCAGTGCGCCCAGCTTGCTGGTAATGCCGTTCATCAGGCCATCTATCAGCATACCGCCAAATTCCGCAAACTTGCCCGGCAGGCCGATAACGGCGTTGATTATGTTGGCAACCATGGTGCCAAAACGTCTACCGGCATTGGTTGCGCCTTCCAGCTCCTGTGAGGTTTTTTCAAAGGGGCTGAACAGTTTGCTGATCCAGCCCCATACTTTGGCCAGTGCGCCAGTCAGTAACTCCCAGAGTCCGATCACCGGACTTAATACTTTGGCCAGTAGATCAAACAGCGGGCCGAAGGCTTCGCGCAATGGCATCAGGCCCTCTGTCAGCCCTGCCCAGAAGCCGCTGAAAAAGGCTTTGATCGGTTGCCAGTATTTGATCAGTGCTATACCTGCAACTGCAATGGCGGTGATGATCAGGCCGATGGGGTTTAGTAGTAGTGCACGGCCTACAAATAAAATGATCTGACCAACCAGTTGCAGTGCGCCACCCAGTGCTTTTATGCCGCTAACGGCACCGCCTTTAAGTATGTTACCGATACCTCGCAGTGAAGCTTTGAATAGCCGTATCGATTCAAACCACAGGTTGGAGGGGCGCATGTAGTTTGTGAAGGCTTTACCGCGATTACGTAAGCGCGTTTCTGTCGCTACAAAATGTGTAACGAGGCCGTCCAGTGTTTGTGTAGAGGTGGTTTTGGTGTTTTGCCAGAAGGCATCAAGGTGTTGTTGTGTACGTGTAACGCCTTGACTAAAACGACCGGGTAATTGCTGGAGGCGCTCCCATTGTTGCGCTACGCCCTCTTTCAGCTGCTGTTTGCCATTCCGATAGCGTTTGGTCGCACTGGTAAAGGTATGTGTCGTACGGTCTGGCAGACTTTGGGCATACTCTATCGGGTTGTGTTGTTGCCAGAACGCTATGGCTCGATTTTTTAACGAAGGTTTCGACTCAGGAAACCGCGCTTTGTACTGTGCGACAGGATCGCTGCTTTGCCAGCTGGTTTGAATAGACAACGCTGAGGCGGTTGATAACTGACGAAGTTTGCCTAGTGTGTCGGTGGCGGCAGCACCGATAGCGGGTAATGACTGTTTGGCCATGTTCATGGCGACGCTGCCAAAGCTACCGGTGGTTATACTGAGTGCTGTCAGTGTCCAGCGCAGTACCGCAAAGGGCCCCAGTAGCGCACTGACGGCCAGCGCCAGCGCACCGAAGCCCAGCAGCAAGGCGGTGACGGTGCCAGCGGTCAGCATGATAAAGCGGGTCAGTTCGCGGTTTTCATCAACCCAGGTGCCGAACTTTTCTGATGTTTCGCCCAGCCAGTTGATCAGATCCTTCAGTTCTGGCTCGATCACTTCGGTCAGTTTGACCAGGCTGTTTGTTGCGGTGCCTGAGGCGGCATCCCAGACATTAGTCAGCGTTGTTAACTGGGCATTTACACGTTGCTGCAGGCTGGCCTGACGTTCCATTTTGATCAGGGTTTCGTCGTAACCGGCCTGGCCTTTGCTGATCATCAACTGCAGTACTTGCAGGGTTTCGGCATCATCGCCGTAGATGTCCTGCAGTATGCCGATGCGGGTTTCGGTGGTGAGCCGTTGCAGTTTGGTCAGCTCTGTAAACATCTGGTTAAGGCCGCCAAATTCACCTTTGCCGTCGGTAAAGTCCATATGGATACCGGGCGGGGCAGATTCACGCATAATCTTGTGAATCTTCTGGCTGTCCATACTCCGTTGCAGCACTTTGCGAATGGCGTTGCCTGCCGCTTCGCCATCCATCCCGGCCTGATCGGTCATGGCGACCAGCGGGGCAAACAGTCTTGCACCTTCCAGCCCCTGTTTTTTAATCAGCGCCATGGCGGGTGTCAGCTTGGTGAAGGCGTTCAGCATACTGTCGGGCACCACGCCCAGTTCACGGGTGCGCTGAATAATATCCATCAGCCCCATCATATTCACTTCGGTTGTGCCGGTAGAGTCAGCCAGTTTGGCGGTAAACTGGGCGGCTTCATCGAACGGCATTTTCAGCTGCACTGCAATGTAGGCGGTGGCCTCACCGAGCCCGTCGAGTATGCCTTTTGATGACATGCCCTGTTGTTTCAGGGTGGTCATCATATTCTGGAAATCTGCCGTGGTGCCGGGCAGGCGGTTACCCAGTTGTTCCGCCAGTGCGCTGATGGCCTTAAACTCAGCTGGAATGCTGCCATCTTTCAGCATCATTGCGGTTTTCAGGCGGGTGATGGCGTTTTCAGCCTGGGCGAAGTTATGCACTGACAGCATTATCCCGGCCCCGGTAGCCGTACCTGCAGCGGTAGACCCGGCCCCCAGTGCGGCAACCTCTCCCGCCCGCTCCTGAGTGGCCAGAAACTTCTGGTTGGCGCGGGCCATCTTGCGCTGGGTGTGGGCGAGTTTGTCCAGCTTCTTCTGCTGTTCGTCCAGTACGCGGTTTTCTTTGCGCTGTTCAAGAATCAGCTGGCGGGTTTTATAGCCAAGGTTTTCAGTGCTTATACCGGCTTTTTCAAGATATTCACCGTGGCGGGCCATGCTGTTCTGGCTGCGCTGGAGCTTATCATTCAGCCGCTTAATGCTATTGTTGGTGGTATGTATTTGCCCTTTGTACTTTTTAAGCGTGCTGGCAGATTTTTCCAGTGCTGCCTGACTGTTGCGTAATCTGACCTGAGCTTTCTGTAGCTCTGCGTTGAAGTTTTCGCTCTGGTCTTTACCTTCGAACATCGCTTTGGTCAGGCGGCGATATTCTTTTTCAGCAACTCGAAGGCTGGCTTTTATATCATCATGGCTTTCCTGGTGCCGGTTCAGTTTTTCAGTATTTTCACTGAGTGCTTTGTTCTTTTTGATCAGGGCGCGGGTTGTATCGCCAATGGCTGCCCGTGCTTTGTGGTAGCCGCGTACCTTACGTTGCTGTTCTTCCAGTGACTTCAGTCGTTCACGGCTGGCCTTTAAGGCCTGAGAGGTTTTTTCGCTGGCACCGGTAATTTTGCGCAGTGGGCCAGTGGCTTTGTCGATTGTGTCCAGTATCAGCTGAAGTTTCAGATTATTCGTCATCATCTACACCACTGCGCACTCTGGCCTGTTCGCGCCAGTCGGCCAGTTCTTCAACAGACATGGAGGCCATAATGTCCGGCCCCCAGTGAAAGATGGTGGCAATATCTGCCATGGCATCGTCTATGCGGGCAGGGAGTCCTTGATGGCTTTGCGCATAAAAAAACTGGCGGTTTCGGTGGCCAGTTCCATCAGATCGGCTGGGTCCAGTTCACTGATTTCATGTTCAGTCAGTGAAGGCAGGGTGATGCGTGGTAACAGCTTCTGCAGCGAATTAACGTCCATGGTGATAATTTCACTCAGGTTCAGGCCGCGCAGTTCGCCGCTTTTCGGTTTGCGCAGATTAACCTCTTCAATGCGGGTATCGCCGCGTTGCAGTGGGGTATCCAGTTTAACGGTGACCATTTCATTCTGTGGTTTCATGGGGATTCCTTGGGGTTGGTAGAGGGTAAAAAGCGCTGGCCTGGAGGCCAGCGAAAGCCCATGGTCAGGACGGGGATCAGATTCCGATTGCCTGGCGGTGTGGTGCGAGGTGATCAACACCATTGACGATTTCAATCATGTTTTCGACATCAATTTCGATAACGTCGGCACCGTCAATGGTGAGTTTGTAATAGCTAAGGCTGGATTTGACCTTGAATTTGCCGCCTTCACCTTCTTTCGCGCCGCCCATCTCGATCTCTTTGTGACGGCCTCTGACGACAATTTCAACGGCGGTAACGGTCTCGCTGTTGTCGCGCTGGTATGAGCCAGCAAAGCGCAGCATGACGCCGTTATGGGTGGTGACGCCAAACTGTTTCAGGGCGTCTTCCATCAGCCCGCCACACGTCCAGTCCAGTTCCAGTTTCTCCTGGCCCTGGTCGGCATCGATGGGCGCATTCATACCGCCACCGCGCCACTCTTCCATTTTGCGGGCCAGCTTAGGCAGGGTGACCTCTTCAACTTCACCAACGTAGCTGATGCCGTCGTTGAAGAGGTTCAGATGTTTCAGTTTGCGGGGCATTCCCATTGCGGTGTGCTCCTCTTAATCAGTAGATAATCGGCTAAATCAGTAGACGATCAGCCGTTACAGGGTGACCAGGTTGGAAAATTCAGCCAGGTAGCGGTCGGTAATACGTTGCTTAAACAGCAGGTTTTCTAGCGGTGGCACGGGCGTGTAGTCGTAATCTATATACAACTTGCCTGCCTTGAGGGTGTTTTCATCGTTAGCGTCCGGGTCATACCAGGCGCTGCCGTCAATGATGTAGCCGTTGCTTTTCAGCGCGCGGAACTTGGCATTAATGCCTTCGATAATGTCGCGGATCAGCGTGCGGTGCATTGGCTTGTCTATCGCCCACAGGTGGGCTTCGGCAATGGTGTCCGCGAGGATCTGCGCGGTACGGGTGTAGTTCTCAAATGCAAACAGCGGGTCTGTGCTGCAGGTGCGCGAACCCCAGAGCCGGAAACCGTCTTTGTTAACCAGCGTGGTAACTTCGTTCGCATTGAGATACCCGGCATCTGTATTCGGGCTTTGCAGATCCCAGTAAACATCTGCAGACATACCGGTAACGCCATTAACCGGGATATTCGAAATGGTTTTATGCCAGCCGATCTCCTCGTCTAATTTCGCGCGCAGACCTAATGCTCGGGCGGTGGCATAGAGCGTGGTTTCTGAATTACTGTCAGTATCCCAGCCAATAAAGTCCGGCCAGATCACCATCGCTTCACGCTGTCCAAAGTTGTTGCGGTAAAGTACCGCTTCTTCTTTTGTGCTGGCTTCCCAAGCGGCCAGATAGGCAAAGCCGCGCAGCTGCTGGGCAATGCCGACCAGCTCGGTGGCAACCGGCAAGCTGTCCAGTCCTGGCACACCCAGCACACGGGGTTTAACGCCGAACTGGGGCTCTGCTGCCAGCAATGCTTTCATGCCGGTGTACTGGCCTGCCGGAGTAACGCCGCCGATCAGGTTTGAGGTGGTTTCTGCAGGGTCTGCACCTTCCGGCACCCGCACCACCACACAGACTGGCTTGGTCTGGTCGAAAATGGCATCCAGCGCCCGTGCCAGGGTGCCGGTGGTTCCGGCTTTGGCCAGCGCTTCACGCATATTGGTAATCAGTTTGGGTTTGTCAGCCGGGTAGTAATCCGGGTCTGCATCGTCTGCGGTGGCCACCAGTCCGATCACAGCGGTGGATACAGTACGAATGGGGCGCAGGCCCTCGTTGATCTCTATGACCCGGACGCCATGATGGTAGTCAGTAGCCATGGTTCACTCCTGTTGAAAGTCAATGGAGTGATCATGCACAGAGGAGTAACAGGAGTGGAGCGCGGGCAAGTGTAGAGCGGGGCTGTACAAGGGGAGGGCCGCCCCATGGGGCGGTTATGCAGCAGGTTTTAATTCTGGTGGCCAATCTGATTGCAGGTAAGTAACGATGGATTGTAACTGTTCAAACCAGTCATCAGGTAACTGGTCGGTTTCATTTAACGCTTGCAGAGAGTCAATCTGATCATTAGCCGCTTGAGCGGAACCCAGTACAATGCCGGTTAATCGCGCAGCGTCCGAAGCCTTAGCTCGGATTTTCTCGACAACC
>JAOXSF010000044.1 GCA_025800125.1 Marinobacterium sp.
CTTGCTGACCGTGCTTGCGCAACCATGTCAGCACGGAACTTCTACCTTGTATACCGTAGCGCTTCTGAGCCTGTTTGTATGTCATCTCGCCTTTTTCAACCTGTTCAACAACAGACAATTTAAAGGCTGGTGTGTAGTCGCGCTGAGTTCTCTTACGACGCAGCGTGGTGGACTTGTCCATGATAGGTCTCCCATGTGTAAACCTGTTTCAGGACGGGACACAGAGACAAAAAAAGCCCTGATTATTCAGGGCTTTTTTCAGTGTGCAGGGTAAACCTTCCTGCGGGTAAACATTTACTTGGAGTTGTTTACCATGTGCTCAACGGCAGCTTTCATCTCGCCAGGAGTACAGTCCATGCACAGACCTTTAGGTGGCATCGCGCCTTTGCCTTTCATGGCAACGGCAACCAGGGCGTCGATACCCTGTGCTACGCGTGGTGCCCATGCGGCAGCGTCACCCAGTTTTGGTGCGCCAGCAGCGCCCGTTGCGTGACATACTGTACATTTGGTGGTGTACACTTCAGCGCCAGAGCGTTCTGCCATAGCTGCAGCAGGTGTTAACAGAACGGCAGTCAGTGTAGCGATCAGAGCTTTTTTCATCGTTATGTCCTTCAATGCTCACAGGAATGAAGACTTTATAATCATGGCCCGCCAGACTGGACGGGCTGCACAAGGTTATCATGATGTAAATAAGCGATACACGATGAACCTTGTATGAAACTGCGTTATATCAACCGGAAGTCGTAAAGTCTGTGAGCGGAAAGCTACGCTGAGTGTTCTGCTGAAGCAGAGTTTGCCGCAGGTTGACAGGCTTAGCGGGTACCCAGATACATGGCAAACTCAGCCTGCTGACGCAGCGGACGCAGGGTTTTTTCTTTCTGTTCCTGCTGAGCTTTGTATTCCAGAATAGCCTGCTCAACCACAGAGCGTGGTGCAATTGCCATCTGGCGGAAGTCGTCGAAAGAGTGACCGCTACGCAGCAGCTGCTTCAGCTGGCCGATCAGTTGATGTTTTTCCATTATCGTTTCCTCATTGATTTGAAGTCATTGTTACGCAGAGATATTGCATACAGATGACTACTGACACACCCTGTCAGCTGGTGGTGATATTTTTCAGTTCATATCAGCATCGTTGAACCTCACTATAAACCACAGAAGTTACATATGATGCAGCAGAAATTACGCTGTGGCTGGGCCACAGATAAGGACGAACGTTATACCCGCTATCACGATGAAGAGTGGGGTATACCGGTATATGATGATCGCCTGCTGTTCGAGATGCTGATTCTTGAAGGTGCCCAGGCCGGACTGAGCTGGCAGACGGTACTGAACAAGCGCGAAGGCTATCGTAAAGCATTCAAAGGATTTAACCCCCGCAAGGTCGCTGTTATGACGGATTGTGAGCTGGAAGCGCAGCTAAAAAAACCTGATATTGTACGCAATCGGCTCAAGGTATTTGCAACGCGTAAAAATGCGATCGTTTTCCTGGATATCCAGCATGAACAGGGCAGTTTTGCTGATTATCTGTGGCGTTTTGTAGATAACCAGCCAATTATCAACAGGCCTGCCAGCATGGCAGATGTACCGGTTACGACAGAGTTAAGTGACCGTATCTCAAAAGATCTTAAAAAGCGTGGCATGACCTTTGTTGGCAGCACGATTATCTATGCCTATCTGCAAGCGGTGGGGGTCGTCAATGACCATACAGCCGATTGCTTCTGTGCTATGCCTGCGCCAGCCTGAATAACGACCCGTGGTGGTCGCCACCGAAGTACAGTTCGTTCAGTGCATCATTCGACATATAATTGTTCTTCTGCGCTGGCTTTCCGTGTCTGTACTATCGGTAATTTTTCTCATGTCGCACTCTGGCTCGTCCACCCAATCCACAGCAGCATCTGTGGGCTCTGTTTCTGCTGTCAGCACACTGGCTGCCGGGCTGATTCTGGCTGGTATCAGCAGCAGCGTGATACGTGGGTTGGGTGTTGAGCTGCCGGGTTCTCTTGTTGGTGTTTTTTTCTGGTTGGCGATCACATTGCTCTGGCGTCGGACGGCCGCCAAAACCCGGTTGCTGAGCAGCATTATGCTGACTGCTGGTGTGATCAGTCTGGGCTGGGGGTTGCTGCGTGATGGTAGCCCGGACTGGATGCAGATGGCCGGTGCCAATACTGCGATTATTTCAATGGTGGTGTCAGTCAGTTTTCTGTCACTGGTACGGTTGCAGAAAGTCGGGCGCGAACTGCCATTACTGAGTGGTCAGAAAGGGATCAGCTCGACTCTGCTGGGGGCGCATATTTTTGCGTCAGTGATCAATCTGTCTGCGATGTTTATCTTTGCTGACCGTATCAGCCAGCAGGGCAGGCTCAGCCGTATACAGACGCTGGTGCTGAACCGGGCAATGACGCTGGGGGCATTCTGGTCACCGTTCTACGCTTCCATGGCGGTTGCGGTCTATTTTGTCCCCGATGCACCGCTGACACAGGTGCTGCTGTACGGGTTACCGCTGGCGATTACTGGTCTGGTATTCACACTCTGGGAATTGGGGCGAGACCGTGAAGCAGCGATGTTTCAGGGGTATCCGATTCGTCTGGCCAGCCTCTGGTTTCCGGCGCTGATGGCGTCACTGGTACTGCTGATTCATGAGTTGCTGCCACAGTTACCAGTGCTGGTGATTATTACGGTACTTGCACCGCTACTGAGTCTGCTGATCTATCTGGGTTTCCAGCGCCGCAGTGAGCAGGGTGCCCGTAAGGTACGTAACCATATTCAGCAGCGCTTACCGCAGATGTGTAATGAGATCACCCTGTTCCTGTCCGCCGGCCTGATGACTCAGGGGATCAATACGCTGGTCAGCACGCTGCATGGCTGGCAGCTATTTGACAGTTTTACCACAGGCGCTGCGGTGATCAGCCTGATAGCCATTATGACAGCTTCTATTGCTGGCATTCATCCGATTATCGGTATCTCGATACTGGCCAGTCTGGTTACGGTGCTACCCGGTCAGGAACTGCTGTTTGCGCTGGTGCTGCTGGCCTGCTGGTCGATTGGTACCTCGGTTGGCCCGTTATCTGGTATTAATCTGGCGCTGCATGGCCGTTATGGCGTGGATGTCTATCAGGTGATGCGCTGGAACCTGCCTTATGCCGCGGTAATGACGGCAACAGTCATCATCGGGTTGTTGATGGTGGGGCAGATCGGGGGCTGAATTGCCCCACATTATGCTCTGTTCATCAGAACAGATTATCGCCTTGATAATCAATCATCTGCTTTGCTTTACGAATCATCTCTTCAGCGCAACCCTGCTGGGTTGGCAGTGTATCCGCGCGAATAAAGCTGTGTGTTTGCTCACCTTTGGTGATGGTGCCATTAATGCGGTAACCGGCCTGTTCCTGCACCGGTGCCGGAGTGATGGTAAAACCTTTGTACTCTTCTGATGGCATTTCCTCTGGGGCTTCAGGTTCTTTTTCTTTGCTGGCAAAAATAGCTTTAAGGGAGGCAAACAGACTCATACGGGTGTCCTGGTTGTTGTACTGATGAATATTGACTTCAAAGCTATGACTGGCTGTAGGTGCTTGATAACTGTATAACGCTATAGCAAGTGCTTTGAATGCCCTGGTCATACAGCCAGATTTTACAGCCACGCAGCACTTCAATTGAATAACTATCAATCAAACCAGATGCAGTGGCAGCTCGGTGGTGTACTTCACTTCGCTCATTGCTACCGTGGAGTTCAATTCCTGAATATCGGGAATATGCGACAGGTGGTCACGGTAGAACTGCTCATAACTGGCCACATCGCGGGTGACGATGCGTAGCAGAAAGTCGATCCGTCCCATCATCAGGTAACACTCGGTTACCTCGGGCAGTGACTGAATATGCTGCTGGAACTCATTCACCGCCTGGCGACCATTAGCGCTCAGCTTCACCTCGGTGTATATCACCATATTCAGCCCCAGCTTGTCCCTGTCCAGGATGCCGGTGCGTTTCTGGATATACCCCTGTTCCTCCAGTCGTTTGATCCGTCGCCAGCAGGGTGGCTGTGACAGGTTCACCTGTTCGGCAATTTCAGCGGCGGACATGCTGGCATCTTTCTGAATAAGTTCCAGGATTTTGCGGTCAGTACGATCCAGTTCTATCACAGTGCATCCTTATTCTTGTTCTGCTGCAGCTGCGTAACCAATACGTTTATTTCGGTTACAAGGTAATTTTTATTCGTGAATCTCTGGATTCTGGTATTGGGACTATCAATTGTCCAGGGGTTTTCCCTGGTATTTGTATAAATCTTACCCGCTGGAACGGGTAGAGTTTTTATATCGACCGGGGACGGATCCCCCGGCAATAACAGCGAGGCGGGTCTGATTGACCCGCTTGCCGTTCGCACAGATAACTCAGTTACGCACGAATAAAAACAACAGGTGCGCTATGACCAGTGAAACTAATTCCGGGTTGAAGTCCCAACCGCAATGGCAGTCCCGGCTGCATGTGCCGACGGCATCGTCGCGACCGGACCAACCGGCTGACTTCACAAAACTCGATATCCCCCCGGCTGGCGCAGCAGAGCGGCCAGCGACCGATGTACCCGCAGAGCAGACCCGCGAGCTGGCCTATGGCCTGGTACGTGTGCTGGATGACGACGGCAAAGCACTGGGTGACTGGAACCCGCAGCTGGATGCCGACACCCTGCGTCAGGGTCTGCGCCATATGCTGCATGTTCGCGCCTACGATGAACGTATGTTCCGTATGCAGCGCCAGGGCAACCTGTCGTTCTACATCAAGTGTACCGGCGAAGAAGCCGTCGCAGTGGCCCAGGGTATGGCGCTGAAGTCCGGCGATATGCTGTTCCCGTCCTACCGCCAACATGGCCTGCTGTTTGTCCGTGGCCGTTCGGTGCTGGATATGATGTGTCACTGTCTATCCAACTCCCGCGATAATATCAAAGGCCGCCAGCTGCCGATCATGTACAGCTGGAAAGAGGGCAATTTCTTCAGCATCTCCGGCAACCTGGGTACCCAGTTCAGCCAGTCGGTTGGCTGGGCGATGGCCTCCGCCTACAAGGGCGAAGATCATGTGTCTTCTGCCTGGGTGGGTGATGGCACCGTGGCAGCAGCAGATGTGTACCACGCACTGCACTTTGCCGCGACCTACCGCGCTCCGGCACTGCTGAATGTGGTGAATAACCAGTGGGCGATATCCACCCCGCAATCTTTTGCTTCCACTGGTACTACTTTTGCCGCCCGTGCCCAGGGCTTCAATATTCCAGGCATCCGTGTCGATGGTAACGATTTTTTGGCAGTGTATGCCGTCACTCAGTGGGCGGCAGAACGTGCCCGTCAGGGCCATGGCCCGACCATGATCGAGCTGTACAGCTACCGTGTCGCCAGCCACTCCACCAGTGATAACCCGGATGCCTACCGTGACAAGACCGAAGCGGAGCGCTGGCCATTGGGTGACCCTGTTGAGCGCCTGAAACAGCATCTGATTAATCTCGGTGAGTGGAGCGAAGAACAGCACCAAGCGCTGGAAGCGGAGCTGAAAGATGAGATGACCGCCAGCTGGAAAGAGGCGGTGAAATACGGCTCGCTGGAAGAAGGCCCGCACTGGCCGGTCAGCGCCATGTTTGAAGATGTGTTCAAAGAGATGCCAGCGCATCTGCGTAAACAGCGTCAGGATCTGGGGGTTTAACCATGGCTGCACTGAATATGATTCAGGCCCTCAACTCGGCGATGGATGTGCTGATAGAGCGCGACCCTGCCGTACTGGTAATAGGTGAAGATGTGGGCTACTTCGGCGGCGTATTCCGCTGTACCGAAGGGCTGTATGAGAAATACGGTGCCCACCGTGCGCTGGATATGCCGATCGCCGAGGGCGGTATTGTGGCAACGGCGATCGGTATGGGCGTAAACGGCCTGCGTCCGATTGTTGAGATCCAGTTTGCCGACTACATCTACCCGGCCTTTGACCAGATCGTCAGTGAGCTGGCCCGTCTGCGTCACCGCAGTGGTGGCGAGTACAGCGCGCCGGTCACCATCCGCACCCCCTGCGGCGGTGGTATCCGTGGTGGCCAGACCCACTCCCAGAGCCCGGAAGGGGTGTTTACCCATGTCTGTGGCCTGAAAACGGTAATGCCATCCAACCCTTACGACGCCAAGGGCCTGCTGATCAGCGCCATTGAAGATGATGATCCGGTGATCTTCTTCGAGCCGAAACGTATCTACAACGGTCCGTTCGATGGCGACCACCATAAGGCTGGTCAGGCCTGGGCCACCCATCCGATGGGTGAAGTGCCGGAAGGTTACTACAAGGTGCCGCTGGGCAAAGCCTCCATTGTCCGTCCGGGCAGCGATGTCACCATCCTCGCCTACGGCACCATGGTGCATGTGGCGCAGGCGGCGGTTGATGCGGCGGGTATCGACGCCGAGGTGATTGATCTGCGTACACTGCTGCCGCTGGATACCGAGACCATCGCCGAGTCGGTGCAGAAAACCGGCCGTTGTGTGGTGATCCACGAAGCGACCCGTACCAGCGGCTTCGGTGCCGAGCTGGTGGCGGAAGTTCAGGAGAGCTGTTTCTGGCATCTGAAAGCGCCGATTGAGCGCGTGACCGGTTGGGACACGCCTTATCCGCACGCTTTCGAGTGGGAGTACTTCCCGAGCCAGGAACGCATTATCGAAGCCATTGAACGCACGCTGGAGACCGACTGATGGGACATTTCAGTTTCAAACTGCCCGATCCGGGTGAAGGGATTGTGGAATCCGAAATCGTCGACTGGCATGTCAGCGTTGGCGATGTAGTGGCAGAGGATGATTTGCTGGTGGATGTGATGACCGATAAGGCCACTGTCGAGCTGAGTTCTCCGGTGGCGGGCAAGGTTGTCCGCGTTGGCTGTGAAGCGGGCGAGATGTTTGCGGTCGGTGGCGAACTGGTGCTGATCGAAACGGAAGGGGAGGGCAATGCTACCCCTGATACTCGTCCGGAGCCGGATGCAGCCGTGGCTGCAACTCCAGCGCTGAAAAAACCGGAATCTGCACCGGTCGAACCACCCCCGAAAACCGTTCATAACAACACCATCAGCCATGTCCCTGGTCGTCATGAAGTGCTGGCTTCGCCCTCTGTGCGTCGCCGTGCGCTGGAAGAGGAGATCGACCTGGCGGTGGTACCGGGTACCGGTCCGGCGGGTCGGATTACCAATACTGATCTGGAAAACTTTATTGCTGCGGGTGGTATGCAGGCGGCGCTGCCGGTGAACAACCAGGCGATGGCCCGTACCGCCACCACTGAGGTGCCGATCCGTGGCCTGCGCCGGGTGATCGCTCAGAAGATGGTGGCAGCTAAGCGCAGCATTCCGCACTACGCCTATGTGGAAGAGATCGACGTAACCGCACTGGAAGAG
>JAOXSF010000047.1 GCA_025800125.1 Marinobacterium sp.
GATACGCCGACTGATCTGAGCCACGCTGAACCCTGGCGATTGTGGCTCTACCTGGAGGCAGGCCAGATCAGATATGAATTTGAACAGAAACAAGAACCCGTCAACATTATTTTACTAACGGGCACTGAAACTGCGGGCAATCGCACAGGTTGCCTGGCGGTTTTTCTGCTTATTCAACACCAGTTCCGCAACCGCGCCTGTGCGCTGCTGACAACTGACCAGTGCAGCTGACTCTGCTACGCCATACACACCCACGGTTTTAAACACATAGTCAGAACGGGTACTGAGCAATGCTTCAACATTACTCAACTGGGGCACCGTCCAGGTTTCAAAGGGTTTACCCAGCTTCTGTGCCAGTGCAATCAGTCCCAGCTCGTCCGCTTTAATATCAATACTGGCGATACTGTCGATCTGCGCCAATGTTAACCCAGCCTGTGCCAAACACTGTATCAACAAGCCTTCCAGCACATCCGCCGGGCAATGGCGCTCACAGCCCATACCCACACTATAGCGGGGTTTCAGGTAAGGATTAGCAGTGGTAATCACCAGTTGTGCGCAAAGCTGCATCGTCTTTAATTGCTCACTAAGCTGACGTGCCAGTTCGTTTGCCCCACCTTCATGCCCGGACAGTAACGGAATCACAAACTGCCCTTGTTCATCCATCACCAGCACTGGTGGGTCATCATGTTTGCTCACCAGCACCGGGGCCAGACTGCGCATCACAATTCCGGTGGCACAGACAAACAACAGCGGCTCACCCTGGCGAAACAACGCCTGTACATGCTCCAAAAATGGTTTGGGTTTATAGTCCAGCGTTGCCGCCGGGTTCACAGTACAGATACGCTGAGCCAACTGACGGCCCGCTTCTGTTAATGCAATCACTCGCATCAGCCGCTATCACCACGTTGATGGCGGGTGACAACAAACAGCGAAAAGTAAGGGCCTTTCTCAGCAGGCAATTGCGCTACTTCAGCTTCCACCTGCTGGTTATCCCGGCCGATATATTCCAGGTAACGGGCATCATCACGACGGCCTGCTGCGTCCAATGCTGCAAGAATACGCGGGCGCGCTTCACCAGCTTTCATAATGACCACGGAATCATGTTGTTGCAGCGTCTGACGCAATTGTTCATCTGTATGACGGCCCGTCACCACAGCAAACGATTCTTTCAATAACGTCAACGGCTGTGCCAGTGTCGCTGCCGCTGCATTCACCGAGCTGATCCCAGGCACCACATGGCAGCTATAGCTGTCCTGAAGGCGCTCCAACAGGTAGGCGAATGAACCAAAAAACAGCGGATCACCTTCACAGAGGAACACCACTTTCTCGCCTTGCCGCAAACATTGTGCAATCTGTATTGCAACTTCATCGTAAACCTTATTCGCCAGAGTGCGGTCTCGCGACATTGGCATTACCACAGGTATCTCCTGCTGGCCTGCTTTAGCTTCCGCCAGTGCCAACCGGGCGATCTCCCGTGCCTGAGAACGGCCTTCACCGTTAGCAAGATAAGCCACACGATCTGCATTGCGAATCAGCCTTACTGCTTTCAAAGTCAGTAATTCCGGGTCACCGGGGCCAACGCCAACACCGTATAACATTCCAGGTTGTGCCGTACTCATGGCTGCGCCTCTCTCGTATTTATTCTGGTAAACTGAAACAGGGTGACAGGCAGCGCTGGCTTATAGCACAACTGCCCTGCCAGGGTTTCTCCCCGACTGATAGCAACCTGCAAAGTCTGGCAACGCACGTGCTGGCCCTGCGTCTCCAGCTGCGCCATAAACTGTAGTAACTGGCTACGGCTGCGCTCCATCACTGCGCTGGCCACCAGCACACCATCCGGCGGCAGGCGCTGCCAGCAATGTTGCAACAGCTCAGGCAATTCACCATCACTGCCCCCAATAAATATTTTTTGCGGTTGTGGCAGCAGGTCAACCAGCGCAGCAGTTACCCGCTGTTCGCGCACCTCCAGATTCTGCACCACACCAAAACGTTCACGGTTTAACTCCAGACACTCAAATCGGTCAGGATGGTGTTCCAATGCCAGCACTTTTGCCTGAGGCGCCCAGTAAGCCAGCTCTACTGCTACCGAGCCACAACCCGCGCCAATATCCCAGATCAGTTCTCTATTACCGGGCTGCAGTAACGACAGAATCTGCAAACGTACTTCACGCTTGGTCAACATCCCTTTGCCAGGGCCACGGTCGGTAACGAAGTGGTGATCTTCAATGCCAGGAAACTGCGGCAACCAGCTTTGAGGGCCAGCCGGGCCCGTTTCAATGATGGATACATGAAGTGGGTCAAAGCTGTCGATCTGTGCTGATTCCATACTGCACAATTGCGCAATATCAAAACGCCGTACCTGTTGCTGCGGATAGCCCAGCATTTCACAGACAGTAACCGTTGCCTGGCTGAAACCAGCATCGCTTAACGCACGTGCCAGATACTGCGGCGCACTTTGTGCGTCCGTCAGTACAACCAGTGTCTGGTTGGCCCGTAATTTTTGCCGTAGCGACGCCAATGGCCGACCATGCAGGCTGATGACCTCAACATCCTGCTGCGATAACCCCAACTGATGGCAGGCTACCTGAATGCTGGAAACCGCTGGAAAAAAACGCAGCTGATCAGTAGCAAACTGTTTACTCAGCCAACGGCCAATGCCGTACCAGAGCGGGTCACCAGACGCCAGTATCGCCACGGCCCCAGTGCTGGACGCAAGCAACGCAGGCAACGCTTTCAGCGGAGGCAAGACAAGCTGCTGTTGATCCGTCAGATAATCTGCCACCGTTGCTAACTGGCGTTCAGACCCAATCACCCGTGTACTCGCAGCCAGCGCCTGCTGTGCCGCCATTGACAGCTGTGCCTGTTGCGCAACACCCAGCCCGATTACAGCAATCTGCATCAGTACCACTCTCCACGGTTACAACGTAGCAACGCATTAACACTGGCGGCAGTAACGGCACTACCTCCCGCACGGCCCAGCAAGGTAATACACTCAATACCCAACTGCTGGTGATGATCCCACAGCGCCTGTTTGGACTCAGCCGCCCCCACAAAACCCACTGGCATCGCCACAATCAGTGCGGGTTTCTCTGCACCTGCTGCGATCATTTCCAGCAGCCGGAATAGCGCGGTAGGTGCATTGCCAATCAACACAACACTACCCGCCAGCTGACCACGCCATAGTTCCAGCGCCGCCATGGAGCGGGTTTCTCCCTGTGTTCTGGCCCGTTCAGCGGTACGCGAGTCGTTGAGATAGCACAACGGCAATTCATTGATCATCCGCTTGGTCACCCCCTGTTTTACCATCTCAACATCACAGAGAATGGGCGCATCAGCAGCCAGTGCTGCACGACCCGCGTCGCAAGCCCCCACACTGAAGCGCACCTGACCAGCCAGTTCTGGCATCCCCAGACTATGCACCACTCGCATCACCACCTGCTGTTGAGTTCGGTCAAAAGCACTGAGGTCTGTTAACTGACGAATCTGACGAAAGCTGTCCTGCTCAATAGCCACAGGGTCAGCGATATAGTTAAAGGTAGGGGTCATAGATTTCTCAAAGGCAGATTATGCAAGGGCGAGCTTCCCATTTTGCAGCGGTAATTCATTCTGAAGCCGCTCCGTCTTAAAGTAGGGCTGCGGTGATAAATTCAATGCAGGCTGGTGTATCAGAAAATTCACAGTCTGCAACGGGTAATTCAGGCCGTAGCAACATAAACACCGGTATGGCACGCTCCTGTGCCACAACCAGTTTTGCAGCAGTACTACTACCACCACTGTTTTTACTGACCAACGCTTGCACATTCAGCCACCTCATCAATGCGCGCTCGTCATCAACGGCAAATGGGCCAATGGCTTTTATCCAGTTAACATTGGCTGGTAATACATAGCCAGGCTCAACCGCTGTACGCAGGTGTACTTGCGAAACACTCGCGGCAATCTGTGTCAGCAACGACAGCTCCAGCTGGCCAGCCGTTAACAGCACCGAGCTAAAGGGACTTAACTGCTGTGGTAATGTTTGCCAGTTATCCAATGTTACCCAGTTACCCTGCTCCGGCCAGGCTGAGCGATGGAAACGCCAGCAGGGAATACCCACATCTGCACAAGCAGTGACCGCTGTACTGCTCATTTTTGCCGCGTAGGGGTGCGTAACATCCAGTACCGCGCAGATCTGCTGCTCACGCAAATAAGCACCTAGCCCACCAGATTGTGTAAAACCACCTACCCTCACTTCACAGCCAATCTGTGGTGTACGTACCAGGCCTGCAATGCTGTAAACCAGCTCGACACCTGCCTGATGTAATGCAGTGGCAATGCGACGGGCATCGGCCGTACCACCCAGTAATAACAGTTTATTCATCAGGCTCCCCGGCATAACCAACAAAATTGCCCTGCCGATCTACTGCAAAGACTTCCACCACAACGGTATCGGCTACAATACGCTGCGCTTGCTGGCGTGCCAGCTCACAGATAGCATCAGCCAGGGGGATACCCTGACGCTGGCAGGCTTTTAACCCCGCAATGCTGGTGTTACCTGTGCGAATCTCGGCTTGCAGGGTATGGTCTGCTCCCTGCCTGGCTGCCACATCGGCCAGATGGTTCAGGTCGATACTGGAAACGCGACTATGGAGATCCAGATGGCCATTTGCCAGCTTGCTGATCTTGCCAAAACCACCGCACAGACTGAGTTTTTTCACCTGACCTTTCTTCAGGTGCTTCAGTAAAGCGCCAGCAAAATCGCCCATCTCAATCAGCGCCATAACGGGTAGCGCGTATTTCTGCACAACTGCCTTTTCACTGGTACTGCCTGTGGTGGCGGCAATGTGATCAAAACCATTGCTGCTGGCAACATCAACGCCCTGACGAATTGACGCAATCCAGGCGGCACAGCTGTAAGGGCGCACAATACCGGTGGTGCCCAGGATCGACAGCCCTCCCAGAATGCCCAGTCGGGGGTTCATAGTTTTCTGTGCCAGTAACTCGCCCTGTTCAACGCCTACGGTCACCACAAAACCACCGTGATAATCATAAAAGTCAGCATAACGCCGCAGGTGGTCACGTATCATTTGACGGGGCACAGGGTTGATGGCCGGTTCACCCACTGCCAGCACCAACCCCTCTTTTGTTACCGTCCCTACGCCTGCTCCAGCGCGGAATTCAATACCCTGATCAGCTTTATGCAGGCGCACCCAGACGGTTGCACCGTGGGTAATATCCGGGTCATCTCCGGCATCTTTGATGGTGGCAGCCAGAGCCTGATGATCTACCAGCTCATTACTGACAATCGGCATAGATACCTGCTGGCCGCGGGGCAGTGTAATTTCTACTTCCGCCAGAGCACGACCACCCAGCAAGCGCTGCACGGCCGCAACGATACAGGCTGTAGCGCAGGCCCCAGTAGTCAGGCCTGTGCGTAGTGGCTGGGGTTCTTCAGCAGATTCCGGCCACATGTGCAACCACTCTCCTGTGACCCTCGCTATAGCTATAGCAACAGCAAGCGGGCACTATGACAAAAGCGTTATCAGCCATCGCTATGCCATCAATCACAGCTGACGCTACCAAGGAACAGCTGCGCGATAGCATCCGGGTTAGATGGGAAAAACAGATGCAGATAGCTGGCAGTTAAGCCTTTGTCACGGTAAATCGCTTCACCTGGCGCACTATGGCGCTGACGACGCCCATGACTAATTGGCTCCGGAGTGCCTTCGCTGCGAGAACGGTGATGGGCATGGCCTTGCACTTCTCCCTCTGGCAACAGGGCTGTCTGCATACCCTGGCAGCCTCGCTTGCCACGCATCGCCCCTTCACCTTGCAGCAAGCCCAGCATTGGATAACCGTTACCTTCAAGGTCAGTCAAACGTTGCAGGCTGTACAGCAAGCCGCCACATTCCGCCAATATTGGCTTACCACTGCCATGAAAATCACGGATAGCTGCCTGCATTGCCTGGTTTTGCGCCAACGCCTGAGCATGTAGTTCCGGATACCCGCCGGGCAACCAGAGCGCATCGGCCTCAGGCAGCCCGGCATCATTCAACGGTGAGAAGAAACGCAGCCGTGCGCCCAGTTCTTGCAGCAAACGCAAATTAGCGTCATAGATAAAGCTGAAAGCGCGGTCTCGGGCAATTGCAATAGTCTGTCCCTGCAATTGTGGCTTCACCGCAGGCAGCGGCGCAGGCTCAAAGGCAACCGCAGGTGGCAGTTCGGTTAACCCCTCGGGTTCTGCACCATCAGCAATCCATTGTGCGCCCAGTTCAAAGCGCTGTTCCAGCTCAGCCTGTACCTCTTCGGCCTGCACCAGGCCCAGATGGCGTTCTGGCAATGACACCGTTTCATCCGTACGCAAGCAGGCCAGTAATGGTAAACGTGCAGGCAGCGGGTCACGGATCAACTCGGCATGACGCACCGTACTGCAATTATTGGCAATCAGGCCAATGGTATGCACATCAGCGCGGAAATCTGCCAGCCCGGTGGCGATGGCAGCGGTGGTCTGTGCCATACCTTTTACATTCATCACGATGGCCAGCGGCAAGCCGAAGCGGGCAGCAAGGTCGGCGCTGGATGGATCACCATCAAACATCCCCATCACCCCTTCCACCAGAATCAGATCGGCTTCGCAGGCTGCTTCATAGAGCTTCTGCTGGCAGTAATGTTCGCCAGCCATCCACAAATCCAGCTGCTCGACCGGCTGGCCAGAGGCTTGCGCAAGAATTTGTGGGTCCAGATAGTCAGGGCCAGTTTTGAATACCCGTACAATTTTGCCCTTGTTACGAAAATAACGAGCCAGTGCGGCGGTAATCGTGGTTTTACCGGTGCCCGACGCCGGTGCAGCCAGTAACAGGGCAGGACAATAAACCTTACTCATCTATAGACCTTACTGATCTGTGCAATACCGTTGCGATAACGGCGTAACACTGCTTAAAACTCGATGCCTGCCTGAGCGGTCACACCCTGACGGAAAGCATGGCGTTCATCTTTGATATTGCTGATGGTATCGGCAATGGCTTCCAGCCTTTCTGGCATCACCCGGCCAGTAATCATTACATGCTGATTACGCGGACGGTTCTGTAATGCCTCAATGACAGGTTCCAGCGGCAGGTACTTGTATTTGAACATGTAGGCCATCTCGTCAAAAACCAGCATTTCATAGCGGTCATCCTGCAGCAGCTTTTCCGCCAGCGCCCAGGCCTGCTGGGCGGCGGTAATATCCTGGGTTTTGTCCTGAGTTTCCCAGGTAAAGCCATGGCCCATCACATGCCAGTCAATCAGCGGATGATCCCGGAAAAACAGGTATTCGCCGGTTTCACGACGGCCTTTAATAAACTGGATGACCGCCGACTTTTTACCATGCCCGGCACAACGAGCCATGGTGCCCAGGGCAGAGCTGCTTTTGCCCTTGCCATTACCTTTCAGCAGAATCAGTACACCACGTTCCTCTTTAGCTGAGGCGATACGGGCATCAATGACCTCTTTTTTCCGGGCCATGCGTTGTTGGTGAGTTTTCTTTTCTGTCATCAGGATTACCCCATTCAGAGCGCGTAGTACGCTGCCCCCAGCTGACGGGCCAGTTCTTCACCGCGCCCTCGTTTCACTGCGGCCTGTTCTGTGTCAATCAGCAGACGCCGGCCTGGCAATTGAATATCAGAGACCTGTTCGCGGCTACGGCCATCTGTAATCAGATAGCTACAGCAGTTCAGCTCCGGCTGACGTTGCAACGCCTGTTGCAGCATATGACAAGCATCACTCAGCACCTGGCGCAGTGGCGTGCCGCCACCGGCCTGTATCGGCTCTAGCAAGGTACGCAGCTGTTTCGGTGCCCGCACTCGGGCCAGCAACGGCTCTGTCTGCTGGTTACCAAAGCCGATGATTGCCAGCTGCTCGCGAGCCAGATAAGCCCGTTCACCAATATCCAGCACCACCGCTTTGGCACGGCCAAGCCAGTCACCACTGAGCGTCGACCCCGACGTATCCAGCAGCACCAGATGCAGCCACAGAGCACCACTGCGCTGCTTGCGTTTTACCAGTTGCTGAGGTGGCCAGTATGGCAATGTTTTTACCAGACTGGCGAACCAGTCCGTTGCTGCACTATCACAGCCAGCTCGACGTCCCTCGCCCTGGTTGTTACCCTGCCGCTTGCCACCCCGGCTAAGCCATACTGGCATTGCGGGTGTACACACTGCTGCAACTGAAAATGCCGGTGCCTGTGCCGTACCAATACTGCGGTGTTCAGTGCGCGTCATCGCCCCCCAATCTCCCTGGGGGGCAGGTGATTGTGCGTCGTTTCGCTGGCCATCATGTCGCGAATGCGGCGGCCGTGTTTCGGGCGGACGCTGAAATGGTGGCGGTGATGGTGGCTGGGGCGATGGCGGTTCTGCCTGACGACGGTGCGCCAGCACCAATGTTTCTACTGCATCAATATCTTCTACAGTTACCACCGTGCGCTGGGCCAGTGCAGCGTGGGCAAGCGCCGCGCGATACCAGACAATATCACCGCGTAAGCCATCAACCCCTGCCGCCTGACAACGACGCGCAATCTCCAGCAATAGAGCCTCGTCACAACTCACCTGCACTAGCAACGCCTGTGCAGCCTGTATCTGTTGCTGTAATGCTTGCTGCGCGGTAGCAAAGCGGGTACAGAACCCATGCGGATCACGATCAAAGGATTCACGGTCACGTACAATCTGTACCCGCTGTTGCAGGCTGTAATTGTTATCCAGTTGCACCATCAGACCGAAGCGGTCCTGCAACTGTTCACGCAATTCACCCTCGTCGGGATTCATGGTGCCAATCAGCACAAAACGGGCGTCATGTTGCTGGCTGATACCATCACGTTCAACATGGTTCACACCACTGGCGCTGACATCCAGTAACAGATCAACCAGTGGGTCTGCCAGCAAGTTTACTTCATCGACATAAAGCACACCTTGATGGGCTTTGCTGAACAGGCCAGGCCGAAAACTGACTGTTTTTTCGTTCAGCACCTGTTGCAGATCAAGAGTGCCAGTCAGCATCTCTTCACTGACACCTAACGGCATATTCACAAAAGGCGCGTCGGGCAACAGTGCAGCCAGTGCGCGCACCAGGGTTGATTTAGCACAACCGCGTGGGCCAGCCACCAGCACACCGCCCAGCGCCGGGTTCACCGCCGCCAGCAGTAAGGCTGTTTTAAATTGAGGCTGTCCGACAACAGCAGAAAAGGGATATTCAGCCATCAACCCTGTCCTGTTCACTCTGAGGCTCGGTTACGCTGTCATCGACGATGCAGGGGCTACAGCTGGCTGCATAAGGATCAATCAATTTACCTTCATCCAATCGCAGCCAGCGGTTTGCCAGCTGCCCGAGAAAGTCTTCATCGTGAGAGATAATAATCATCGCCTGGGGTAGATGTTGCAGAGTTTCAATCAGCCGGGCGCGGGCCTGACTGTCGAGCGCGTTCGTCGGCTCATCCAGCAACAGTACATCTGGTGACATTGCCAGCACACAGGCCAGTGCAATCATCCGCTTTTCACCGCCTGACAACTGATAGGTGATGCGATCTTCAAACCCCACCATGCCTAGCTCCAGCAGGGTTTGCTTTGCAATAGCAATTGCCTGAGCTTCGCTTTTACCAAGGTTCAGTGGGCCGAAAGCAACATCTTCCAGTACCGTCGGGCAGAACAGTTGATCATCCGGATCCTGAAACAGAAAACCGGCGCGCGCGCGCACTTCAACAAATTCAGGCTCTTTTTTACGAATCTGGCCAAACGCGACAATCTCGCCCGCTTTGGCTTTTTTCAACCCCACCAGCAAATGAAACAATGTGGTTTTACCCGCGCCGTTGGCACCTGTCAGCGCCACCCGCTCACCACTGCGCAAGGTAAAATCTACCTGATCCAGCACTGGGCGGCGGCGGGGGTAGTTGTAGCTCAGGCCACGGGTTTCCAGCAATACGGCTGGCTGCGAGGTTCCTTCAGTCTCTGACGTTACGAACTGGGTAGTTACGAACTGGGTAGACTCAGGTATAGAGCCTGGTGCTATAGAAGCGTTGGACATCAGCAAAAACTCCGACTTTATACTTCGGCGTTATCGTCCGCCGTTATAGCTTTAGGTTGCCGCTCTGGGTTACAACTTGTGGTCGTCGTGCGTGGCTATAGTTTGTCCTTATAGCAGATTGGCCGCCGCCAGCAGCACCAGCAGGCAAGCCCACAGACTACCGGCCAGGTAATCCAGCCAGGTTAGTTGCCACTGATCCAGCAAGTAGAAGCGACCGTTGAAGCCACGGCATTTCATCGCAGCCAGAATACGCTCCGAGCGCTCCAGAGCATGCACCAGCAACATACCAACCAGATAACCGATCGCACGCCATGTATGGCGGTTGGTGCCCATCACAAAGGCACGGGCCTGCATAGCGCGACGCATACGCTTATATTCCTGGCCGATCACATCCATATAGCGCACGGTAAACAGCATCAAATGCACCAGTTTATCTGGCATTTTCAGTCGCGCCAGCGCCTGACCCAGCGTGGTAGCGTTAAGCGTCCCCACCAGTGAAAGCATTACCAGAATAACGGCATTGGCCTTGAGGGTAATCGCCAGTGCGTGTAGTAAGCCCTCGGTGCTGGCCTGTAACCCCGCCAGTGTCAGTAATGGTTCACGCCCCTCTGGAACAGGTGTGGTAAACGGCAGTACCAGGATCAGGAAAATCATAAACAGATCCATGGCAATGACACGTCGGGCAGTACGTCGAAACGACAACTTTGCCAGCACTGCAACCAGTATCGCCAACAACAAACCGATAATCAGGCTGGTAAAGGCATTGGACAGTACCACAACACTGGCGAAGCTGGCCGCAGCCACGATACGCAGCCGAGGGTCCAGTTTATCGATCCATGAGCGACTATGTTTCAGGCTCTGCCCCTTCCATGAAGTGCCACTGTGTTCCAGCGCCTGCGGCATCAGTCAGTTTTCTCGTTCTGTTTACGGTTGCGCAACATGATCATCAAACCACACAGCCCAAAGATATAGCCCATACCACCCAGAATATCGCGCAGTCCAGCTTTCTCTTTGTAGGCATTGAGTTCTTTACGCAATGGTGCAATCTGACGCGCCACCGCTTTTTCAATCACAGCCTGTAACGCAGCTTGATCTATTGCGGTTGTTACACCAGACGCAGGTGAAACACCTGCCGCTATAACCGTACCGCTTATAAGAGCACCGTTTGTAGACGCATCACTGTTAATAACAACGTTACCTGTACTGTCCGACAATGATTCAGGCAGTTCATCGGCAGGCAGGCTGACTTCTAGCAGATGGCCAGAGCCCATTTCGATACGGAAACGGTGCTCTACCCGACGAGTTGCCTGAAAACGGAAGAAGCCTTCGTCCTCTGTGACCGTACTACCTAACAATGTGCCATTAGCATCCAGCACTTCAACCTTGAGACCCGGTTTGGCGCTATCACCATTGGAAAAGCCCGCTTCACCCTCAATTTCAGTACCAATCGCATAAACACCGCCTACCACATTGTGGGCAGCCGCAGGCAAACTGAACGCTAGCAGACAAGTAACCAAGCCCCGCTTCAATCTGCTCTGATATGGCAGGAAAGATTGCTGCCGCTTCATTCTGCATCGTCCTTCGCAAAGAAATCTGGCCTGACCCGGCTGATCAGCATCACGGCTGCCGCCGTAACAAAGCCTTCTACAATGATCACCGGTATATGCGCAATCAGCGTTGCTTTAGCAGCCAGCAGGAACGCTTCACCAGACAACGCCAGGCTGGTAGCAACCATAACAGTTGTTAACGCAACAGCAAGAGCACCACCCAGCCCTCCCCATAACGCGGCTTGTCGGGGCGTAGATGCGCTCTGGATCAACGGTGAAAACAACAACCCGGCCAGCACAGCTGGCAGTGCAATATTGAGCGTATTAACGCCCAACACCAGGAAACCACCAAAGCCAAAAAATACCGCCTGCAAAATTAACGCAACCAGCAGCGCCGGAAAGGCAGCCCACCCCAGCGCGATACCGATCAGACCATTGAGAATCAGATGGACACTGGAAAACCCCACCGGCAGGTGGATATAGGAAGCAACAAAAAAGGCAGCCGACAATACGGCCACCATCGGTAACTGGTCGTAGTCGAGCTTTTTCAGCCCAAGTGCAACCCCGCCCAGCGCCAGTGCAGCGCCCCCGGCCAGAACCGGGGCTGTCAGTGCGCCATCAACAATATGCATAACAGCGCCCTCTTAGCGCAGTGGATGAGCCTGAACCCAGATTACCGCGTCCTGGGACAGCTCTTTGCCGTTGTATTCTTTATCCGGCCCGACACCCAGCGCCGCAAACCCCCAATGCCCAGCGTTCGGGAAGCCGAAAGTAAAGGTGCCATTAGCATCGGCATAGATAGTCTGTGTAACAAAGGCTTGCGCGGGTGGATTGGTCAACGGTGTTTTTGCAAAGGCGTTCTGCTGCATATCAGGGGTGTAGTTGATGAACTCTACTTCGATTTCAGCAAAAGGCACCGCTTTGCCTTCACTCTGTACCACACCGGTAAAGGTGCCATATTCATACACAGCATACGGCTTGGTCAGCGGTACAATTTCAGCTTTCAGGCCCAGCGGTTCATTCCAGCCACTTGGCAAACTGCCCACATTGATAATCGTTTTGGTGATCTGCTGAATGTAGGCATCTTCTTCTGCTTCAAGGTAAGGCGCAGGTTGCAGCACAAAGATATGATCCCCCAGACCACGCAGTTTCACAGGCGCTTCCCATGCCGGGCCCGTATTTTCAGCGCTGGTCCACTGAATAGGCTGCAAGCTACTCAGCAGGTCTGTTTTTTTGCCTTTACGAACACTGAAAAACTGCTCTGGCTTATCAATGGTCATCACATGACCACTGGCTGCAGGATGAGTAAACGGCATTTTAAGGGTGATCTGACCGCCACGTTCACGCAGCGTTTCTGGCGTGTAAACCAACTGAAAATGCGCCTGAGCCTGGGAAGCCAGTACAATACCGGACAGGACTGCTGTCTGGGCGAAACGTTTGAACATCTGAAATTGCTCCGTCTGAGTATCAAAAATACAGCCGGAATTGAGGAGGAGTCTGACGGTATCAAAACCAGCACAATGGCCCACCAAACACCTTACCAGCAGGCAGGATAAAAATTAGTAGAGACACTCAAAAGCATTGCTTGAATAACCGTCACCTGGTGAAGCCCTCCGCAACACCATATCTATTCAATCAGGCTGGTATCCGGACTCATGGGGTGAGTATCATCCAACTCCGTAGCCTCGCCTTCCCATGCTATTAACTGCGCGGTTATGAACAGTATGGTTATGCACCATCGTCATAGCCTGTACAAAATAACCTGTACAAAACAGAGCACAGTGGCATCTGAAACTACGTAACCCATCTACCGTTGCGGGGGCAGTGTCGGGATAGTTGCAGCCAACGCTGGTAACACATTTACCAGACCACCTGTTTGCAATGCACCGACTTCCCAATCAACCTGAAATCTGCCAGCGTAAGCTGTCACAGATTATTTCAGGGTTTCTTACACCTGTAAGATTAAGGTGCCACCCGATTGAAGGGCGAACCTTAACGGGCTTTGCCAGAAAGTGCAATTGAAGGCCATAAAAGCTTACTTGAGCAGCGTTCATAACAATCACATGCTGACCAGCGAAGACTTTTTGAAATTGTCCCTGCACGGTTTACCACGAACATCGTATAACTCTGTACAACCTTCAACCGTTCACAAAAGATCTCAGATCTGAAGCTTCTGCCACTAACACAAGGCCCCTGTAGCACGCATGAAAATTTCGTTTATTGAGGCAGCTATGGATGACCAGCAACGCTCAGAACGTTTGTTCAGCGGAGAGTTGCTGATCTATAAACAAGTTCCAGCCATGCTGGCGTTGATAGAAACAGCCGATCAGCAACTACGCACAGCACTCTCAGGCATCTATCCACCAACAGCACAACAACACCTGAACCGCGCCACATTTTTGCAACACACCGGTGCTGTACAAACAGCTTTTCGACGTGACCCAGCGATGCGGGCTCTCTTTTTTAAGGTATTAGAACAGTGCGGTGTTGATCTGGAAACAACCTGCTACGACCACTTCCCGATGCGTATTGTGCCCACTGACAATAGCCATGATGGCGCGTTAACGGCTGCAATTGGTCACCACCGAGACAGCTGGGGTAGCAATATTCATTGCCAGCAGAACTGGTGGGCACCGCTTTACCCGCTTGAGCCACAACGCAGTATTACCTTCTACCCGGATTACTGGCAACAACCACTGGCGAACACAACAGCACAGTGGTGCTTTGAGGATTACCTGGCATCCCGCAAAAAAAGCGAACTTGAACGAGCAGTTGCTTATCCCTCAGCTCCTGGCCCAACAGAAACAGTCAATGAACAAAACGCCATACAGATTATGCTGGAACCGGGAGATGTACTGAATTTTGCCAGCGCACACCTGCATGCCAGCGCAGTCAACACGACAGGACTGGCACGTTTCAGTATAGAGATGCGCACGATCTGTACAGATGATATTGCCGCAGACAGGGCAGCACCGAACGTAGACAATGAGGGAAGCTCGGCAATGTATCAGTGGTTTCGGCACATAGATGATAAAACACCGCTTCGAACACCGTTAACTGCCAGTTAAAAGCCCTGGCTGGTGCATCGGCCAGAGCATACCAGACCTGGCAAAATACCAAGCAAGCAAACGGTAAAATAACCTGATGCTGAATTTGACCAGATGCCTAAACGCTCAGGCATCTGGCTCTTAACCGGGTTGTTCAATGTCTGAGCTTTTAAGCACTTATATTTTCAGGCACTTATATTTTCAGGCACTGGCTAAGAACTTGAGGCCCCTGATCACTGCTGAGTGGTTTGAAGATAAAGGCGGAAATATCGAGCTTACGGAAGCGATCAACAACTTTCTCATCCGTAACGGAAGACAACATGACGACAGGAATGTCCGGGTCAAGCACCCGCATCTGACGAAGCGCTTCATCGCCGTTCATATTTTCCATCACCACATCCATGATAACGAAATCAATATCGCCCTCTTCAACTGCGGTAACAGCCTCACGGCCATCTTCAGCTTCAACAATGTTGCCGTAGCCCAATTCATTGAGGAAGCGGTGCACCGCACGACGAATCAATGCACTGTCATCTACCAGCAGAATGCGGCGTTCATACGGTAACGGGTAAGGGTCTGGATTCGGGATGGCAACGACACGATCAGCACTGACAGGCTCACTCAGAGCCTCACTACCAATCTGATGACGCGCCAGCTCCAATGCCTCATAGCTACCGGTGCGCACCAGCAGATGGAAGTAATACTGACCGACACCATCAATTGTAATGGGCACGGTTACCACGTGCTGTACACCCGCAAAGAATGCGTTCAGATCATCCAGGGACGTAGTAAACACAGGCGCAGAAAACTCAAACCCGAGATGGTGCTTACCCAGGAAGTCTGTCGCACGACCAACGATGGTGTTACCCCACTCAGCCAATGCCTTACCCAACTCTTCATCAACTTCGGTATGCTCATGCATATCGCCTAGCATAGAGTGAGCCACATCATTGCCTACAGCAACTGCCGTATCGAGGTGATGGTGCATAATAATAGCACCGTCAAGGCTACCATTTATGCGAGTACAGACGGCGTAACCGTTAAACACAAAATCTTCGACCTTGTCCATAACAGGCATACCTGCATGGCCGCGAAGTGAAGTCATATCACGCAGACTGGCAATCGACTCCTGAACAAAAGGATAAAGGGCAATTCTGAATATTGTCTCTACGGACATCAGGCATTCCTTGCTGTAATAAATGCTGGCGGGGCCCACGCTACCATCGTCAGCGAGCCAAGCCAATACTTTATAAGTAACCAGATAACAAAACATATGCCTGAGCGGCTGTCTTTTTCGTTTTCGTACGTACGCAAGGAAAGTCAGGCCAACAAACAAAACCCCTTGAAATAATCCATCCAAGCCATTATCAACAGAATGTGGCCGCTAAATAGAGCAAAAGCGGCAAACGACAGCTTGTACATGACAGCAACACTTCGGGGATGCCCTGTCGGGGTCCGCTAAAGTGCGAAGCCATTCGGGTCGCACTGAAAACTGAAACCATACTGCCTGACAAAGGATATGATGATGCGTGAATTTGATATGTCCCAACTCTACCGCTCTGCAATTGGCTTCGACCGCCTGGCAACGACACTGGACAAGATGAACCGTGGCGAGCAGAGTCAGCCAAATTATCCCCCTTATAATATTGAACGGCTGGGCGAGCACAAATATCGCATCACCATGGCACTAGCAGGCTTTGAACAGGATGAGCTTCACGTTCAGAGTGAACCGGGCACACTAACGATCACCGGCCAGAAAAAACCGATACAAGAGGGCCGTCAATATCTCTATCAGGGGATTGCAGCACGTAATTTTGAACGCCGATTCCAGCTCGCAGACTATGTTCAGGTAGAAGGTGCAATCATGGAAAACGGCCTGTTACATGTCGATTTATTACAGGTAATTCCAGAAGCAGTGAAGCCACGAACGATTGAAATAAAACCAGGCTTCTACTAAACGCGACCGTGCTCCACCTGGTTGCTATTGTGATGGCATTCTCCAACCTTTGGGCCTCAGTGCATGGATTGCCTGAAACGCTATGTAGAAGGTATGGGCTAGCGTGCTCTTACTCATTGATATGGCCAGAAAAAGAGCCCTTATCAGCCAGACGCATATAGCGTCTGGCTGCAAGATATAAAGAAGCGACGCAACATACACACCTGGGCTACCCTGCATTAAATGCTTTCAAACTCTCCTGAAGATGTGTAGAAGATGCAGACATATCCTGCGCCAGTCGTGCATTCTGACGGGCCGAGCCTTCAGTATTGTCAGCTACATCAGATACACTGGCAATATTAGCTTGCAGTCGCTCGATCAATTGATTTTGTGCCTGTACCGCTGTGGCAATTTGTGCATTTTTACGATTCATATCTGCCACTGTATTATCAATTGCACCAAGCAATTCACCCGCACGGGTAATGTCTTCCACATTGGCACTCACCTGCTGCTGGGTACTCGTCATAAGATCAACCGAGTTACGGGTACATGCCTGCAACGATTCAATAGTTTGCTGAATTTCATGTGTTGACGTTTGGGTACGCTGTGCCAGATTGCGTACTTCATCTGCTACTACAGCAAACCCACGCCCCTGTTCACCCGCCCGAGCCGCTTCAATTGCTGCATTCAATGCCAACAGGTTAGTCTGTTCAGCTATTTCCCTGATTACCCTTGAAATATCACCGATCGCCTGTACATCTATATCCAGCTGCCCCATCACTTCAGATGTTCGCGCCACTTCATCCATCATACTGGTAAAAGACTGTGCTGTATGCTCTACAACATTGCGCCCTTCTGTTGCCATCTCATCGGCTTGACGCGCTGAATTGGCGGCTACCGTACTATGATTGCGAATATCATCAGCACTGTGTGCCAGCTCCGCCACAGCCTGTGAAATCATTTCCGCTTCACGTTGTTGCTGAGCAGCTCCCTCCAGGGTCAAGGCCGACTCATGGTTCATAGCACCGGCTGCATCAGCAACTCGAGCTGTTGAACTAACAGTCTGACGTACAAGCTGCTGAAAACCTTCAGCAACCTGGTTAAAGCCCTCACCTACAGCGCGCATCTCATCCTGCCCCGTTACCTCGAGACGGACGCTCAGATTACCAGCCGCCAACGTTGCAGCCTGTTTTGAGAAACGCGTGACCATGCCAATGGTGTAGCAGTAGAACCCCATAAACAGGTAGAAAGCTGCACCCACCGTTACCAGAATCACTCCCAACACCAGATTTCGGTGTAATTCCAGACGAGCCAGGCGCTTTTCCAGTAGAACCTGAAGCATAGGCATCATATGGTCATACAGCTCCACCATAGGGCGAAGGCTATCACTGCTTTGCTGGAAAACCCTGTCCGCAGACACCCGAATGCGGTCAGGATCAAGTACTTGCGAGCGAATAAAGCTCTGCAACTGCCCTAACTGCCCCTCAGCAGTCCGAATTTCCTGTTGTAAACCACTCTCAGAACCTACCTGAGCTGCACGTACAATACCCTGTTCCAGCAGGGGAGCGGCCTCAGCCACTTTATTCAACTGATTACTAAGAAAAATGAAGGTATCAGGACTGAACTGTCCCATAGCAGCAATACCCGTAGCTGCATCACGCAACTTGCTGCTTTCGTCCATCAAAGCTGGAAGCTCAATAACAGCCATATCAATCAGAAAAGTCGTGTGTGCATCACTGTCCAGCTCCAACACATAACTGCGGGAAACCTGAACAAACAGCATTCGAATATCTTTAATCAGCTGATTATGGGCATCAAATAGTGATTGCGCATTTGCACCACTACTAGCCTGCAAGTTTTGCCATTGCTGCTGCAGCCCATTAATGCCATCTCGTACCGAAGCAGGCGTCTCTGCATTGTTACCAAGCTGCTGTAAGCTTCGCAGATGCTGCGCCAACGTATTACGCACAGAACTGAGTTGGCCACCTACACTGGCATCACCATTCTTCTGGGCATGCACCAGGCCTCGGTGGTTACCCGCTTCAATAAGGACTGGCTCCAGCTGACGGATCAACTTCATACCCTGTAATTCACGATGTAACTGATCTGTACTACGTGCCGATTCCTGCCAGTACAGAACCAATGTCAGCAATAACGGAATCAGAAACAGAAAGCTGACCAGCGTAAATTTAGCAGGGAAACGCATATTTCCCATCAGCGTTTCGGCGGGCGCAACCCATCCTTTCATTGTGGCCTCCAGACTGGCAGTAACATTCCATGCAGCCAGATGAGGCCACAGATTATGGGTAAAGTTCAATCACTGACTGATTTATAACAGTTTTTCAGACAATAGCGCGTATAAGGTCAAGAAAACCCGCAATAAAAAATATAAAGATAACAGGTACAGTGGCAGGCAGGCGCTCGATATAAATACTGGACACAGGATCCCGTTGCTAAAGAGATATTAGCAACTGTATTGGATCACTATCACATAGCACCTGTATTACGTTCAACTTCCTGTAACAACAGCCTTCTGACATCCGCAGGAGCTGTTACAGACCGGATCACCGGGAAAAACTCGGCTATTTGCACATAATGATTGCGCATCATATGCAGCCATTGCTTGATGCGGCCATGCACATACTTTGGTGCAACATCTACTTCCAACATGGTCTGGTATTCCAGCAATAACTGGCACACTTCCCCCCAATGTAACACTGACACTGGCAGCCCCTCCCGCTGCTGAACAATTTGACGCCCCAGATCAGGCTGTGCAATCAGGCCTCGGCCGATCATCACATCATCACAGCCACTGACTTCACGGCAACGCTGATAATCATCAAAAGTCCAGACCTCACCATTCGCGACCACAGGAATATCAATCGCTTCACGAATACGTGCAATCCATTCCCAGTGAGCAGGTGGGCGATAACCTTCTACCTTAGTACGCGCATGTACGGCCAAACCATTAGCTCCAGCCTCGGCGATAGCCTGAGCATTATCCAATGCCAAAGTTTTATCTTTATTGCCCAACCGCATTTTAGCGGTAACTGGAATATGCTCTGGTACAGCCTGCCGTACCGCGCGAACAATCTTATACACTTCATCCGGTGTATCGAGCAACACAGCTCCACCCCGGTTCCGGTTAACGGTTTTAGCTGGACAGCCGAAATTGAGATCAATCGCCGGGGCACCCAGTTTTGCTGCTTTCAACGCATTGCGTGCCATCAGCTCAGGGTGACTACCCAGTAACTGCAACACCACCTGAGTGCCGCTGCGGGTATAACCACCATTATGAAGCTCAGGCGACAATCGCCGGAAAACCCGTGCAGGCAATACCTGATCACTAATACGAACAAACTCAGTTACACACTGATCTATACCACCTATGGCACTAAGCAGTTCACGCACCTGAGGGTCAACAACCCCTTCCATCGGAGCCAGAATAATTTTCAACGCAACATCTCTTATCTATATTTCAGGTAACCACACAACACCTGACAGCCTGGCCTGACCATCCGGTAATTATCTATGCGTCTGTTTATCTCCATTGACCAACCCATCGAACTACGCCAACAGATCAGTCAATTGATGGCACAATTTGATAGCACTGAACTATCTGACCACTCTGAATTAAAAGCAACCCGCTGTGATCAGCTACATCTGACGCTGGCCTTTCCTGGAGAACAACCTCTCAATAATCTGGAACGTATCGAGCAGGCACTGGACAGTCTGACTATTCCTCGGTTAACACTGAATTGTGCAGGTATCGGACACTTCAATAGCGGTGTGCTCTGGCTGAAAGTAACACCAGACCCTGCACTGTTAAACCTGCAGACTCAACTGTGCCACCGCCTGAGAGAAGCCGGTATCAAATTGGAGGAGCGTAAATATATTCCGCATATTACGCTGTTTCGGCATAACGAACGCCATCGTCAGAGCAGCCTGGGCCTGGTTCAGCAAAAACTGGATGCTTTATTTCAGTACCAGACCTTTAGTTTTGAACTGGATGCCATCTGGCTAAAGCGCAGTTATCTTAATGAAACAGGAGCCTGCCACGAGATTATTTCCGGCTTTCACTAACAAGTATGTGGATGTCTTTTCCTGTAAACAATCAGCATCAGATATAAGAAAACCGGCTAGAAAGGCCGGTTTCCTCAGTGTATCCTGACAGCATGTATCCTGACAGCAAGCCACAGATATGCTTCGTTTTACAAAGCAGGGCCTGTACAGCTTCATCCTGTAAAGCCTGGCCCTGTAAAGCTTACAGCGCGTTCAGGCCTCGCTGCATATCAGCTTTCAGATCATCCAGTGCTTCCAGACCAACAGACAGACGAATCAGGTTTTTACCAATACCTGCACCATCTTTATCTTCAGCACTCATACGCCCATGGGTGGTGGTATAAGGGTGGGTAATAGTGGTTTTCACATCACCCAGATTACCCGTAATAGATACCATCTCTGTCGCATCAATAAAGCGCCATGCCTGCTCCTGGCCACCAGCAACCTCAAAAGACAGTACGCCGCCAAAGCCTTTCTGCTGACGCTGTGCCAGCTCATGCTGAGGGTGATCCTCCAGACCGGCATAGTGAACTTTGTCTATACCAGGCTGCTGTTGCAGCCACTGCGCCAGTTCCTGAGCATTACGACAGTGCTCACGCATGCGCAGACTGAGCGTTTCAAGTCCTTTCAGAAATACCCAGGCGTTAAACGGACTCATGCAGGCTCCACCCGTACGAATAAAGCCAAACACTTCTTCCATCTCTTGTTCACGCCCTACAACCGCACCACCAATACAACGGCCCTGGCCATCAAGGTATTTGGTTGCAGAATGCACAACGATGTCAGCACCCAGTAACAATGGCTGCTGCAATGCAGGTGTGCAGAAACAGTTATCTACAGCCAACAATGCATCGGCCTCATGGGCAATGGCAGCCACAGCCTGAATATCAGTCAACTCCGACAACGGATTAGAAGGCGTTTCCAGAAACAGCAAACGGGTATTATCCTGCACCGCACCTTTCCAGGCCTCCAGATCCGTCGGATCAACAAAAGTCGTTTCAATACCCGCCCGGCTGATGTATTTCTGAAATAATGAAACCGTGGAACCGAACACACTGCGTGAACAGACGATATGATCACCCACCTTCAGCAGTGACATCGCCACGCTGAGGATTGCCGCCATACCAGAGGCCGTTGCTACGGCGCGATCACCTCCTTCCATCGCGGCAATGCGTTGCTCAAATGCACGCACTGTCGGGTTAGTGAAGCGGGAATAGATATTACCTTCCTCTTCACCATCAAAACGGGCTGCAGCTTCCCGCGCACTGGAGAAGACAAAGCTGGAAGTCGTGCAAATCGGGTCGCCATGCTCCCCTTCACCACTACGCAGCTGGCCTGCTCGCAGGGCTAACGTTTCAAACCCGCAGTCTTCCAGGTCGAACTGAATGCGCTCCTCGCGCTCGAAACCAGGTCTGGACATCGGTGTCGGTTCCTTTATGGGTTAGCGGAACAAATAAATTAGCTCAGCTGGCTCTGCAGATCTGCAGACTTGTTACTACCAGACTGCGCTTTAGCCCCCTGTCCCGCTTTAGCAGCATCATTACGCTTCTGCTCCAGACGGGCCAGGTAGTTTTCGTCTACATCACCAGTTACATAAATGCCGTCAAAAACACTGGCATCAAAGTCTTCAATGGTATCGTTACCAGCACTGATACTGGCTTTCAGATCATCCAGATCCTGATAGAGCATCCAGTCAGCGCCAATAGCATCAGCCACTTCATCATCGGTACGACCATGGGCAATCAGCTCATCTGCTGCGGGCATATCAATACCGTAGACATTTGGATAACGAACCGCTGGTGCAGCAGAAGCAAAGTACACTTTCTTCGCGCCCATTTCACGGGCCATCTGCACAATCTGCTGGGAAGTAGTACCACGTACGATAGAGTCATCTACCAGCATTACGACCTTATCTTTGAACTCCAGTTCGATAGGGTTCAGCTTGCGACGCACAGATTTAGCACGCTGCCCCTGGCCAGGCATGATAAAAGTACGACCAATATAACGGTTCTTGATGAAGCCTTCACGGAAAGTCACACCCAGGTGATTAGCCATCTCAAGCGCAGCCGTACGGCTGGTATCTGGAATCGGGATGATGACATCAATGTCATGGTCTGGGCGCTCACGTTTCACCTTTTCCGCCAGGTAGATCCCCTGACGCAAACGGGATTTATAAACATTAACCTCGTCAATGATTGAGTCTGGACGAGACAGGTAAACGTATTCAAACAGACAAGGCGTCAGATGCGGGTTTTTAACACACTGGCGAGTGCTGACATTACCTTCCAGGTCAATAAAGATCGCCTCACCCGGTGCCAAATCACGCACACGAGTAAAACCAGCAGTATCCAGCGCCACACTTTCAGAGGCAACCATATACTCATCACCTTGTGGTGTTTCACGCTTACCGTATACCACTGGACGAATACCATTCGGATCACGGAAGGCAACAACGCCGTAACCTGTGATCATAGCAACGACGGCGTAACCACCTTTAACACGCTCATGCACACGCTCAACAGCACTGAAAATATCTTCAGCAGTTGGGATCAGCTTACCCTGTGCCAGCAGTTCATTGGCGAATACGTTGAGCAACACTTCAGAGTCAGAGTTGGTATTTACATGACGCAAGTCAGCTTTGAATACCTGGTCTACCAGCTCTTCAGCATTAGTCAGATTGCCATTATGGGCCAATGCGATGCCGTAAGGAGAGTTAACATAGAACGGCTGCGCCTCTGCAGAGCTTGAGCTGCCTGCTGTCGGGTAGCGAACATGGCCAATCCCCACATTACCGATCAGGCGTTTCATGTGACGGGTGCGGAACACCTCGTTCACCAGCCCGTTATCCTTACGCAGGTAGAAACGATTTCCGTCAGAGGTCACCATCCCTGCCGCGTCCTGGCCCCTGTGCTGCAACACAGTCAGCGCATCAAAAATCGTCTGGTTTACGTATGTTTTGGCAACAATGCCCACAATACCGCACATTCAGTCTCACCTCGGAAAGGGGTTATTCTACGTTTGGGTTTATTCTACGCTTCTTAGTCATTCATCACTTTACTGGCTGACTACTGAGGCTCCAGACACCCTGCATCACATCATTAGCAAGGCTACGGCTCCAGTCTTCCAGTGTTTTAAAGTGAGGAATCAGTTGGGATTGCTGATACCAAGGGTCCTGAATAGCAGGCGTCATACCGACAACAGCCACCAACGCAACGACCAGCAAGCCCCCTCGGGCTGCGCCAAAACCAACCCCCAGCAGGCGATCAGTCGCGGTCAGGCCAGTTGCATTTACCAGCATGGCTACAAGATTGTTGATCACGGCACCTGCCACCAATGTTGCTATGAACAGAATAGCAAAGGCAGCCATCAGGCGAAGTGAAGGTGTTGCTATATAAGGTTCCAGCACTACGGCGAGAGCATCATTAAACAGACGCGCCACGATAAACGCGGCAACCCAGGTAATCAGAGACAGCGCTTCACGCATAAAGCCGCGGCGCAGACTGAAGAAGCTTGAAATGGCAATAATGCCGATGATGGTCCAGTCAGCCCAGTTCATATCTCGATATCAGCTGTGAGAATTTGCGCGCATTCTAGCAGAGGCCTTCGGCCAACCCAATCATCAGCGGGTAGTAAAACGCACAATGATACCGTCCATGCCCATAGTTTCCTTCAACGCCTGCTTGAGACGCTCCAGACTACCTCGTTGCAGATCTGGCCCGACAAAGACTTTCACCAGCCCATTGCGCTCGCGGGTATAGACCTTATAGCCTTTTTTAACCAGTTTTTTGCGCAACCCCTGAGCATTTGCTTCATCTTTAAAACTGGCCAGCTGTAACGTCCATGCAACAGGCACGCCCTGTTGATCCAGAGTTGGCGGCGTTTCCTCAATTTTCAGACTGGCCTTTGCCTGCTGAGCCTCCGGCGGTAACGGCTCACCAGCCTCACGGGCACGACGAATCTTTTCAGCCAGCACCAGCGACATGCCAGGTCGAGCTTGTACCGGTTCTGGCGGCGCAACCGCAGCAACAGGAGCAGCAGGAATTTCAGGTACATGGCGAGTCGGTGAAGGTTGTTCAACATCCAGCTGCGGCGGGATTGCCACACTGGCAGGCTGCACATCGACAATCACCGGTGATACAGGTGACTCAGGGATGACACTGGTCAGGTGACGCTCCTGGTAACCTGCACCTGTAAACAGCAAAGGAAACAACACCGCCGCTGACAGTATAATGACTACCAACCCGATCAGTCGCAATTTCACCTGTTCCGTCATATCAGTCCTCGGTCTTCAAAGCATCCAGCGCAGCAGATACGGTAAAGAATGAGCCGGCGACGAGCAAGCATTCATCTGCCTGCAGAGCCTGACGTGCAGCACTCAGCGCCTGCGCTACCGAATCATAACAAGCTGCCGGGGCATTGTCCGGTAACATTGCTGCCAGTGACTGCGCACTACAGCCACGAGGGCCATTCAGTGTCGCCAGATAAAAATGACCAGCCAGAGGCTGCAGAATTTGCAGTACCTGAGCGTAGTCTTTATCACCCAGCATCCCTAATACCAGCCTGACCTTCCCCTGATAATCTGACAAACGCTCAACCATCAGTTCTGCTGCCTGAGGGTTATGTGCGACATCAAGCAGACAGCGACCTTCTGGAATAGCCACATCCTGCATACGGCCAGTCATACGCGCCTGTTGTAGCCCTTCAATAATCGCCTGCTGGTCAACCTGCTGCGGTAACAACGCTAGCACCTGCAATGCCGTCGCGGCGTTCTGGAATGGCAGCTGGGGAATGGGCAGATTATGGTAGTTCAGCGACTCACCATCAGAGCCCTTACCACACCAGTGCCAGCAATCGTCTTCACGTTCTACACTAAATGCCAGGTCTCGCTGATAGAGCACAGCACCCAGTTGCTGAGCTGTTGCAGCAATACTGGCTGGAGGTTGGTCAACACCGCTGACAGCCGGACGCCCGGCCCGAAAAATACCAGATTTTTCTGCGCCAATAACCTCAATGTCATCCCCCAACCAGTCAATATGATCCAGACCGATTGAGGTCACTACAGCTATATGTGGGTCGACGATATTAATCGCATCCAATCGCCCACCTAAGCCTACCTCCAGTAAAGCAACATCCAGTTTTGCCTGCGCCAGCAGATAAAGCGCCACCAGTGTGCCCCATTCAAAATAGGTCAGTGAAACATCACCACGCACAGCATCCACCGCTTGAAACGCCTGACATAGCGCTTCATCGCTGGCCTGTTGTTGCTCCAGCACCACACGCTCGTTATAACGCAAAAAATGTGGGGAAGTATAACAACCTGTGCGATACCCAGCTTGCTGCAAAATCGTCGCCAGATAGGCAATGGTAGAACCCTTACCATTAGTACCCGCTACCGTCACCAGCTGTGTATTACCAAAATCCAGTTGCAGGCTTTCATACACCCGGCGAACACGTTCCAGGCCCAGTTCAATTTCGGTCGGGTGCATTCTTTCAACCCAGTCAAGCCACTGGGCCAGGGAAAATTCTTTGCGCTGTTGCGTCATGAAACCAGGTTCTCATATTACCCACCTCCAATTTCGGAAGCGGCTAGACATTAATATTGCAAGAAAAACTCTGAAAGAAGTAGCCTTGCAGGAAAGAGCCCACAGATAAGCTATTTGCAGGAAAAATAAAGCCGGTGCAGGCACCGGCTGTATCAAGCTTGATATGTTTGCGAATCAGGCTGCTGGCTGACGAGTAAACTTGCGCAGAATGCTCGACAGCTTATTACGCAAATCATTACGATGAATAATCATATCCACCTGACCATGCTCCAGCAGGAATTCGCTACGCTGGAAACCTTCTGGCAGTTTCTCACGCACAGTCTGCTCAATAACACGAGGGCCCGCAAAACCGATCAAAGCGTTTGGCTCAGCCACGTTGAGATCACCCAACATCGCCAGCGATGCGGAAACTCCACCATACACCGGATCAGTCAGCACGGAGATATAAGGCACACCCGCCTGCTTCATGCGCTCCAGCACCGCACTGGTTTTCGCCATTTGCATCAGGGAGATCAATGCTTCCTGCATACGAGCACCACCAGAAGCGGAGAAACAGATCAGCGGAATGTTTTCTTCCAGTGCAACATTGGCTGCGCGCACGAAACGCTCACCAACAACAGCCCCCATGGAACCACCCATGAACTGGAAATCAAAAGCAACCGCTACAACTGGCAAGCCTTCAACAGTACCACGCATAGCAACCAGCGCATCTTTCTCGCCAGTAGCTTTCTGGGCAGCAACCAGGCGGTCTTTGTATTTTTTGGAGTCTTTAAATTTGAGGCGATCAACAGGCTCTACATCTGCGGCCAGTTCAGAACGCTCTTCCGTATCAAGAAACAACTCCAGACGACGACGGGCAGTCAGACGCATGTGGTGATCACATTTCTGACAGACCTCCATAGTCTTTTCCAGTTCAGGACGATACAAAACCGCTTCACACTTAGGGCATTTTTTCCACAGCCCTTCCGGAATATTGGAACGCTTTTTCTCAGAGCGTCCCAGTGACGGAACAATTTTTTCCAGCCAGTTACTCATGTTTCTCTCAGCTCAGCCTGTGTATTAACTCAGCGACGCCTCTCAGGCATCCATCGCTGTGCGCATATCTTTGACAATGGCAGCAACCGCTGCCGGAATCTGATCAGGGGTTTCTGCCAGGGCCGCGATCTGGTTAACCAGTACACTGCCAACAATAGCGCCATCTGCCACATCAGAAATAGCGCGTGCAGAAGCGGCATCGCGGATACCAAAGCCCACCGCAACCTGCATATCGGTATGGCTGCGGATCATCGCAACTTTGCTTGCGACTTCTTCAACATCCAGCGCAGCAGAACCGGTTACCCCTTTCACCGACACATAGTAGATATAACCGCTACCATGACGGCATACTTCAGCAACACGGGATTCTTCCGTGGTCGGTGCCAGCAGGAATATCGCATCCATATCACGTTCATTCAGTAACCGGACGAATTCTCCAGATTCTTCTGGAGGCAGATCAACGGTCAGCACACCGTCAACGCCCGCGTCAGCTGCCAGCTCAACGAAGCGCTCATAACCGGTCATTTCAATCGGGTTCAGATACCCCATCAACACAACCGGTGTTTCACCGTCTGTTTCACGGAAGGTTTTCACCATTCCCAGCACATCAATAATGGTTGTGTTGTGTACCAGTGCCCGCTCGCACGCAAGCTGAATAGTCGGGCCGTCAGCCATCGGGTCAGAAAACGGAATACCCAATTCAATAATATCTGCACCTGCTTCAACCATTGCATGCATCAGCGGTACAGTTACATCGGGTTGTGGATCACCTGCGGTAACGTAAGGTATCAGTGCTTTACGTCCCTGCTGTTCCAGACGTTCAAATGCAGTTTTAACTCGACTCATTGTTATTCCTCTGTCCTCAGGCTTCAACACCGTCAATCTGTGCGACGGTATGAATATCTTTGTCACCTCGGCCGGACAGGTTCACCACAATGGTCTGATCCTTATCCATCTCTTTCGCCAGTTTAATGGCATGAGCAACCGCATGGCTGGACTCCAGAGCAGGCATAATACCTTCAATACGGGTAAGCAGACGGAACGCATCCATCGCTTCTTCGTCTGTAGCAGCGGTGTATTCAGCACGACCACAATCTTTCAGCCAGGAATGTTCTGGGCCAACGCCGGGGTAATCAAGGCCTGCAGAGACAGAGTGTGTACCCTGAATCTGGCCAGCGTCATCTGCCATCAGATAAGTACGATTACCATGCAGTACACCAGGACGACCAACAGTCAATGGAGCGGCATGACGACCCGTTTCAACACCATCACCACCGGCTTCGACACCAATCATGCGCACACCCTCATCTTCAATGAATGGGTGGAACAGGCCAATCGCATTAGAACCACCGCCGACACAAGCCACCAGTGCGTCCGGGAGTCGACCTGTTTGTTCAAGGCACTGAGCACGTGCTTCACGACCAATAACGGCCTGGAAATCACGCACCAGTTTCGGATAGGGATGCGGCCCAGCAGCAGTACCAATAATGTAGAAGGTATCATCCACATTGGTTACCCAGTCACGCATTGCTTCATTCATTGCATCTTTCAGCGTTCGGGTACCAGACTCTACCGGGATAACTTCAGCACCAAGCAGTTTCATCCGGTATACATTGAGTTTCTGACGTTCAACATCGTCAGCACCCATATATACATAGCATTTGAGCCCTAACCGCGCCGCCACCGTTGCAGAAGCAACACCATGCTGACCAGCACCGGTTTCAGCGATAATACGCGGCTTACCCGTGTATTTGGCCAGCAGAGCCTGACCGATGGTGTTATTCACCTTATGCGCACCGGTATGGTTGAGGTCCTCACGTTTGAGGAAGATCTTCGCACCACCCGCATGGGCTGTCAGACGCTCGGCAAAATACAGCGGAGAGGGACGGCCAACATAGTGCGCCAGATCACGGTCGAATTCGGCCTGAAAGGCAGGATCTCGCCAGAGCTTCTCATAAGTCTGTTCCAGCTCCTGCAATGCAGAAACCAGGGTCTCAGAGACAAAACGCCCACCGTAAGGGCCGAAATGCCCAGTTGCGTCGGGCAGTTGCTTCAGTTTGGCAAGATCATTATTGGTTGGCACGGGCCACCTCTTTTATAAACAGATCGATTTTCTGACTATCTTTGATACCTTTTGCAGCTTCCACCCCACCGCTAACGTCGACAGCGTAAGGTTTCACACAGCTGATGGCATTACGTATATTGTCCGGCGTCAGACCACCGGCAAGAATTAATGAACCTGGAAAAGCCTCAGGAATCTGCGCCCAGTTAAATGTTTCACCGGTACCGCCTGGTACACCCGGCCGATACGCATCCAGCAAAACGGCTCGCGCACCCGCACTCAGAAAGTCATCAGCCTGCGCTTTAATATCTAACCCCGGCTTCATGCGCAAAGCACGAAACCATGGTCGGCCACCTGCAACAGCACTGGTTTGAGCACAAAACCGTGCTGACTCATCGCCGTGAAACTGGAGCACGTCCAGCTGCGCTTGCTCTGCGGCAGCCGCAACAGCATCAGTCGTTTCGTTCACAAACAAGCCAACGGTTGTAATGAACGGCGGCAAGCGGCGAATAATTTCAGCAGCCTGCTGTACGGTAACAGCGCGCGGGCTAGGTGGATAAAAGACGAACCCCAACGCATCGGCACCTGCATCAATAGCAGCCAGTGCATCTTCAAGACTGGTAATACCACAGATTTTTACGCGTGTTCTGACCACAGATCAAGTAAGCTCCTGTACTGACAAGGCTGTACTAACAAAGCCTTACTCACAAAGCAGCAATACCGGGCTTCACAAGTCTGGCTTTCATTACAACCACAACAAAGATGCAGCTGAAAGAATAACAGGGTTATAAGGGCGGCTCTGAACAACATAAACCAGCACAACAAGACTGTTGCAGCATTATGAGCAGAGCCTCCCGAAGGTCAGAAATAGTAACAGATGCAGGGCTGGAGTGTCAGCTATGACTATCGAGTATATAACCTTCTGTTTCTGTACTGACCCGTGCTCTACCGATCAGTCCTGACCACGCAAAAAGTAAGGCCCCAGCGTTGATACAGGCAATCCATACTCTGGCGAATACCCCACATCTACAAAGTACAACCCCCAAGGCGGAGCCGTTACACCACCCTGTCGACGAT